>JBIKXP010000005.1:0-39612 GCA_044355685.1 Phycisphaerales bacterium
CTCGTCTTTGAGCGGTCGCGGCTGCGGCCGCTCCCTTTGGAGAAATGCGTCTCAGCCCTCGCGGGAGATCACTCGAGCCAATCGCGGCTCTTCAGCCGCTCGTCTTTGAGCGGTCGCGGCTGCGGCCGCTCCCTTTGGAGAAACGCCGCGCGAGTGAATCGCGCGGCGTTCCGGAATGCGTCTCAGCCCTCGCGGGAGATCACTCGAGCCAATCGCGGCTCTTCAGCCGCTCGGGCACGTAGGTTTCCGTGACGTAGGAGATGTCTTTGGTGATCAACGACTCGACTTCCATCTTGAAGCCGTTTGAGAGGAGCGCGTTGATCTCCTTCTGCCAGCCGCGGTGACCCTCGAACCACGGGTAGGCGAGGATCTCCCGCGCGCGCTTGATGTCGTTGTCGGTGAGGTCGATCTTCACGGCGTCATCGAGGCCGCACTCGCGGAAGTCCTTGGCGCGGATCCCGAGGAACTTCGCATCGGGAATCGCCAGGCGCGAGCTCTCGAACGCAAGCGAGATCGAGCCCTGCTTGATGACGCTGTAGATGTAGTGTCCCCACGGATCATTGTCGAGCACGCAGATGATCGGCAGCTTCAGCTCCTGGTTCAGCCGCTGCAGCAGCCGCCGGCATCCACGTGGCGGCTGTCCGGCGCCGTGCGTCAGAATGCAGTTGTTCTTCTCCCAGAAGCGGTCCTCGTTGAAGCGGTTCCACACCGTGCCCTTCTCGACATGCAGGACGAACTTCGCCTCGCACTTCTTGAACTGGATGATGTCGGGCTCGACGATCGACGGCAGCGCGTAGCCACCCGAGCCCATGCGCCGGCAGTCGATCTCGTCGCCCTTGTCGACGATCGTGATGTTGCCGACCATCGAGCCGCGGTTCTCGGCGAAGACATGCAGCTCCTCGCGCAGGGCGCCGAGCGCGACCTCGAGGTCCTCGAGGATCGGGTCCGACTCGTCCTGCGTGTCGAAGGTGTTCTCCTTCGTTCCTGCGACGGTGTGCTTCGCCTTGTAGAAGACGCCACGAAGGCTGCTTGTCTTCTGCGCCTCGATCAAGTCCTTGATCGTGCTCGCGTGCAGCATCGTCTGCATGAACTGCTTGGCGGTCTTCAAGTCGAAGAGCGGCCGCTCCGCGGTCGCATCGCCCATCTCGAGGATGCCCTTCTTCTTGTTCCAGAGCGTGTTCGACTTCGTGCGCGTCGGGATCTCGACGATCGGCTCCCTGCCCTTCAGCGAGCGCTGCGCGATGTCCTCGGCAAGCGCAAGAATCTTCTTCTGCGTCGCGACGTCGCGCTCCTTCATGCGCGCGGTCGGTCCGCGGCCGCCGCCCTGTTCAGTCGTCTTCTTTGCCATGGTTCGTTCCCTTCGCGCGCGTGACGCGCGCGTCAATCATCGCTGTCAGAACAAGCGCGGATCGTCGTCGGAGAAGGGCTTCTTCCTCGACTCCGGCTTCGGTTCGGCCGTGGCGCGCGAGGCGAGGTCCTTCTTGGTCACGATGGCGGGCGCGCCTTTCGCGGCCGGCTTCTCCGCAGCCCTCGGTTCAGCCTTCTCAGCCTTCTCAGCCTTGCTCGGCTTGGCCGGCTTCGCATCCTTCGCCTTCGGCGCGTCGAACACAGGCGGCGCGATCGGTGCCGCGCTCTCGATCGGAGCGATCGCGCTCTCGACCACGATCACGCCCTCGCCGAAGTCGTCTTCGTCGTCCTTCACCACGCGGCCATCCTCGTCGAGCTCCTGGTCCGCGATCGCGGTCTTCCGGCGCGCCTGCTCAAGCAGCGCGTCGTAGATCCGCTTCGCATCCTCGCCGGTGATCGCGTTGAGCGCCTTCGCGATCTCGCCGATGTAGCGCTCGAACACGTCGCGGCGCTCGCCCTCGCGTCGCATCTTCTGGCGCTTGCGCAGATAGGTGCCGAGCTTGCGGCCGCACTCCATGAGCGCAAGCCGCATTTCCTTCCGGATCTCGTCGTAGTCGGCGATCGCCTCCTTCGACTCGCTGGTGAACGGCACCCACACGCTCGCCATGTGGATCATGACGACGAGCGGGCCGATCGGAAGGCTTCCACGCGGCTGCTGCATCGCGTAGTTCTTCCACGGCGTCTCCTCGACCGCCTTGAAGCTCGAGCAGGCGCTCTGCTGGAAGAGAAGCGGCACGCGGTTCGCGAAGCGAATCACGCGCGCGGCCTGGTCGCCCGGCAGGTCGCCGCCGAAGGCGATCGCGGCCTCGATCTGGAACGGGCGTCCGCGATAGACGGCCGCCTCGCGCGTCGACGCCGCGTAGAACTCGGCCTTCACGCCCTTCAGGAGGCCTGCGAGCAGCTGCCGCACGCCGATCGGCGCGAGGCAGTCCGTCGGCGGCGGCGCGAGCCGCTCGTCCTCGAACACCTTGAAGAGCTTCTCGACCTGCTGCGGCTCGACGTCGCCAGCCTTGGTGCGGCTCGTCGCGCCGATGGCGCTACAGAACTTGCTCGCGGTGTTGGCGGACACGCGGCAGAAGCGCGTCTGCAGGAATTCGTAGAGGCTCCCCTTCTCGCTCGCCTCGTAGTCCTTCAGCATCTGGAGCAGGATGCCGAGCTCGATCCCCTTCGGATGCGGCTGGATTTCCTTGGTTTCAGGCGGAAGCTCGGTCACGCCGCGCGGGAACACCGTGACGCCGCCCGTCTCCGTCGTCTGCGCCGGGGCGTCGGACTTGCCGCCTTCCGCGGCCGCCGAGCTCGTCCCTGGAAGAAGGTCGTCGACCTCCTCCTGTGCGACGCGCGACGGCGGCACGAACACGATGCGCGCGTGCGGATTCGCGATCGCCGTCAGTTCGAGGAACTCGTCGACCGAGCCGCGGCCCTTCTGATACTTGCCCTCGAGCTCGATCGACACGCTCGTGCCGGTCGCGAACACGTCGGGCGAGAGGAAGACGCCCTCCTGCGACAACTGCTTGGTGCCGGCGCTCAGACCGCGGAGGCGCTCCGGTGGAAAGTCCTTCGTCTCCTTGTCGAGGGTCACCTCGGCTCGGTTCGTCTTCGTGTTCATCGCCAGCTCGATGTGGTGCGCTGGCTGCTTTGCGTTCGGCTTCGTGTAGATGAGCATCGGACGGCCGGTCGTGATGAGGCCGTTCATGCCCGCCGCCGAGATGCCGATCCCCTGCTGGCCGCGCGACATCTTCAGGCGATGGAACTTCGAGCCGTAGAGCAGCCGGCCAAAGATGTTCTCCACCTGCTTGCGCACGATGCCCGGGCCGTTGTCGACGATCGTGACTCGGTAGCGCGACTGCTTCGCCGTCGCTGGCCGCTTCGGCTCGAGGTCCTCGATGATGACGGCGACGTCGGGCATGATGCCCGCTTCCTCGCACGCGTCGAGCGAGTTGTCGACCGCCTCCTTCACCGTGGTCAACAGCGCCTTGCGAGCGTTGTCGAAGCCAAGGAGATGGCGGTTCTTGACGAAGAACTCGCTGACCGAGACTTCCTTCTGCCGGGCCGACATCTCCTCGGCCGTGGCGCCTCGACGTTGCTTCGTGCTTCCCTGCGCGGGCCGTTCCTTCACTGCGCTCTCCATCGTGTGGACTCCCGGCGTTCCGTCGCCGCTCAGCACCCGACATTATCCGAACCGCACGCGCTCCGGCGGCCATGCGCGATTTCCGCAGGATTTCGACCAACCGGAGGACTTTGCGCTACACTCTCCGCCCCTCAATCGCACCAAGACCGGAGAGACCACATGGAAACCACGCTCATCATCCTCAAGCCGGACGCCGTCCAGCGCGGCCTCATGGGCCGCATCATCAGCCGCCTCGAAGACAAGGGGCTCCAGATCGTGGGCGCCAAGCTCATGCAGATCTCCCCGGAACTCGCGGCCACCCACTACAAGGACCACCAGGGCAAGGGCTTCTACAACGGCCTCGTCGGCTTCATGACGAGCTCGCCCGTCCTCGTGATGGCCGTCCGCGGCATCGGCGCGATCACCATCTGCCGCGGCATGATGGGCGCGACCTTCGGCTCGAAGGCGGCCGCCGGCACGATCCGGGGTGATTTCGGCGTCTCCAACTCCTTCAACCTGATCCACGGGTCGGACAGCCCCGATGCCGCCGAGCGCGAACTTGGCCTCTTCTTCAAGGCCGGCGAAGTCCTCGACTTCCCCCGCGCGGCCGACCGCTGGGTGTACGACAGCTCCTCCGGCAAGGCGGAGTGACGGGAACGACTTTCGAGGACCCCCTTCGGCGGGCCACCGCCGGAGGGGGTCCTTGCGTTGGTGCTTCCAACCATTGCGCCCTCAGACGGGGCGAATGACGAAACTAGGCGGCCATTTGCCCGTACATGGGCGGGCGGCATACATCCAGTTCGGACGGACGGAGAGAGCCCTCGCCTGCATCTCGGGCGCGGTGCAATGTCGGGCTGAAATCTGGATTTTGTAGTCCGAGAATCTGTACTCGTGCCGTTTGTGCGGACGCATCCCCTATTGGGGGCATCGGCAACGGAAAGCGTGCAAGGAATGGTTGCGAACGCGCGATTCCGCATCGGAAGCATGAACATTGGCGAACGGGTCAGCGTTTCTGTAGGTCTTTGGACGGCGCAGATTTGACAGGCGTGGTGGGGCTTTACGCCGAGATGGCGGTGAAATCCCGCTTCCATGGCCGGTCCCAACGTGTTGTGATAGGTCCTCCCTTTGCTCAGGGGAGAAATTCAAGAAATCAACGCGGCAGGACCAACTGCCCGTCGCCAGAGGGCGCCCCGGCCGGGTGGTAACCGGGGAGCTTCGGAAATCAGTGCCACTTCACCTGCGCGGGGAACGCGGGGGATGGAAAAGATCGGTCTTCTTCAGCGAACGCACGCGAAAGCGATACGAACGTTGTTGATATCCGGAAATTACGGTTCGGCGAGTTCGAACGCCTTGCCCAGCGGCTTGAACTCGCGCTCAGGATTGCTCGTCAGGAGGATCCACCCATGCGTGACTTTGCGACCCCACACTCCGGGATTTCCCGCCCAAACCCCTCGCGGGTCGACTCGCCGCTGGCGCGGGCGCGCAAGCGCTCCGGCGTTGCTGTTCGCTCTGGCGGGTCGATCGAGGCGAAGCAACCGACCGCCAAGGTTGGCGTGGCTGCCGATCTCTCGGATGGCTCGACGCGCGGGAGCCGCGCGCTCGCCCCGCTGACCGCCTCCGAGGAGCGCATCCTGAAGAGCATCCTCGCGGAGCCGATGGACTACATCGATCACCCCGAGTTCCACCTCGAGGGCGCGACGGAGCGCATCTACGGCATCGCCGAGATCGAGCGCCCGGACGTGACGTGGTACCGCCCGCTGATGGATGACTTCATCGCGGCGCGCAGCCGCTCGATCCGGACGCCGAAGTCGCAGTCGACCATCCTTCTCACCGGTGCGCAGGAGCGCATCCTGTTCATGAAGTACAACTTCGCTCGCTTCAGCATCTCCGAGATCCAGAAGCGCGCTGCGTCCCGGGCCCTGACACTCTCCGAGGCCCGCGACGTGCTCCGCTGGCACACCATCGCCGGCCAGTACCGGGAGCAGATCGCCGAGACGAATCTCGCGCTCGTCTTGGCCATGGCCAAGCGCGTGCGCCTCTCGGAAGTGGACTTCGCCGATCTGATCGGCGAGGGCAACATGGCCCTGATGCGCTCGGTCGACAAGTTCGACTGCGGCCGAGGCTTCAAGTTCTCGACGTACGCCTGCCGTGCGATCCTGAAGGCTTTCAGCCGCCACGGCATCAAAGTCACGACCCACAATCGACGCTTCGGCTCCGAGTACGACCCGGCCCTCGAGCGCTCGAATCACCTCGAGACCGTGCGAGCCACCCACGAGCGCGAGTGCGCGGACGAGGTGAAGCACATCGTGACGGCGAACAAGGCGGACCTCTCGGAAATCGAGATCAAGGTCATCAGCCACCGTTTCGGCATCGACGCCTCGGTTGCGCTTGCAGCACTGGGTTCGACCGACTTCACCCCCGCTCCCTCGGAGACGGCCCAGCCGCTCACGCTCGAGCAGGTCGGTCAGGTCATCGGCGTCACCAAGGAGCGCGTGCGTCAGATCCAGAACAAGGCTCTGGAGAAGATCCGCTCGGCGCTTCAGGCCGCGAACCCCGACGCCGCCCGAGAGATGGCGGACGACATCGCGGCCCGCGAGGGCCGAGTGGGTCCGAGCCCGAACTGAGCCTCGGCGCCGGAAGGCCGTCTGGCCCATGAGCACAGCATCAACCGAACGCCGGCATCCGTCGGCGTTCGGTTGCTTTTGCGCGTCTCTCGCTACACTCAAACGCCCATGTCCACCACGCACGCCACCCACGGAACGAAGGCCAGGACCGCGAAGGTCTACGACTCCCCCGCAGCGGCGCTCGCAGGCCTCACGCGCGACGGCATCACCGTCGCCGTTGGCGGTTTCGGGCTTTGCGGCATTCCCGAGCAACTCATCATCGCTCTGCGTGATTCCGGGGCGAAAGGCCTCACGGCCGTCAGCAACAACGCCGGCGTCGACAACTGGGGCCTTGGGCTCCTTCTGCAAACCCGGCAGATCCGCAGGATGGTGTCGAGCTATGTCGGCGAGAACGCCGAGTTCGAGCGGCAGTTCATGTCGGGCGAGCTCGAACTTGAGTTCAACCCCCAGGGGACCCTTGCCGAGCGCATGCGCGCCGGTGGTGCCGGAATCGCGGGCTTCTACACGAAGACCGGCGTAGGAACCGTGGTCGCTGAAGGGAAGCCAACGATGGAGTTCGATGGCGAGACCTACGTCCTCGAGCGCGGGATCCGCGCCGACCTGTCGCTCGTCAAGGCCTGGAAGGCCGATGAGGCAGGGAACCTCGTCTTCCGCAAGACCGCGCGGAACTTCAACCCGATGGTCGCGATGTGCGGGCGAGCCTGCGTGGCCGAGGTCGAGGAGATCGTCCCATTGGGCGCCCTTGATCCCGATAACATTCACACTCCAGGGATCTACGTCGACCGCATCGTCCGCACCAGCCCTGAGAAGCGGATCGAGCAGCGGACAGTCCGCTCGCGATGAGACGAACCCGGCCATCCTGTCGGGCTCGAACACCGTTGCGGGAACGTCCTTAAAAAGTTATCGAGCCCGCATTCTCGACTTCACGCCCGTTCGATCCGATGGTCGAAGACCTCTGTCGGGTGTCTCGGCGTGCGCCGTCCCGACACCGCGATCTGTCCCGGCAACCGCTCCGTCCCATGCGAATCGCATGCACTCACTCAAGCGCTGCATCAGAATCGCTTTGAGTTCGTTCAATAGGTTCCAAATCGGCAACGGAGCGCCCAATCTGCTGGAACAATCTCCGCTCCGCGCTTCGTGACCCGAAGCGCAGGCTAGCCTCAACCAGTCTTCGAAGGAGTCAAACGTGAACCGCCCAACCCGCTCCAACCTCGCCGTCAGCTTCCGTGTTCGCCTCGTCGCCACAGCGATCGGCATCGGCGCGACGCTCGCCATGGCTCCGAGCGCCTCGGCGCAGTTCGGCGGCCGCAGCGGCATGGCGTCGATGTTCACTCCCGACTTCCTTCCGCGCGACCTGCCGGTGTTCGTCGACGCCCTGACGCTCGAGGAGTGGCAGCGCCCGATCCTCGAGCTCTTGATCGACGAGTACGGAACGAACTTCAACACCGCTGCCGATGGCGTGCGCTCGCGGATGGGCAACCTGAAGGACGCGGCGGGCGCGAGCCCGGAGCGCGTCGTCGAGATGATCAGCGCGCCGCTCGTCTCCTGGATGGATGAGAAGAAGAAGCTCCGTGACGATTTCCTCGCCAGCGTGCGAAGCCAGCTAAGCGAGAACCAGATCGAGCAGTGGCCGCGCCTCGAGCGCGCCCTGCGCCGCGAGAAGAGCCTGCCGCTCGGAGAGCTGTCCGGCGAGTCGCTCGACCTGACGCTCGTCCTGCGCGAAGTCGACGCTCCGCCGGTCGCCCTCGACGCGGCCGCCCCCGCGCTCGAGCAGTACGAAGTCCGTCTCGATGAGACGCTCGCCGCCCGCGATACCGCGCTCGATGCGTCGGTGGCACCGCTCCTCAAAGCGATGTCCTCGAGCGACGTCGACCGCGGCATCGCCACGCAGGAGAGCATCATGCAGAAGCGCATGGCTGTCCGCGCCACGCAGGACGAGGGCCTCGCCGCGATCCGTGACGCCCTTGGCGGCGAGTACGGAGCCGAGTTCGAGCGCCGCGCCATGCAGAAGGCCTTCCCGCAGGTCTACCGTCCCGACCCGATTACCCCGCTCTTCGAGGGCGCGCTTGCGCTTCCAGATATTGCGGAGGAAGTGCGGACGTCGCTGACCTCGCTCCAGTCGCAGTTCGACGCCGAGCATGACGTCGCTCGCACGGCGCTGGTCGAGAGCTACCGCGTGAGCGAGCCGCGCGAGCCGCGCCGCCGCACTGAGATCGCGCGCCAGCGCGCCGCCGGAGCCACCGTCCGCATGGGCGATGCGCCCGAGGTCGAGCAAGCGAAGGCCGCGCGCGAGGAGCTGTACGAGAAGTACCGCAAGTTGCTCTCCGAGACCTTGACCGAGGAGCAGCTGCAGGCCGTCCCCGGTCTGTCGAAGTTCACCGAACCAGACCCCGCGCAGGTTCGGGCCGCGCAGCAGGCGGCGGAGCTCCAAGGTGGTGGGAAGAACCGGAAGCCTGGCCTCGGGGCGCCCGTCGCCGACGACGCTCCGACCAGCATCGAGAAGACCGAGCCGGGCAAGCCCGAGGGCGGCGCCAGCGGCGGCTTGAAGACCAGTCCCGATGGAGCCGGAGGCTCGCCGAAGAAGAAGGGCGGCTGATCGGGGTGCGCACGGGCCCTGCCGCAACGCCGGTCGACGCGATTCGAATCCGCGTCGCCAACCGGCTGAAATCTCCGTCCTTTGAGGACGGAACCGACCGCTTGAAACGTCCGCCGTCTGACGATCGCTTGCACGCCCCGGAGACCTGAAGCTGTGGAGATGAACCGAACAGAGAGCATTGGCTCCACGACGCTGACGACTGCGGTGAACGGTCGTACTGTGCAGGCGTCTTCGCAGGACGAGGCCGTCCGCGAGCGGTGCACGCTTCTTGGAATCCAGTGGCTTGAGAAGGCGCCGCCGTCCGACCCCGGAGCGGCCGAGCTCCTTCCTCCTGAACTCGCGGTACGACTCGGCGCCGTGCCGATCGCGGTCGAAGGGCAGCGCATTCTCGTCGCGATGCTCGACCCGCTCGACACCGCGGCGGTCGACGAGATCGCAGCCGTCACCTCGAAGGCCGTCCGCCGCGTGGGCCTCGAGGCACCCGCGTTCCGCGAACTGATGCGCGACCGCTACGGCACCACCGCCGCGCGCATGGCCGAGACGCTCGCCTCGGACGACGGCATCGCCGCGGCGACGGGCAGCGAGCACAACCTCGACGCCATCGAGGCGGACGACGTCCACCGGATGGCCGAGCAGCCCACGCTCATCAATCTGGTGAACCTCATCCTGCTCGAGGCGATCCAGGGCCGCGCGTCCGACGTGCACGTCGAGCCCTTCGAGAGCGAGCTCCGCGTCAAGTACCGCGTCGACGGCGTCCTCGTGTCGCAGCCGCAGCCGCCGAAGCACCTGCAGGCCGCGCTGATCGGCCGCATCAAGATCATGGCGGGCATGAACATCGCCGAGCGCTATGTGCCGCAGGACGGCCACATCACGCTTCGCTTCGAGGGCCGCAAGGTCGACATCCGCGTGTCCACGGTGCCGACCCTCTACGGCGAGTCGGTCGTCATGCGCATCCTCGACAAGAGCTCGCTGCCGCTCGACCTCGTGAGCCTCGGCATGAGCGAGCCGCATCGCGCGATCGTCGACCGCATGATCGAGAAGCCGCACGGCCTCGTGCTCGTGACTGGCCCGACCGGCTCCGGAAAGACGACCACGCTCTACGCGGCGCTTTCGAAGCTGTACGACCCGCGCAAGAAGATCATCACCATCGAGGATCCCGTCGAGTACGAGCTCAACGGAATCAACCAGATTCCGGTGAACGCGAAGCGCGGCCTCAGCTTCGCGACCGGCCTGCGCGCGATCCTCCGTCAGGACCCCGACATCGTGTTCGTGGGCGAAATCCGCGACACCGAGACCGCCGACATCGCGATCCGCTCCGCGCTCACCGGCCACCTCATCTTTTCGACGCTGCACACGAACGACGCGATCTCGTCGGTGGGCCGACTCGTCGACATGGGCGCCGAGCCGTACCTCGCCGCGAGCGTGCTCGAAGGCCTGCTCGCGCAGCGTCTCGGCCGCCGCCTCTGCAACGTCTGCAAGGAGTCGCGACCGATTGCCGAGGAGACCGATCACCGCCTCACCCCGGAGGAGCGGCGCAAGTTCAGCGGTCGCCAGATGGTGGGCGCCGGTTGCGAGAAGTGCAACGGCAGCGGATTCCGCGGCCGTCTCGGCTTCTACGAGATCGTCCGCATCAACTCGCAGCTGCGGGCGGCGATCGCCCAGAACCGTCCGGTGCACGAGCTGAAGACCCTGCTTGACCCAGAGTTCATCACGATGCGAGAGGACGGCATGCGCAAGGCCGCCGCGGGCATCACCACCATCGAGGAAGTCCTGCGCGCCACGCAGGATGTCGAGGACTTCGGCGCCGAGATGGCGTCGTCGTCTTCGTCACGCAAGAGCAGCTGATCGAGCCCCATGCCGTCGTTCCGATACCAAGCCATCACCGCAGACGGCGCCGTGCAATCCGGCTCGCTTGTCGCTCCGGACCGCGCGAGCGCCGTGCGCATTCTGGCCCAGAAGGGCGAGACGCCGCTTGAACTCGAGCTGAGCGCGGCCGACGCGGCCGCGGCCGCCGGCAAGCGCGTGGTGCGCCCCACGATCTCGCGCGCCGACCTCGCGGACCTCATGCGCGAGCTCGCGACCGCGCTCGAAGCAGGGCTTCCGCTGATGCAGGCCCTGCGAACCGTCCGCAGGCAGGCGGCGACGAAGAACCTGCAGGTGATCCTCGACTTCGTGATCGAGCGCGTCGAGGCGGGCGTGCCGCTGCAGCAGGCCGCGAAGGAGTACGGGCGGCCATTCGACGACATGACGACCGGCATGCTGCGCGCAGCAGACGCCTCGGGTCGCAACGCCGAGATCATGCACCAGCTCGCAGA
Source organism: Phycisphaerales bacterium (assembly GCA_044355685.1). Taxonomy (GTDB): domain Bacteria; phylum Planctomycetota; class Phycisphaerae; order Phycisphaerales; family SM1A02; genus QWPT01. The sequence continues at coordinate 11,050 of JBIKXP010000005.1, forward strand.
TCTCCTCGAGCGCTCGGTGGAGCTGCGGCGCGAGATCGTCGGCGCTGTGATCTATCCGTTGATGATCGCAGCGCTCATCGCCGTCAGCGTCGTGGTCCTCATCGTCTTCGTGCTCCCCCGCGTGATGAAGCCGATCCTCAGCGCGAGCCTCGAACTGCCGCTCCCGACGGTCATCCTGATGAACGTCTCCGACTTCATCTCGTCGTGGTGGCTTGTGATCCTCGGCGCCATCGTGATGATGGTGGTCGCGGCCCGGAACTGGCTCGCCGACCCGATGAACCGGCTTCGCTTCGACGAGTTCCTGCTGCGCCTGCCCGTGGCGGGCCAGCTGATCCGCGACATCGCCGTCGCGCGCTTCACGCGCACGCTCGGCACGCTCGTGTCGGCGGGCATCCCCATCCTCAGCGCGCTCAAGATCGTGCGCGACACGCTCGGCAACGCGGCGCTCACCCGCGCGGTCGACCAGGTGTCCGACAAGGTGACGACCGGCCAGTCCCTTGCCGATCCGCTCGAGCGGTCGGGCCACTTCCCGCCGCTTCTCATCCAGATCGTGAACATCGGCGAACGCTCGGGACGCCTCGAGCAGATGCTGCTCCACGCCGCAGGCAGCTTCGACCGCCAAGTGAACAACTCGCTCAAGATCTTCACCCGCATCCTCCCGACCATCCTCCTCATCGTGATGGCGCTCGTCGCGAGCTTCGTGCTCGCCGCGATCCTCCTCCCGATCATCGAACTCCAGAAGGCGGTCGTGTGACCCGCACCGGCGCGCCGGGCCTCGCCAGGCCCTGCGCCCAGTCGATGCACCCCGCGCCATGACCAGATCACCGCACCGCCGGGCCGCTCCGGCCACACCCCAGAGCACGACCATGAAGAACACACGATCCAACTCCCGTCGCTCCCGCCGCATGGTTCGCCGCGGCTTCAGCCTGCTTGAAGTCATCGTCGCCGTGACGATCATCGCGCTCTTCGCGGCGCTCGTCGCGCCGAGCCTCCTCAATCGCGTCGGCGGCGCACGCGTCGACAAGGCGCGCGTCGAGGCGAGCTCGATCGCGCAGCAGGTGCAGATCTACCTCACCGACACCGACGCGTCCTCGGTGGGCGACGACTTCACGCTCGAGATGCTCGTGCCGAAGTACCTCCAGTCGACCGACGACCTGCGCGACCCGTGGGGCAACTCCTACGTGCTCGACCGTCCCGGCTCGACCGGCCGCGACTTCGACATCGTGAGCCTCGGCGCCGACGGCGTGCGCGGCGGCGAGGGCGACAACGCGGACATCGTCCACGGCAAGGAACGCAAGAAGGCCGAGTGACCGCGGAAGGCGCATGATGAAGACCGGCACGAACCAGCGACCCCGAGCCACGAAGGCGCGTCGAGCGCGCCGCGGCTTCACGCTGCTCGAGCTGATCGTGGCGTCGACGATCCTCGTGATCATCACGACGGTGGCGCTTCCGCGCTTCCTCGTGGTCGAGTCGCAGCGCGAGGAGAAGGCGATCATCGCCGTCGAGGACCTCATGCGGATGTACGCCTTCCGAAACACGACCGGCATGCAGCAGGTCAGCCTCCACCACGACGGCGGCGCGCGCACCATCTCGCTCTGGATCATGGACCTGAACCCGGCGGACCTCGATGGCCCGCGCATCTGGCAGCAGGACCGACTGAGCACGGCGGTTGAGTTGCCGGAGGGCATGACGGTCGATCGCGCTCTCGCGGACGGCGAGCCCATGTCGGACGACGGGTGGACCATCGCGACGAATCCGGATGGAAGCCGACCGCGCGTCGAGATCATTCTCGTCGGACGCGAGAAAGAAGCGCATCTGGTGCTCGAGACGTACACCAACTCGCCTGTCCGGGCGAACGATCCCCGCGCGCGCGTGCTGCAGCCGATCGACCTCGACGCGGAAGGCGGAGCGTACGACCCATGGTGAACGCGCGTGCCATCCGCGACACGTCGATCGCGCGCGGCGCAATCCGCGCGCGACGTGCGCCTGCGCTGCGTGGCTTCGCGCTCATGGACGCCGTCATCGCCGGCATCCTTCTCTCGATCGGCATGGTCGCCGTGCTCGGCGTCGCCGGACAGGCGCTGTCGCTTGCCCGCCGTGGCGAGGTCGACGTGCGCGCGGCGGCCGCGCTTGACGAACTCCTCTCCATGGTCCTCACGGAAGGGCCGCGTGACTTCCCCGACCTGCACCCGGTGTCGGGCGGCTTCGAGGAGACGTCTCCGTTCGTCGACTTCACCTATTCGATCCGCATCGATCAAGGCGGGGCCGGTGTGCCGGCCGAGGTCGAGGTCCTGCTGATTCACGACACGGGCCGCACCTACACGGTCACCACCCGCATCGCTGAGAAGCGCGGCGAGGAGCCTGATCCCATCCGGACGCCGGTCGAGCCGATCGATCGCGACGAACGCATCGCCGAGAAGGAGGCGCGCCGTGAGAACAGCTGACGTCCGACACGTGACGTTGCGGCGAAACATTGGCAGCGCCGCGCGGCGGCGGGCCGGGTTCACCGTGATGGAGCTTGTGATCGCCATCAGCGTGGGCGCGATCGTCGTTCTCACGATCGGCTCGGTGCTGATGCGCGTCGCGAAGACGCGCGACATGACGCGGACGCGGCTCGATGCAGTGAGCCGCGCGCATCTTGCGCTCGACACCATCCGCGCGGACATCGCGTCGACGGTACGCGACGAGGATCTCTACAACACCCGCGTGCGCCTGCTCGACGGCGTCGCCTCGACGGGCTACGGCGTCTCGGACCGCGACGAACTCCTCATCTACAACAACCGCCTGCGCCCGATGAAGCGCGACGACTACCAGGGCGAGGGCGGCGAGTACGAGTCGCAGTACCGCGTCGAGCCCGGCAGCGACGTGCTCTGGATGCGGCGCGACGCGGTTCCCGATGAGAACGGCGAGGGCGGCGGCATGGCGATACCGATCGTCGATGGCGTCGTCGCCGTCTCGATCGAGGCCTACGACGGCGAGTCGTGGTACCCCGATTGGGACTCCGACACGATGGGCCTGCCGTGGGCGCTTCGCGTGTCGGTGACGGCTGCCGGCGGACCGACCGACGGCGTCGACGCGCTGAACCTTCCGCCCGTCGTGACGCTGCGCACCCAGATCGCGATCGACCGCATCGTGCCTCCGCCAGAGGACGAGGAGGCGATGGAATCCGAGGACGGACTCGGTGAAGAAGGCGCCACCGGAACTGGCGAGGATGGTGCGAACGGCGCAGATGGCGCTGGCGGCACCGGCATGGGTAGCGGCGAAGGTGTCATCCCCGGCGGCATGGGCGGACCGGGCGGCGGACCTGGCGGCGGATCTGGTCGTCCCGGTCGACCCGGCAGCGGTGGCCTTGGAACTGACGGCGTTGGCTCCATCGGCGGTGGTGGCGGCGCTGGCGGTGGCGGTGGCGTCTCGAACCGCCCGAATCGACGCCCGAACGGCAATTCCGGCGGCATCGATCGCGTGGAGACTGGTGGCTACGTGAACAACGGCTTCTCAAGCCAGCAGGGTGGCGCGCGAGGGTCGAGGCGTTGAAGCGCTCTCGCACCACACGCTCGCTGCGCCGCGGATCCGTGATCGTGCTCGTGATCTGGGCTGTCGCCATCGCGGCGGTGCTCATTGCCGCGGCGCAGATCTTGGCATTCCGGCAGGCGGCGATGGGCCGCGAGGCGCTGGCGAAGGTCGAGGCGCGCTGGGCCGCGCGGGCGGGCATCGAGGAGTCGATCGCGATCCTCGAGTACCACACCGAGAACCCCGACCCCTCCGACGCGCGCCAGATGTTCAAGGATCTGACGCTGGCCGCGACCGGCGACCTCGGCTCGGGCACGTGGGAGATCAGCCACGTGGAGGACGGCGTGCGCTTCCTCGGCCCGCAGGACGAGCATGCCAAGATCAACGTCAACACCGCCTCGCGAGCCGTGCTCCTTGAGATCGCGAACATGTCGCCCGACGTCGCCGACGCGATTGTCGACTGGCGCGACGAGGACGACAACGCTGGCATGATGGGAGCGGAGTACGAGTTCTACACGGGCCGTGACCTCGGCTACGAGCCGCGCAACGCGCCATTCCGTTCGATCGCGGAGGTCGAGCTGGTCGCCGGCGCCTTCCCCCGCTTCGTGCGCGGCGAGGACCAGAACCTCAATGGACGACTGGATCAGAACGAGAACGACGGCGCACTGAGCGAGCCGCCCGATGACGCGGATGGCGTTCTCGACGCAGGCTGGTCTGCGGTGCTGACAGCCCGAACGGTCGGCAGCCTGATCGGCGCTACCGGTGAAGAGCGGCTGAATCTCGCAGAGGCGAGCCCGGACGAAATCGCCGAGCGCTTCGGCGTGACCACCCAGCAGGCGGCGCTGCTTTCCCAGTTCGCGACGGGACCGAACGCACGCCTCGAGATGCTGCTTGTCCAAGACCTGAGCCAACTTGCCACCTCGGCGTCCGGCGGGCGCGGTGGCCAGCCCGGCGGCGCACCATCACGTGGTGGCCGAGGCGGTGCTGGCGGCCGCGGCGAGGGAATGGGTGGCGGCGGCGGCGGCGGTGGCGGTGGTGGCGGCGGCGGCGGTGGCGGCGGCCGGGGTGGAAACGGTCCTTCCGACTCCGGCGGCGTCGATCGCCCCAGTTCGGGCGGTGCCGCTGGGGGCGGTGGCAACTCCCGTCCGTCCCGCAACAACCGTCCGACCCGAATCACGCCATCCATCTCGTCGGCGATCGAAGCAGACGGAGGGGCTTCGGGCTTCATGCTCGCCTACGCGCCGCAAGCCCAGCCGCAACAGCAATCGCAGGGCCAAAGCGGGCGCAGTTCTGCGGGAGCGGGATCAGGAGCGGGAGCGACCGGCCAGGGCCGCGTCCAGAATCTCGACCGACAGCAGCTCCGAAAGATCTTCCAAGAGGGCTACATCCGGAACCAACGCAACCCGACCCCCGTCGGCAAGGTGAACCTCAACACGGCGCCGCTGTCGGTCCTGCGGGCCATGCTTCCCGAAGACCCGATTTCGGCCGACGCGATCGTCTCGATCCGTTCGGCCAGTTCCTCCGGGCTTCTCGCGATCTCCGATCTCCTCGACTCAAATAGAATCAGCCGCCAATCGCTGACCGCGATTGCCCAGTATGCCGATACCCAAAGCTACGTGTTTACGATCACCAGCAGAGGCAGATCAGCGTCCACTGGGCTCGAGGTTGAAATCACAGCCGTCGTCGACCGTTCGACGCTCCCTGCCCGCATCCTCGAGTATCGCGAGCAGTAGACAAACCGGTCCGATGCAGTTCGGCCTCGCCCGTTGACCCACTCCGAAGCAGTCTGAAGTACCACGTGAAGAAGCAGCCAGCCATTACCATCGACGATTCGCTGTTCGCGGTCGCAGAGCGCCGCGCCGACCGCTTGCGGGTCCTTCTCGTCAAGAGGGGCGCGCGGCCGGCTGCCATCGCCACCCGTGAGTTCGCCCTTGCGGACTCGAGCGGCGTGCTCTCCTGGCTCGGCACCAAGAACTGCGGCGACCTCCGCATGATCCTGCCGGCCTCGGCGGTGATCGTGCGCATGTCGACGCTGCCCGCGGCGAGTCCGACGCAGATGCTGACGGCGCTCTCCCTGCAGGCGGAGAGCTTCTTCCTCGGAACAGTGCCCCACCACCGGCTCGGCCTGGCCGTGCTTCCCGACTCGGGCGGCACCGAACGCGAGGGCATCGTCGTCGCCTGGCCGCCGGCGCAGCCAGCGCCGGAGTCGTCTCCGCAGCTCGAGGCGATCACCCGATACCTTCCGGAGCCGGCCGCCCTGCTGCCGCTCGCCTCCGCCGACATTCCTGCCGTCACCGGCGACCGTCGCTCGGGGTCGATCGCGATCGCGCTTCGGTCGCCACGCGGCATTGTGCTGCGCTCCGCGCGCGAGGACGGTTCAGCCGACAGCTGGAGCGAGGGGCTGCGCCGCGCGATCGCCGAGACGGCGCTCAACGCCGGCATCGAGCCAGCGAAGATCGCGGCTGCCGTCGCCGCGGCCGAATCGAACGTCGAGCAGACGGGCGACCGCGCGGTCATCATCGACCCCGCGATCCGCCAGCAGCTCGAGGGCAAGATCGCCATCGAAGTCGGTGCGGACGCGCTCGAAGCGTCGTGGTGGCGCGAATGGGCGGTGCTCCTTGGCGCGGCGATCGTCGCAACCGGGCCGTTCGCCGAACTCTGCAATCTCCGCCGTCATCAGGGCGGCGCGGAGCCCACCAAGCTCAGCCGCTTCCTTGTGCGCTATTCCGATCCGGCGCGCGCGCTGCGCGTCTGCGTGGCGGCGGTCGCCATCATGGCGGTCGTGCCGCTCGGGGCCGCGTGGCTTCGCTCGTCGATCTACCAGTGGAAAATGCCGGCTTCGCTCGGCGAGTTCCAGCTTGAGCAGCGCGACATCGAGCGCCGCATCGCCCACTACGAGGCCGTTGCGCGCAAGAGCCTTCCGGTCTCGAAGTTGCTCGGCGATCTCGCGGTCGCCACGCCGGACGGCATCGAGCTTGAGTCGATCCAGCTTTCGCTGACCCAAGGCGTGAGCGTGCGCGGCACCGCCAAGCCGCAGGGCGGCAAGCAACCCGACGAGATCGTGAACGCGATGGCTCGGCAGATGGACTCTTCGGGAGTGTTCCGCAAGACGAACTGGGGCTGGAACGCGCCGGACGGGCGCGGCGAGTTCAAGTTCAACCTGACCGCCGAGATCGTGCGGCCGACGCTCCGTCCGAACTACGACGAGGCGCGTGACTGGGCCATCAAGACGCTTGCACAGCGGAAGTACCCCGACGCCGACGCTGGCTCGACGAAGCCGGAGCGGCCCGTCGACGGCGACTCGGAAACCACGGGCGATCGTGGCGCGAGCCCAGTCGCCGGTGACTCTGGCCGGTCGACCGCAGCTGTGACGAACAGCGCTGGCCCTGCAGCTGGAACGGGCGCGATGCCATCGCGCCCCGAGGCGATCGGGGCGCCCGGCACCGGGCCTGTCGCGCAAGGCGAAACCGCGGACGGTGGAGACGGGTCCGCGACTACGACCGCCGATGGTCCCGCGCTTCCCGAGCGTGGCATCGGGCGCCGTCCGACCCCAGGCCCGGACGAGCAGCCGAAGCCGGCAGCTTCTGGCGGCGCGGGCGCAGGCGGCGGGCCGGGTGCGGCCGCGCAGGCCAATCTCACGGTTCCCGACACGATCACCGACGAGCAGCTGAAGACGATGGGCAAGCCGGAACTGCGCGCGAAACTCTCCGAGTTCGCCGTGGCGGCCCGTCGCCAGGACCTCGACGCCGAGACGCGCGCGCGCCTCAGCGCCGACTTCAACCGCATTCTGAACGCCCTCAAGGGATCGTCCTGACCGAAACCGTCCCGCGCGGCGCGTTCGCGCCACAAACCGCAGCAAGACCCAACGATCCGCGCAGCATTCGAAGCACCACCCGTGAACGAATCAACGACCCCAGCCTCATCTACCGAAAGCGCGTTGCCTGCCGCCGCGCGCTTGCCGCGCCCGAGCCGCTCGCAGCAGGCCGTCGACTGGTTCGCGACGCTTCCGCGCGTCGGCAAGTGGATCGTTCTCGCCGGCGCGCTGGCGTTCGCGATCTTCCTTGTGAGAAATCTGATGGGAGTGCGCGCCAACGACATGAACGAGCGCGCGGATCGCAACGAGGCGCTGCTTGAGGCGGCCGTGAAGCGCGCCGACTCCCTACCGACCTCGGTCGCCGAGCGCGCCGTCGCGTTCGGCCCGAACTCGGTGCCCGGCCGCGAATCCGCTTCGAAGGAGAAGTTCGCCAACGCCGTTGCCTCCATCATGGGCAAGCGCGGCGTGTCGACCTACGGCTTCGACGTGCGCTCGAACTCGCTCTCGGGCGACGTGCTCTCGAAGGTGGCGTCCGAACTGAACGGCGTCATGGCACGCACGATCGCGGAAGTGAAGTTCGAGGCGACCGCTGAGACGGTGAACCACATCATCAGCGACCTCGACCGCAGTCCGGAGATCGACGCGATCTCGGATGTGCGGCTGACCTACAGCTCGAAGACCCGCCGTGTGAGCGCGGCGGTCACTCTCGAACGATGGGGCGTCGTGCCACGCGGAGGTACCTCGTGATCGATGTCTTCCAGCGTCAGCTGAACGGGCTCCCGCCCGGGTTCCGCGTCACCGCGCCGCTCGTGGTGTCGGCCGCTGCAATCGGCCTCTCCGCGTGGTCCGTGATCAACGCGGTCGGGGCCGTCGGCGCAGCGGCCCTCGAGCGTTCCGTCGACGCGGAGTCGTCGAATCCCCTTGAAGCATTGGTCGAGGAGAGCGAGAGCTTCCTCGAGACGAGCCGTCGGCGCTTCGATGGCCGCTCGGTGTTCCTCCTTCCGCCGCCGCCGGTGCGCAAGCCCGTCGTCGTTGAGGCTCCGAAGCCCGTGGCTCCTCCACCGGACCCGGGCCCGCCGCCGCCGCCCGCGAGCTACACCGGCCCGACTCCGACGAGCGTCATCGGCAACATCGTGAACTTCGGCTCGCTGCGCGTCCGCGTGGGCGAATCGGTCGAGGGGATCAAGGTCGTCAGCGTGAACGTGCCTTACTCGATCGAAATCGAACACATGCGCGGCAAGTACACCGTGCCGCTGTGGTCGCGGCTTGATGAGCGATTGCTCCGCCCAACGCCGACCTTCGGCGCTTCACGCGGCATCAGGGTTGAGGGCGGCGCTTCGGGCGCTGCAGGCGCGATGGGCGGCGGCGAGACTCCGAACGCAGCCGCAGGCGGCGCTGCGGGACCCGGACCGATGGGCGGACCGATGGGCGGACCGGCACCCCTTTCCCCGGGAACTCCCGGTGCCCCCGGAGGCCCAACGAGCCCAAACGGTCAGCCGCTGCCCGGCGCCCGTCCGCAGCAGCCAGGCGCCGTGATGCCGCCAGGCAGTGCAACGCCACCAATCGCGCCGGCAAGCGATGCGCCGGCGAGCGACCTTCCGTCGCCCGCGATGGAGCCGCAGCAGGTTCCTCCGCCAGCGGGCGCTGGTTCCAGCTCTGGTTCTGGCGAGCCCTCGTCCAGTGGCCCCGGAATCGAATACGTCGATCGCCAGCACCTGCCTCCGCCGCGTTCCGATGAGCAGATCGGTGCGATGACCGTCGAGCAAGCCCGCATGGCGCTCACGGAAATCGAGGCCGTGATCAACTGGTCGATCGACAACCACAGCCGCGCCCGCCTCAACCATGAGCGTTCGCTTCTGCAGAGGCGCGTCGCCCAAAATCCCTGAGCGATTCGAATCCCTGAACGATCCGAATCCCTGAACGATCCATCGAGTGCGACGCCGAAGGCGGATCGAGACGCGCCGACGGCCATGACAGAGCAAGACCTGAGACAATCCAAGACCGAATCTGGAGCCTGCCACGTGCGTGAATCAAAGAATCTCCTCGGCGCCATGACCCTCTCCGAGATCGTCCGCGTGACGGCCGTCGTCACGGCGAGCGGCTTCATCGGCGTGTCGACGTCGCAGGCAGATGCCAGCCGCCCCACTCCAGCCACGCAGCCCGCCGCCAAGCAGGACGCAGCTCCGGCCCAGCCGACGACCCCGCCGGCTGCGGAGCCGCCCGCTCCGGCGCCTGCCCCCGCGCCCGCGCCCGCGCCGGCGCCCGAGCCGACCCCGCAGCGCGACGTCTCGCCTGTGCCGAACGATCCGCGCACGCTCTCGACGCTCGAGCCGCGCCAACCCGCGCAGACCCCGCGTTCGCAGCTCCGTGGTGGCCGCGAAGGTCGCGGCGCCATCGACGACGAACTCGTGTCGATCTCCCTCAAGGACGAGAAGGCCGACGCGGTCGTCCCGATCATCTTCGAGTGGACGGGCAAGCACGTCTCCTACAAGGCCAACGACCTCGCGCAGATCAAGCTCAACATCGTCGGCACGAAGAAGATCCCGAAGAGCCAGGCGCTCGACTTCCTGTATCAGACGCTGAAGATGAACGGCATCGCCGTCACCGAGACGGAAGACATGATCTTCCTCGGCGTGCTGACCGACCTCACCAAGACGCAGCCCGGCGTCGTGATCGGCCCGGACGAGGACGTGATGGCGATGCCGGACAACGGCCTCTTCGTCACCAAGGTCTTCCGCCTGCGTCAGTCGCGCGCCGCCGACGTGCTCGATCGCATCGAAGGGCTGCTCCCGGAGGAGTACGCGAAGCTCTCCGCCGACGGCGACTCGAACCAAATCATCCTGTCGGGCGACATCGGCCTCGCGAAGAAGGTGCAGACGCTCATCCACATGCTCGATGTCCCGTCGTGGAACGACTTCGCGACCGAGACGTTCCGGCTGCAGTATCAGGACGCGAACACCATCGCGGGCCTGATCTCCGATCTCTTCAGCGATGAAGGTGGCGGCGCGAGCCGCTCGGCGGCCGCGCGAGGCGCGAACCGCCAGAACCGCGGACAGCCGGTGCCGCAGGCGCCGGGCCAGCAGGCGGGCGGCGGAGGCGGCGGTCCGATCGTCACGGTGCTGCCGTCGATGAACTCGATCACCGTGCGCGGAACGCCCACGCAGATCACCGAGATCCGGCGACTGGTGGCGACCGCGTGGGACCTGCCCCCGAACGCGAAGGGCAGCATCTTCAAGACCTACGACCTGAAGTACGCAGATCCGGCCAAGGTGCGCGATCTGCTTTCGACGCTCCTCGGCGGCGGGTCGCGTGCGACAGGTGCCAGCCGGGCGGTCGCCGGCGGCCGCGCGATCAACCCGCAGCCTGGGCAATCCGGCGATGGCTCCGCGACCGCGGCGGTGGCCAACATCTTCTCGATCGAGTCGTATCCCGATTCGAACCGTCTCGTCGTGATCTCGAAGACGCCCGACAACTTCGACTGGCTCGACGGCTGGATCGAGCAACTCGACCAGCCCTTCAACTCGGGCATTCCGGTCAACGTGCCGCTCAAGCATGCGAGCGCCGTCGAACTCAGCGAGATCCTGAACACGCTCCTTGCCCAGAGCGGCTCTCAGGGCGGCGGGCTGCGTCTTCCCGAGGAAGGCCTCAGCGGCCTCTCGTCGCGGTTCGACGCGGGCACCAACGGAACGACCGGCGCGGCGAACGGCAACCAGGCGGGTGGCGCGGCCAACCAACTGCAGTTCCCGTGGCAAGGCGGTCGCGCCGGCACTGGCGCTGGCGGCGAGGGCAGCGGAGAGGTCAGCGCGCTGATCGGCCGGAGCCGCATCGTGCCGAACGCCGCGCAGAACTCGGTGCTCGTGATGGCGCCGCCAGAGGTTGAGAAGAAGGTCATCGAGATCGTGCGCGAACTCGACAAGCCTGGCCGTCAGGTGATGATCACCGCCGTCCTCGCGGAAGTGAAGGTCGGCGACGGCTTCTCCTGGGGCGCGCGCATCGGCCGCGTCGGCGACTTCGCGAGCCCGCTCAACGGCTCTGAGAACTCGGTGCTCGGCACGGTCGGCCTTGAGCTCGAGAAGGGCGGCAACGGAGCGAGCGCCAACAACTTCGCAGATCCGTGGTTCCAGTCGAGTTCGCTCACCGTGTCGACCACCGACGATCTCGCGTTCTTCCTGCAGGCGCTGTCGACCGACAACAGCGTGCGCATTCTCCAGCAGCCGCGCATCTTCACGTCGGACAACAAGGAAGCGAAGTTCGAGGCAGGCAGCGACGTCTCGTTCCTCACCGGCGAGACCTCTGGCTTCGGCACCAGCGGAACGACCTCGAGCTTCGACCAGCAGTTCGTTGGCGTCGGTGTGAACGTGCGACCGCGCATCACCCAGGAGAACAACGTCGCCATGGAGGTGAAGATCCTCCTGTCGAATCTCTCCGCGACCACGATCAACTCGAACCCGGTCGTCGATCGTCGCGAGACGAACACGACCGTGACCGTGAAGAGCGGGCAGACGATCGTGATCTCGGGCATCCGCCGCGAGCAGGAGACGCAGATCGACCGTCGCATTCCGTTCCTCGGCGACATCCCGTTGCTCGGAGCCGCGTTCAGCTCGACCGAGCGTGCGAAGGAAGTGGTCGAACTCGTCGTGTTCCTCGTTCCGATCGTCGTCCAGAACCCGGATGCGAACGACTCGAACTTCAACCGCGACGAACGCGAGCGTCTGCGCATGCTGCAGGAGCCGCTCGAGAAGGGCTCGCAGAAACTCCTTGAGGAGAGCAAGTTCTTCAAGGACATCAAGGAAGGCACCGCCCAAAGTGCTGGCGAAGCTGGTTCGACCGGCACTCCGGCCGACGGCGCCGCGCCCGAAACCCCTGCGGAGCCGGCGGTTCCTTGATGCGCGCGAGCGGCGAGCCCCGCGCCATGACCGCACCGAATCTGTCGCACATCACCCACCCGCCGGAGGCTTCTCCGGCGGGTGTGTTCTTCCAAGGGCGGCGCCTGGCGCGCGCATCGCTCCTTGCGGCGGCGATCGCCGCAGCCATGGCCGGCTGCGTGACGAGCCCACCCGGCCCCGTGCGCGGTGCGACGTCCACGGGCGCTGAACGGCCGCCCGTGCGCGAGCGCGTCTCCGACGCCCCGGTGCCTGGACGCGCCATCGCGACGCCTCTCCTCGACGCAGCGGTGCGCCTCGACGTCCGCCCGCTCGGCTTCGTCGCGACCGATGGATTCACGCTCCCGCTTCTCTCGCCAAGCGGCACGTTCATGGCGGTCCAGACCGGCACGCCGCCCGATTCGGCGACCGCGCTTGCGCGGCCGGACCAACGCGAGCCGCGCGCTTCGCGCATCGCGCTCTACAAGCTTGGCCCGGGCGGCATCACGCGGCTCGGCGAGACCGAAGGCGGACTGATCCTTGGCCGTTCGGCCGACGAGCGCGGGTTCCTCGTCGAGAGTCCCCGCCCGGATGGCGCGCGCTGGATCGGGCGCATTCGCTGGGGCACCGAGGGATCGACCGACGGCTACGAGCCCGAGTGGCTCGTGCAGGACGGCGCCGTCAATGCGTTCGCCGCGCTCGGTCCGAACGGCGAGCTCGCCTACTCGCGTCGCGAGATCTCAGAGCGCTTCTTCGACCTTGTCGTGCGGCGCGCCGACAGCACCGTGCGGCTCGGGGCAGATGGCCTGCGCAGCCTCACGTTCCCCTCGTTCAACGCCGACGGCTCCCGCGTCTATACCCTGTTGCTTCGGGACGGCATCCTCGAGCTCGGCTCGACCGACCCCGCGAGCGACGAGTCGATGTCGCAAGGCCTCGTGCGTCTCTTCGTGAGCGACCGCGCCGACGACTCGGTGGCGGCGCAGATGGCGACGCCGCAGGCGACCCGCGACGGCACGGACGGCCGCGACCTCGTGTTCTTCCATCCCACGCTCGGAACAATCGCCCGGTGGAACGACGCGGACGGCCTGCGCGCCCTATCCGGGCGAGTGTTGGCCGTCGCGAAAGTCGATGAGCGGCGCGACGCGGTGCTCGACGGCGGCCGGGTGCGCATGCGCGTTCGTGCTCCGGAGGCCGAAACCCAGGCGACGTCAGACGCCCGCGGCGTGGAGATCCTTGATCGGGTTGCAGTGCCGAGATCCCTCGGCATGGTGGAGGGAAGCCCGGGGCTCCTCCTCATCGCGCCAGAGGCGTCAGGCGTGCGCCTGTCGCTCGTCCGGCTGCTGAACTAGGCCTGTCTGGCGGATCCTATACGCGCGATCCACGTGGCGCTCAGCCGCGTTGGTCACTCGTCTTCGTCGTCGAGATCCTCATCATCGAGGAAGTCATCCTCGTCGTCGCCGAACTCGTCGTCTTCCTCTTCTTCCTCCTCGTCGCCCTCTTCTTCTTCCTCCTCTTCCTCTTCTTCCTCTTCCTCAAGGTCGAAGTCGTCGTCTTCCTCCTCTTCTTCCTCCTCGTCCTCGTCTTCGTCTTCGTCTTCCTCGAGTTCAGCATCCTCGTCGCCGAACTCTTCCTCCTCGCCGAAGTCATCGTCCTCGTCCTCGAGGTCGAAATCTTCGTCCTCGTCCTCGTCGCGGGCCACCACGACTCCAGCGCCTACGCCCCACGGCGATGCGCCGCTGAGTTCTTGCGCGCCGCTGAGGGAACGGACGAACGGCTCGGCGTGGATGCCCCCGGCCATGCCGCGGCCAAGAAGCCTAGCGTTGCGAGTGCGAGGAGCGAGCGTGTCAGCGTCGAGGAGAAGTGTCATGGTCTGTACGTGTCCTAGATCGTCGTGCACACCGGGGAACCGAAGCCCGGGCTCTCAGGGCTGCCGCATCCTTGCCTGTTCGGGAGCGACCGGGGGGCCGGATTCGTCCCGTCCATCGGAGGCTGCGCACAAGGCGCAAACCGCCACCAAAGCCGCGCCAAGAGAGTCGAGCGGGGCTGCCGTCGCCTCTATCGGACGATTCCGGTGTGGAGGCTAAAGAGATCAGCACTCTTCCGAGATCGACCCGCGCGGGCGTCGGGAGTTGTCGCGTCTCGGTGGCCCGATGTCAACCCGTCCTCGGGAAGGATTTCGACACCTTTCGACAACACGTCTCAAGGCCCTGCGCGCCACGGGCTCGTCCCGAGCCAAAGGTACGCAAGGCGCCCACCGAGTGACTGGGGGATCGTGCTGGGTTTCACCCGAGATCACGGTCCGGCGGGAACCGCCGGTTGCTGTGCATTCGCAGCGTCGTCGGCAGGCACGGCTCCTGGCGGCTGGACGGGAAGCGCCACGGCCATGGTCCCTTGGGAGGAGCTCATCAGAATCCAGCCGTCCACGATGATCGCGCGGTCCGCCCGCTGGCTCTGGGCGCGGATCTCGAACGGCTGACCGACCATCCGCAGACCGCCCGCCGGGGAGAGCGCCTGCACCACGTACGGGAAATCGACCCGGAAGTTGCCGAGCCCTGCCCCCACGGCCTGTCGGCCTCCGAGGCCGTTGAAGACGAACACGCCGGGCGCCGCTGGGAGCGCGAACACGAGGTTGAGGTCGCCGGCGAGGAGATCCGTGCCGAGGAGTTCGCCCCCGTGCCCACGGAGGATCATCCGATTCTCCGCATGGATCAGCAGTCCTTCGGCCGCAGGAATCATCGAGCGGAGCGACGCGTAGCCGAACGCCGTGACCACCGGCATCTCGATCGGCGAGATCGGCCCGTCGAAGAGCGGCACGGTCAGCGGCTGGTCGTTGCGGTCGAGCACCACGATGCCGCCACCGAGGAGATTCGGGCTCGACGCCGACGAGCAGTCCGAGGTGCGGGTCTCGAGGACGGGCACGGCCTGCCCGCGCACGCCCGTCGTCCAACGCTCGACTCCGAGCGAAGTGCCCAGGAAGACCTCGCCGATCGGAGTGGCGAAGGCCCAGCGCACGTCGTCGCCCGACGTGGGCTCGACGCGGAGCCTGACTTCGAGGGTCGCGGCATCGAGCACGTAGACCACCGGCACGAGATCGGTTGCGGCGGAGGCCGCGTCGCGCATGTCCGCAGCGACGTCCTCGCGCGTCGGGACCGCGGGCTCGCCTCCGGTACGCGGCTCTACTGGTACGCCGCGGCCGGCGATCGTGAGCAGCCCGTCCGCGAGGGAGACGGCGTAGACCTGCTTGACCAAGCCGCGAGAGAACCGAGGCTGCACCTTGACGTCGGGCACGGAGTAGCGCGCCACGTCGCCGTTGCGGCGCACGAGCACAAGCGACTCGCCGTCGCAGAAGGGCAGCACCTGCGCGGGAAGAAACGCCCCGCCGTCCGGGGTCGCCATCGCGCCGGTGGCATCGACGAGCTCGACGCCACCGGACCAGATCTCGTCGCTGCGCGGCGTGGAGAACTCGACCGCGCCCGTCTCCGAGTCGATCACAAGCCACACGTCGGATGCGCCAGCGACCGACTGCCAGAGCACGATCCGATCGGATGCGTGGAGAATGAGCGGATCGCGGTCATCGAGGCGGAGGCGCCAGCGCGGCTCGAGCGTCGTGAGGTCGAGCCGCTGCATTGCGCCGTCGGAAACGATGAGTGCAAGCTCGGGAGCGCGCGACAGGAAGGCGCCACCGGTCATCCGCGCGATTCGGCCGCGCAAATCCCGGCCTGTCCCAGGCTCGAGGCCGACCTTCGCAAGCCGCCCCGACGGCGTCGAGAGAGTCTCGCGCGTCAAGCCGCTCGGGACGAGCAGTTGCGCGGTGCGACGCATGATGCGCTCGCCGCCCGCCGCCGTCCCGTCGATCTTCACGAGTTCGGCCGCGACCCGGTCCGCCAGCTCGACGCGCGCAGGCGGTACGAGGAGGTCGGCGAGCAGACCCTCGAATGCACGCGCGGCGCGGACGCTGCCGAGCGATCGCGCTGCTGCGACGACCGCATCGGTCGACGCCGCGGTGCGGGGGTGCGCGTTCGCGAACATGAGCAGACGCTCGCCGTCGGCGCCCGATGCCTGCAGTTGCGCAAGTTCGCGCGCGGCCTCGTCGTCAAGGCGCGCCGTAATGTCCGTGTCGCGCGCGGCGATGCGCGCCACGCGCGCCATCGCCTCGCTGCGCGTCGAGCGGGCGATTCCATCGCGCTCGACGAGCTCGGGCCCGAGCGCCGGATCCGCCGCCAGCGTGCTCCACACCCGCACCGCCTCGCGCGGCGAGCCCTTCGCGCGCAGGAAGTCGCCCCGCGCAAGCAACGCGCGGACGCGCAGCTTCGGCGAATCGGCGATCGCGTCGACGATCGCGTACGCGGCGTCGCCGCTCTCGGGCAACTCGCCCGCAAGCGCGATCAGCTGCTCGAGGAGCCCATCGCGGATGGCGGCCGTGCCGCTTCCACGCGCCAAGGCGTCGCGCGCGGTAGCCGCCGCTTCGAGCGCGAGCGCCGGCCTTGCGGTGGCTCGCGCAAGTTCCACAAGCGCAAGCGCAGCGCCGGGGTCGTTCGGCGACGCCTCGAGTCGTGCGCGCAGAATGCTCTCGGCGCGTTCCGGCGGCATGAGGATGCGCAGCGCGTCGTCGCCCGCCGTGACGATGCGATCCTCGGTAAGCACTGGGTTTCCCGGCCTTTGCCCGGGAATGCGCGCGGCGATCGCGCCCGTGCCGAGGTCGAGCACGAGGTACTCATCGACGCCGGGAACAAGCACGGCGTTGCCGGCCACGCTGACGCGGCCGCGGATGCCGTTGCGGTTCTCCGCGCCGGCGCGTTCGATCTTCGCGTCTCCGATCACGCGCGAAAGGCTCCACAGCGGGCGCGTGAAGTCGCGTGCGTCGAAGGCCACGATGTCTCGGCCTACGGAGAGGACGACAGGCGTCGCATCGGGCGTGCCTGGCCGCGTGGCGACGCCGCCGAGGAGATAGCGTGGCTCGCCCCACGTGGTCTCCGGTCCGACGGGCCGCGATTCGATCAACGCGCCGGTGGCGATGTCGAGCGCCGCGAGCTCGGTGTCGTCGGGCGAGAGCACCAGAACCTTGCCTGCGATCGACACAGGCGCCGCGATCTCCCATGGCTCGACGCCGATGCGCGACTCGCGCAGCGGCACGCTCACGCGGCGCAGCCACGTGAACGACCCATCGGACACGCGCACGCGCGCCGTGACGCCGAGCGGCGTCGACACCAGCACGGCGTCGCCATCCGCGGTCATTCCCGCGTGCCGGCGGCCCGCGACGATGCGCGTGCCGGGAGCACCGGCGATCGACACCGCCCACCGCACGCTTCCGTCCTCGCGGTCGAACGCGATCAGCCAGTCGACCTGCTCGAGTCGCTGCGTCGACTTCCGCGTGCTGACCACGACGACCGATTCGAAGAGGAGCGGCGTTCCGACGGGAAAGAGACCTTCGAAGTCCTCGCGGCCCTCGAAGCGCGCGAGGTCCACCGACCAGCGCACGTCGCCGGTGGCGGCGTCGAGGCACCAGATGCGCGATGGCCCGCTGCGCGATGCCGCGAAGGCGTGGCCTTCGTACGCCACGACCGAGTCGCTGTCGACCGCAAGCGCGGAGAGATCCCCGACGCCGCCTGCGTCGCGCTCGATGCCGGTCGCGCCGAGCGTGCGCTCCCAGAGTTCGTCGCGCGAATCCGCGTCAAACGCGCGCACGCGCTGCCCTTCGCTCAGGAAGACGGTGCGGCCAACCACCGTGGGGACGGCGGTCATCCAGCTCGCGTCGGCGCGCGCCCGCTCGACCACGCGGGGCGACAGCGTCGTCATCGGTCCATCGAAGAGCCTGCGGAAAAGCGTGCCATCGAGGTCAATCGACCAGATCTCGCGCCACGAGGCATCTGGGATCGCCGTCGCAGAGGCCGACACCAGCGGCGAGCGCACGCGCGTGCGCTGGTCGCGCGGCGGCGTGCGGCGCGCCTGCGCAAGCGCGGCATCGATCTCGGCGCGCACCGTCGCGTTGGTGTCGGGCGTGCGAGAAAGATCCTCGAGGGCAGCGATCACGCCATCGGCTGGAAGCCCAAGCCGCAGCGATGCAGCGGCCATGAGCGCCGCGTGGCCGATGCGCTCACGACCCGCAAGGTCCGGGTGCCGCTCGACGCGGCGGAGCAGCGCGAGCGACTCCTCGGCCCGATCGCGTGTCAACGCGCGCTCGGCGAGAGTGATCGTGGCCTTCAGCCCCGCAGGAGTCCAGCGGCGGCGGCTGGCCGTCGCCTCGGCGCCCTGCTCGGCGAGCATCCGCTCGGCCGCGCGCGATTCGTCGCTGCGGAAGAGCGCAAGCACGGGCGGCTGTTCGAGCAGGAAGCGCTCGACCAGATCGCCCACCGATGCGAAGAGTTCATCGCCCGCCGGGTCGACCTTCGCCACGCGCCCGGCGTACTCGTCGAGAAGGCGTCGCGCGAGTCGCGCCGCCTCGGCGGGGTTCTGCGCGGCCTGCGCGCGAAGGTCGTCGAGCAGGGTCTGTGCCGTCGATGAATCGGCGATCGCGGGCAGCACCTCCTGCTGCGCGCTTGCGGGTCGCGGTGTCGCGCCGGCGAGCAGCGCAACGGCTCCGGCCGCACCCCATGAGAGAAGTGCCGCGCAGAGCGCTCCGCGTGCCGGTCGCACGCACGCGTCCCGCTGCCGAGCGGCGGTCGAAACCGAGGGAAGCACGCGGGAACTCGGCCGAGACGTCATTGCGAGAAGCGTAGCGGCTCCCCCGCCGGGTGGCACGTGCGACACGGGGGGACGCGCCAGCGCCAGCACGGGGCACGCCTCGCGGCGGGGGGCTCTGCTACAGTCACCCGCGCATGGTCAGCGACCGACTCCCCCCCGCTTGTCGAAGCGATTCCGCGTGCGCCGACCGCGTGTACACGGTGCGCAGCATCGTCGCGCGTGTCGCCATCGTCTGCTCTGCCGGACTCCTCGCGGGCGGGTGTGCCATCGTCCGACCCGAGGCCCGCGCGACCGATGTGCGCGTGGTGAACTCTGCGAACGGGGCCACGCAATTGGCCATCACCGTCGCGCTGACGAATCCGGGCAAAGACGAGGTCGAGCTGGTCGAGTACGACTACGCGCTGACCCTGCCCGACGGCTCTGGCTACGGCG
This sequence comes from Phycisphaerales bacterium, assembly GCA_044355685.1. Lineage (GTDB taxonomy): Bacteria > Planctomycetota > Phycisphaerae > Phycisphaerales > SM1A02 > QWPT01. The sequence goes on from JBIKXP010000005.1 coordinate 30,349, forward strand.
GCAAGTGGGCCGCGCTTCGCGCGCTCCCACCTGGCGCGACCGTGAACGCCGAGATCCCGGCGGTGGTCCCGACCGCGAGCGTCGCCAACGGCGCTTCGTCGTGGCGCGTCAGCGGTTCGGTCGAGTTCCGTGATCCGAAGTCCTTCGCGCGCATCCTGTACGAGGCCGGACTGCTGCGGACGAGCGCATCCTTCTCCGGAAAGGGCGACGCCCTGCGTCCCGCGAACCCGGCCGCCACGCCTGCTGCATCTCCTGCCGCCGGCGCCCGCTGAGCGCGACCGCTCGAGGCTCCGTCTGACCGATCCCCGGCCGGTGGTCCGTCAGGAAGAGCCATAGCCCGCACAGACCAACCAGACCGCACCGGTGCGAGAACCCGCGCAGCCGGGTCTGTCCACGTCGCGCAGCCGCGATCTCAGCCCCGTGTGGGCAAGGCGCTCACCGACCGGGGCAGGCGTGTCGATACCACCTGCGCATCTGGAGGTTCGCTCGTGCCTGATTGCCCGGAACTCAACGACATCCTGCGCTGCGCGAATGAACTCGACGCATCGGACATCCACCTCGTCGCCGGCATGCCGCCGATGGTGCGCTGCCGCACAGTCATGCAGGTGCTGCCGCTCGCCGAACTCACGCCGGCCGGCATGCAATACATCCTCGAGGCCGTCACCTGCGCGGCGCAGCGCCAGCGCTTCGAGCAGCTGCACGATCTCGACTTCTCCTATGCGGTTCCCGAACTGCGCCGCTACCGCGTGAACGCGCATCTTCAGCGCGGCTCGATCGCGATGGCGCTGCGCGCGATCCGCACCGACGTGCCAGACCTCGCGTCGCTCAATCTGCCCGACGCGCTCGACCGGCTCACGCGCCTGCCGCGCGGGCTCGTGCTCGTCACCGGCGACACGGGCTCCGGCAAGTCGACCACGCTCGCGGCCATGATCCAGTCGATCAACCGTCGCTCGAAGAAGCACGTCATCACGCTCGAGGATCCCATCGAGTACATCTTCGACAGCGAGAACTGCCTCATCGAGCAGCGCGAACTCGGCAGCGACATGCCGAGTTTCGCGAGCGGCCTGAAGCACGCGCTGCGGCAGGATCCGGACATCATTCTCGTGGGCGAGATGCGCGACCTCGAGACTGCGGCCCTCGCGATCACCGCCGCCGAGACCGGCCACCTCGTGCTCTCGACGCTGCACACCGTGAACGCAGCGCAGACCGTCGAGCGCATCGTCGACATGTATCCCGCCGACCAGCAGAACCAGATCCGCGCGATGCTGGCGAACACGCTGCAGGCCGTGATCTCGCAGACGCTCTTCCGCCGCGTCGACCGCGACGGCATGGTCCCCGCGGTCGAGGTGCTGCTGTGTACGCCTGCCGTGCGCAACATCATCCGCGAGGCGCGCACGTTCGAGATCGCGAACGTCCTCCAGACGAACCGCGCCCTCGGCATGCGCTCGCTCGACACGGCAATCGCGGAACTTCTCGAGAATCGCGTCATCTCGCGCGAGGATGCGATGGCGAAGGCCACTGCTCCCGACAAGCTGACGCGTGCGATGGCGGCGTGAACGGCCGTTGCGGCGGCCGGCGCCGGCGCAGCGCGCGAACGCACGGAGCAACGGGCGCAGTCTCGGGCCGCGCCTTCAGGAACGGATCGACGCGACAGACGACACGGCGTTCTCGACATCCACCATGACAGCGAAGCAGTACCGCTCTCAGGCCCAGGATTCCCGTGGAAGCGCGCGTGGCGATGCGCGTGGCGATGCGCGTGGCGATGCCGCCGCCGCGCTTTCGGAACCACGGCTTCGCACGTCGCGATCCCGCGCCGCCATCGAGCCGACCCGTCCACTCGCCGCGCGCATGTCGGAGATCCTCCAGATTTCCTCAGGCCCAAGCCGCAAGGACATCCTCGACTTCACCACGCAACTGGCGGTGATGATCCGGGCCGGAATCCCGATTCGCGAAGCACTCGGTGGCATCGCCGAGCAGGCGACCAATCCGAAATTCCGGCGCATCCTCGTCCAGTTGCGCACCGACGTCGAGGCCGGCCGCCAGTTCTCCGAGGCGATCGCACGCCACCCGCGGCTGTTCGGTCCCCTGTACGTCAGCATGGTGCGCGCATCGGAACTCTCGGGCTCGTTCGCGAAGATGCTCGACCGCATCGCGAACTACCTCGCGCAGGAGATGGAGACGCGCCGCATGGTCGTCGGGGCGAGCATCTATCCCGGCATCATCGCGACGATGGCGATCGCAACCACGATCTTCCTGCTGACTTTCGTGCTGCCGAGCTTCGCAGGTGTCTTCAAGGGCAAGGAAGAGGCGCTGCCGGGGCCGACCGTCATGCTGCTCGGTCTCTCCGCCTTCATGATCGCCTGGTGGTGGGCCCTGCTCGTCGGCGCAGGCGCGCTCATCGTCGGGTTTTTCGTGATGATCCGGACCGAGATCGGCGGACTCTGGTGGGATGGATTCAAGATCTCCGCACCCGTCTTCCGCCGCATGTTCCGAGCGCTCTACCTCAGCCGATCGCTGCAGACGATGGGCGAACTCCTGAACGCAGGCGTTCCCATGCTCGACGCGATCACGATCACCGGCGACGTCGCGGGAAACCGCCACTACCGTCGCCTGTGGCGCAGCGTGCATGCCTCCGTGCGGCAAGGCCGCCAGCTGCAGGTGCCCATGGCGCGGAGCACGCTGCTTCCGCGCTCGGTCGTCCAGATGGTGGCCGCGGGCGAGGAGTCGGGCAAGCTCGGCACCGTGCTCGATGAAGTCTCGGCCTTCTACGCGAAGGCGCTCAAGGATGCGATCAAGACCGTCACCAGCATGATCGAGCCGATCATGATCGTCTTCATGGGTTCCGTTGTCGGCTTCATCGCGATGGCGATCATCCTTCCGATCTTCAAGATGTCGAACCTCGTCACTGGAAAGTGAGCCGCGCATGCATTGCCGCAGCGACATCCATCGATTCGGTCCGTCGCGCGCGCGCGCCTTCACGCTGATCGAGGCCGCGATCGCGACGGCGATCGTCGGCAGCGGCATCGTCGCCGTGATGGCCGCGCAGCGCGCATTCCACCAGCGCAACGAGTGGGCCACGCATGCGGCGATCGCGCAGCAGCTTGGCTGCGAGATCCGCGAGCTCGCGCTGCGGCTGCCGCCGCGCGATCCCGTGACCGGAGACGACGTCTGGGGCGCGGAACCCGACGAGGGCTCGATCGACGAGTTCGACGATCTCGATGACCTCGACGGCGCCGTGTTCGACTCGGCGGACGGCACTGGACCGATTTCCTCGCTGCGGACGCCGATTCCCGACATGGCCGGCTGGCGCCAGCGCATCCACGTCGAGTACATCGATCCATTCGAGCTCACGAGCGTCGTCGATGCTGGCGCGAGCGACTTGGTGCGCGTGACCGTCGCGATCGACTTTCTCGCGCCGGGCGCGGAGGCGCCCGCCGAGTTCACGCGGGTTTCCTGGATCGCACCTCGATCGCGATGACGACGCACCGCGACAACATCATGCCCGCGCGCCGGCGCCAGCGGCTCCATCGCGGCATGGCGAGTGTCTTCGCGATGCTGCTCCTCGTCGTGTTCGGCTCGCTCGCCGCGGTCATGGCGGCTGTCGCGCAGGCGAACCTCCGCGCCGCCGATGGCGCGCTTCGCGCCATGCGCGCGCACGGCGCAGCCGAAAGCGGCCTCGCCTTCGCAACGCACCGACTCGAGCGCGAACGACGGCGATTCGTCGTGACGCGCGGCGTGATCGACGCGGGCTTCGCGGAGCGGCTCTGGAACGGAACGTGGTCGACGGCGGACGGCTCGGTGACAGTGCTGCCGCCCACAGGCTACGAGCCGAGCGGGCTCGCGGGCGGACTTGCGGAGGCGCTACGCGATGCACATCGCGCCGACCGCGGCGCGCGAGTCGACGTCGCGGGCATGCCCCTGGCGGCGACGCTCGACGCCGGTGGCGCACTCGCGACTCCGCCGCTCCCGCTTGAGGCTGGCGACGGCGCGCCGTGGTTCGCACTCACCTACGAACCAGTGCCGGGAACGCCGCGGATCCGGGTCACGAGCCTCGGCTGCGACGGCGAAATCAGGCGCACGATCGCGATGGAGTTCGAGATCGACAAGCGCATCGAATATGCCGTGCTGTCTCCAAACCGCGTGATGATCGGGAAGAACGTCTCGGTCGAGGGCGCGGTCGGCACGCGCTATGGCACGACCAGCGGCGAACTGACGCCGCAGCATGGCGATCCGCTGGTCATGCGCTCGGATTTCCGGCTTCTCTCGGCCGATCTCGATGCGCACCTCACGGAACTCGCCGCGCTCATCGTGGCGAGCGACACCGACGGCGACGGACGGCTGCGCACCGCGCATTCGATCGAAGGCGCAGCGGTCGCCGGAAGCGGGCTCGGCGACGGCGACGGCGATGGCTTCGTCGACGAGTTCGACCTCTTCCTCGCGGAGTTCGATGCGAATGGCGACGGCTCCGTCGCGTGGGACGCCGCGCGCGCGGCCGCAGCGGGGCTCGGCGAGATCTCCGTCGAGTTCTCCGGCATCGACGACCAACTCGCGCGTCTTGTCGATCTCGGATCGCCCGATCGCAACGACGACGGCGCCGTCGATGCGCGCGACGTACGCCTCGGCTACTCGGACGGCGTGCTGAGCGCGCTCGATCTCTACGCGAAGGTGCGCGGCGCGCTTGCCTTCGCGATCGACGAAGCGGCCTGGGAACTCGCAGCCGGCGAGGATTGGCGCGCGATGGTCGAAGGCTCCGTGGTTGCGTCGGAGGATGGCGCCGCACCGGTGCGCTTCGAGGCCGACCCGGACACGCTGCGCGAGGTCTCGACGGGAGACTTCACCGGTTCCGCGCAGTGGTTTGCATCGAACGCACAGCCGAACTTCGCGGCGCAGGTCGACGCGCAGCTTGCGCGCGGCGGCACCTACACGCCGGCGGCGCTCGCGGCGTTCGAGTCGGTCCCCTTCGGTTCGCCGACGGCCTACGACTACTACCAGCGCCCGATCTACGAGAACATGACGTTCACCGACGTACGAATTCCGAAAGGGCTGAACGCGCTCTTCCGGAACTGCACCTTCGTGGGCACCGCCTACATCGAGACGGAGACCGGCTGCACGGACATGAACTGGAACTACGCGGGATCGCTCAAGTTCGTGACATCCCCAGGCGGCGCCGTCTCATTCGTACCGCGATTTCCCTCGATTTCAGCGCTCCTTGGCTCGAGCGTCCTGACCGACACGCGGCCGCACTCGAACTCGATCCGTTTCGACCAGTGCACGTTCCTCGGTTCGATCGCAGGCGACACGCCGGCGCAGTACACGCACTGGCGCAACAAGGTGCAGATCACCGGCTCGACGCGCTTCTTCAGCGATCCGGACGACGCGGAGATCATGCTGCAGCCGGACGGCGCGACGCTGCGAAGCCAGCTGCTCGCGCTGGGCGCGGAGAAACTCGATCGGTTGCAGCGGAGCTCCATGATGCTCCCCGGCTGGTCGGTCGATGTCGGCAACTTCTCGAACGAGGTTGCCGCCGATCCAGACCTCACGCCGCGCGTACGCCTCAAGGGCACGATCGTCGCGGGCGTGCTCGACGTGCGCGGCACGGCCGACGTGTTCGGCACGCTGCTCATGACCTTCCGGCCGGTGGCGGGCGAAGGGCCACTCTCGTACAACGGCGTGCCGGAGGCGTTCAACACGACGATCGGGTACTTCGGAACCACCGATGGCGACGGCGAAGGCGCGCTTCCCGGCATGGCCGGTTTCAGCGGCTTCGGCGAGATCCGCCTGCGCTATGACCCCAATGCGAAGCTGCCGGACGGCATCCCGTGGCCCATCGCGATCGATCCAGTTCCGTCGACCTATCGCGAGGGAATCGCGCCATGAGCGGTTCCCCCGCCGGTTCGCGTCGAACGCCGCGACGACGCAGCAGTGGCGGCTTCACGCTGATCGAACTGCTGATCGCCCTCGCGATCACGGCAGCGCTTCTCTCGGCGATGCTCCTCGCGCTGCACGCAGCGTTTCGCGGCTATCAGGCTTCCGTCGAGCAATCATCGACGCACATCGCGGCGCGCGTCGCATCGCAGCGCATCCTCGCGCTCGTGCGCACGGGATCGACGTTTGGCCCACTTCCCGCCGATGCGCGTGATGCGACGCTGCGAACCGACGAGTTCCGAGTCACGGCAGAGGATGGCGCCACGCTTGCCTTCCGTCTCGATCGCGGCGAGCGCACGCTCTTCGTGCGCGCCGGCGATGGACCCGAGCGCACGCTTCTCTCCGGCGTCGACGGCCCCGTCGATGCGACGGGTGCAGCCGTCGGCGCATTCACGCTCGAGTTCGAGAAGGGTACGAAGCTCACGCGCGCCTCCTTCGACTTCACGGTCGCGGGCGACCCGGAGGCGCAGCTTGCGATCGAGGGCGACGAGGTCACGCCGCTGAGGGTCATCGGCTCCACCTCGCCGCGCAGGCTTGCGGCGCTGCCGGGCACCTTCGATGCGCCATGACGCGGGCGAATTCCTCGCACGAGGTTCACGCTGAACCGAGCCGGAGCGCGTCGGCGCGCGCGCGCGCCTCGAGCGCATCCTGCATGAGCCGCTGGTGCGTTCCGATGAAGGCCGGATCGTTCCCCACGGGCCCGGTCGGGACCACCGCCGAATCGCTGAGTTCGTACGAACCGTCCGACTTCATCAGCCAGCGCTGCCGGCGATCGGTCAGATGCAACTGCATGATCTGCCACAACCGCTCGCGATGGGCGCGTTGCTCGATCGGCGCCGCGCATTCGACGCGGGTGTTCAGATTGCGGTACATCCAGTCGGCGCTTCCGATGTAGAAGTCGCCGTCGAGCGGATCGGCCTTGCCGTTTCCGAACCAGAAGATGCGGCTGTGCTCGAGGAATCGCCCGATGGTCGACGTCACCCGGATCGTCTCGCTGAGCCCCTTCACGCCCGGGCGGATGCAGCAGAATCCACGCACGATCAGGTCGATCTGCGCACCGTCCATCGCGGCGCGGTAGAGCGCGTCGGTCACGCTCCGGTCCTCGAGCTGGTTCATCTTCGCGATGATCCTGCCGCCCTTCCCGCTCTTCGCAAGCGCACCCTCGCGCTCGATCAGCTCGATGAAGCTGCGCTTCATCGTCACCGGCGCGATCAGCAACTTCTGGTACTCGGTCTGCCGGCTGCGGCCCGTCATGTAGTTGAAGAGCCCGATCAGGTCCTCTGTGATCACCGGATCGCAGGTGAGAAGCCCGAGATCCTCGTAGATCCGGGCCGTCTTCGAGTTGTAGTTGCCCGTTCCGATGTGCGCGTACGAGCGGATGCCGGCCTGTTCCTGGCGAACGACGAGCGCAACCTTCGTGTGCGTCTTGTAGCCGACGACTCCGTACGCCACGTGCACGCCTGCGTCCTCGAGCTTTCGCGCCCAGAGGATGTTGCGCGCCTCGTCGAAGCGCGCGCGCAGCTCGACGAGCACCGCGACCTGCTTGCCGCTCTCGGCGGCGCGGATGAGCGAGGGAATGAAGGGAGAGTCGCCGCTGGTGCGGTAGAGCGCCTGCTTGATCGCGACCACCTTCGGATCCGCGGCCGCCTGCTCGATGAAGTGCTCGACCGAGTGGTCAAAGCTCTCGTAGGGGTGATGCACGAGAATGTCGCCCGCACGGATCATCGCGAAGATGTCGGCGCTGTCGTCCTCGAGGCCGTGCGGCGCCACCGGGCTCCACTTCGGCCAGCGCAGCTCGGGAAGCTCGAGGTCTGCGATCTCGTTCACAGTGCCCCAGTCGAGCATGCCGTCGGTCTCGTAGATGCCATCCTCGCCGAGCTGCAGTTCGTCCTCGAGGAAGCGCATGATGCGCTCGTTCGGCTTCGCGCCGGTCTCGAGCCGCACGACGCGTGCGAAGCGGCGCTCGCGGAGCTGCTGCTGGATCTGCTCGAGCAGGTCTTCGGCGTCCTCGTTGTCTCGCTCCGTCTCCGCATTGCGCGTGACCCGGAACGGCAGCACGTCCACGATCTCCATGCCGGGGAAAAGGTCGTCGAGATTGTGGGCGATGATGTCCTGCAGCGAGATGAACCGACGCGACGAGCCGAAGCGGTAGAGCTTGCCGCCGATCTCTGGGACCTTGACGCGCGCAAACAGCGCCTCGCTCTCGCCTGGGCGGCGCAGGAGGACGCCAAGCGAGATCGACATGTTCGAGATGAACGGGAAGCGGTGGCCCGGATCGACCGCAAGCGGCGTCAGGATCGGGAAGATGTTGCGCCGGTACCAGCGCTCCGCCTCGATGCGCTCGGTATCCGTGAGTTGGTTCCAGCCCAGAAGCTCCACCGACTCCTTGTCGAGAAGCGGCACCAGCGTCTCGCGGAAGGCGCGGGTCGCGAGCACGGTCTGCTCGAGCACGCGCTCGCGGATCAGGACCAGCTGTTCGGCGGGCGAGAGCGGCTCCCACGGCGGGCTGCCGACTCCGGCGTCGATCTGGCGACGAAGCCCGCCGACGCGCTTCATGAAGAACTCGTCGAGATTCGACCCGAAGATCGCGAGGAACCGAACCCGCTCGAGCAGCGGGTTGCGTGGATCGAGCGCCTGCGCCAGCACCCGGCGGTTGAACTCCAGCCACTGGAGGTCGCGGTTGAGGAAGCGCGAGGGATCCTCGGGGCCGACAGGCACCAGTTCGTTCGGTGCCGCGGCGCGCTTCACGTGGGTTGGCTTGACGGCTTCACTCATGCGGAGATCTCTGGCCAGGCTTCGGAATGCCCGAAGGGTGTCAGGCGGGGCGGGAGAGCCGCACGACCGCGATACAGTTCGGGGCCTCCGTCACGCGCACCCATTCGAGGTGGACGCGAGGTTCGGCGACCTTCAGTCGATTCGACAGTTCGCGCGCCACATGCCGCGCAAGCGCCTCGGCCGTCGGGTTCGTACGGTCGAACGGCTGGGTTTCGTTCAGGTTGCCATCGCGAAATGGCGAAATCGCCGCGGCCAGCATTCCCTCGATCGCGTGGAAGTCGCAGAGAAGCTCCTCGCCATCGAGCGCGGCACCTCCCACCGAGACCTGCACGCGCCAGTTGTGGCCGTGCAGGCGTTCGCGGACACCACCGAGCACGATCGCGTGTGCGGCTGCAAAGGAGGTCTCGACCTCGATGGCGAACGGGGCGGCGTCGGGGGTCATCGCGAGGGGCGAGTGTAACGTTCGCGTGCGCAGGCCGGTTCGGCAATCCGGCCGTGGACTTGCGGGTTCCGCGCAGGAAACGCCCGCCGTACACTCGCGCGTTCTCCCGAGATCCACATGTC
>JBIKXP010000093.1:0-11877 GCA_044355685.1 Phycisphaerales bacterium
CGGGATCTTCGTTGCCGTCGACAAGCCGCGGCCAAAGGATGTCGGCAACCGAGGGATCGTGCAGCCGCTGCAGCGACTTCGCGGCAGCGAGGCGAACCTGGCGGAAGGGGCTCGCGACGTTCTTCGCGACAAGCTGCGCGTCCGAGGCCTCGCCGTGGCGCCCAAGCGCCTGAATCGCCGCCGCGCGAACGAGCGGATCGGGCGATTCCTCGGCGTACAGACGGTACAAGCGAAGGTACGGCGGCGCACCGCCCCACGGAGCGTTCGCGAGAAGCACCGTTCCGCGCCGGGCATTCTCGCGATCGTTCGGATCCGCGGCCCACTGCGCCGCTTCGGCCGGAGTCGGCTGGGAGAAACTCTCCGTGAGCTGGCTGAAGTCCGACTGGATCGTGTCGCAGCCAGCGAGCAGGACGCACGCGAGCGATGCAGCAGAGGCGAACCGGATCACCATGCGCGGAGCGTAACCGAAGCGCGCGGTGACGTGCGCCGTCGGCGCCGCTACCCTGCGTCGAATGGCACTCACATTCCGCTCGTTCGAACTCGGCGATTTCGCCACCAACGGCTACGTCGTCTGGGACGACGCCGGTCCGCCCGACGCCTGCTGGGTGATCGACTGTCCGTACGAGCCAGAGCCCATGCTCGACTTCATCGAGTCGAAGGGCCTGAAGCCGGCGCTCTGCATCCTGACGCACTGCCACTGCGACCACATCGCCGGGCTCTCGCGCCTCCGGCTGCGGCTCGGTCCGGTGAACATCCTCTGCCACCGGGACGAGAAGGGCTTCAACGAAGATCCCAACCTCAACCTGAGCGCGTTCATCCCACCCGCCGTCTCCGCGCCGCCGCCGGACGCCGTCCTCGGGGGAGGGGAACTGCTCGAACTCGGCAGCCACTACTTCAAGGTTCTCCACACGCCCGGCCACTCGCCCGGGGGCGTCACGCTCTGGTGCGCGGAGGAAGAGCTCGCTTTCGTCGGCGACACGCTGTTCGAGGGTTCGATCGGCCGACTCGACTTCCCCACGAGCGACCCGGAGGCCATGCGGCGGTCGCTCGACCTCCTGATGCAACTGCCGGACTCCGCTCGGGTGCTCCCTGGCCACGGCCCGGCGACCACCATCGGCGCGGAACGGCGCTCGAACCCCTACCTGCGGCCTGGCGCCTTCTGACGCGCCTGCAAGCCCCCGCAGCGGGGGCGCTTGGTCTTATACTCTCCCTCCTATGCCGTACACGATCACCCCCGGCGAGGGCTTCGGCCTCGACGTCGAGGACACGGACTACCTCAAGGACCACTTCCAGGCCCCAGACCGCTGGGTCCTGAACTTCGGTCCGCAGCACCCCGCGACCCACACGACCCTTCGGCTCGTGCTGGAGCTGGACGGCGAGCGCATCGCCCGCTGCACCCCGCACATCGGGTACCTCCACTCGGGCTTCGAGAAACTTGGCGAGCATCACGACTACAACCAGTATGTCTGCACGGTCAGCCGGATGGACTACATCTCGCCGATCGTGAACGACATCGCGTGGCACCACGCGGTCGAGAAACTCTTCGGCATCGAACTGACCCCGCGCGCCAAGGCCGTGCGCACCGTCATGTGCGAGCTCGGCCGCATCCAGAACCACCTCCTGTGCGTCGGCGCCGCGGCGCTCGACCTCGGCGCGTTCACGGGCTTCCTCTACGGATTCAACGAGCGCGAGTTCATCTACGACATCATCGAGTACGTCTCGGGCCAGCGCTACCACCCCGACTGGACACGCGTCGGCGGGGCCTGGCGCGACATCCCCGACGACGAAGTATTCAAGCGGATGGTGCGGAACTTCATCGATGTCCGCCTTCCGAAGGCGATCACCGACCTCGAGACCCTCTGCAACCGGAACCGCATCTTCGTCGATCGTCTCGACGGCGTCGGCGCGGTCACGAAGGAAGAGGCGATCCAGTGGGGGCTGACAGGCCCGAACGCGCGGTGCGCGGGCGTGCGCCGCGACCTCCGCAAAGACGACCCGTACCTCTGCTTTGCCGACAACTGGGACGGCGAGGGCGCAGAGCGTGTGAAGTTCTCGATCGCGATTGCGAGCGCCGGCTGCAGTCTCTCGCGCTATCTGGTGCGGCTCGAGGAAATCAAGCAGTCGGCGAAGATCATCGACCAGCTGATCGACAAGCTGCCGGGCGGCTCGATCAACGCCGTCGCCGACGGCAAGATGCGCGTCCCCGACAAGGCCGATGTCTACGGCTCGATCGAAGGCGTGATCCAGCTGTTCGAGCTCTACATGAACAACCGCGGTTTCGACACGCCGGTCGGCGAGACCTATGGCGCGATCGAGAGCCCCAACGGCGAGCTCGGCTACTACATCGTCGCCGACGGTACGAAGTACCCGTTCCGCGCGCGCACGCGTCCGCCATGCTTCATGAACTACCAGATCTTCCCCAAGATGATCGAAGGCCATCAGCTCGCCGACATCGTGGCGGTGCTGGGTTCGCTGAACGTGATCGCGGCAGAACTCGATAGATGAGCGGTCGCGGCTGCGGCCGCTCCCTCTGGTGCTGGGACAGTGTTTGAGCGGCCGCTGCTGTGGCGAAGTTTGAGAGGCCGCTGCTGCGGCGAAGTTTGAGCGGCCGCTGCTGCGGCAGCGGCCTCTGGTGCTACGAAAGCGAATCGAACGGCGTGTTCAACGCAAAGCGAAGTTAGGACCATCATGAGCTGGCAAACCAAGCCATCCGCCACCACCAAGATCCCCACCCGCGCCGAGCCGTACTGCACGCAGGCGATGAAGGATCGCTGGACCAAGGACATCCTCCCGCGCTACGCGACCAAGCAGGGCGCGCTCTTGCCGATCCTCCATGAGATCCAGCACGAGTACCGCCACATTCCCTATCAGGCGATGGTCGAGATCGCGTCGTTCCTCTCGATCAAGCCCGCGGATGTGATGGACACCGTGACCTTCTACGAGGAGTTCCACACCGAGCCGGTCGGCAAGTGCGTCATCGGCATCTGCCAGTCGATCGCCTGCGAGGTCTGCGGCCACCAGAAGCTCGTCGACCATGTCCGCACGCGCCTCGGCATCGAGCCGCACGAGACCACCGACGACGGCAAGTTCACGCTGCTCACCCTCGAGTGCCTCGGCTCGTGCGACACCGCGCCGGTCGCGCTCTTCAACGAGAAGCTCCACGAGGGCCTCACGATCGAGTCGATCGACAAGCTCATCGACGAGGCAGCGAAGGGCGGAACAGGCGGCGGGCATCACTGATGCCCGGGCCGAATGAACAGCGCGGCAAGCCCTCGCTGCTCGACAACATCGAGGGTTTCTTCCGGGGAATCGTGGAGGGGCTCGATGAGCCGAAGCCGCTGGAGGCGCCAGCGGAGGAGCCGACCGACGGGGTTTCCCGCGAGGTCGGAAGGAAAGTGCAAGAGGTCAGGCGAGGCGACTACATCCTCCGCCGCACCACGATCGACGAAGTGATCTACGAGCCGCGCACGGCAGACGATGCGCGCGCCGACCGAACCGACGACACACACGAATCACGCTGACTGCGAGTTCCCGATGCCAATGAACGAGCCCGTCCTCACGAAGCGCATCCCCACCTTCCCCTGGGGCGACCCGAAGACCCGCAAGACGGTCGGCGTCGATGAATTCATGGCGACCGGAGGCTACAAGAGCCTCGAGAAGGCGCTCGAGATGACGCCCGCCGACATCGTGAGCCTCGTGAAGGACGCGAACCTGCGCGGCCGCGGCGGCGCTGGCTTCTCGTGCGGCCTCAAGTGGTCGTTCCTTCCGCCAGCCGATGGCGGACGGCGCTATCTCTGCATTAACTGCGACGAAGCCGAGCCCGGCACCTTCAAGGACCGTCTGCTCTGCGACTACGACCCGCACATCATCATGGAGGGGATCGCGATCGCCTGCTGGGCCTGCCAGCTCGACACCGCGTACTTCTTCATCCGCGGCGAGTACCACCACCAGGCGAAGGTCGTCGAGCGCGCGATCCAGGAGGCCTACGCCAAGGGCATCTTCGGCAAGCAGGGGCTGATGAACGGCAAGGTGAAGTTCGCCGTCGACTGCTACCTCCACCGCGGCGCGGGCGCCTACATCTGCGGCGAGGAAACCGGTCTCCTCGAGGCGATCGAAGGTCGCCGTGGCTGGCCGCGCCTCAAGCCGCCGTTCCCCGCGGTGAAGGGCCTCTTCGGTCGGCCCACAATCATCAACAACGTCGAGACGCTCGCGGCCGTGAGCCCGATCGTCGACAAGGGTCTCGCGTGGTGGAAGAGCCTCGGCTGCGAGAGCAACATCGGCGGGGCGCCGAGCTACGGGCCGAAGCTGATGGGCGTCTCTGGCCACGTGAACCGTCCGGGCGTCTACGAATGCGACCTCGGCATTCCGCTGAAGGAACTCGTCGAGAAGTTCTGTCTTGGGATGCGCGGCGGCAAGAAGTTCAAGGGCGCGATCGCCGGCGGCGTCTCGATGGGCGTCCTCGGCGCCGACCAGTACGACGCGCCGATGGACTTCGACATCGGCCGCCGCTGCGACGTCATGGGCCTCGGCACCGCGTGCCCGACGATCTTCGACGAGGACACCGACATGGTGGCCGTCGCGCGCAACATCGCGCGCTTCTTCAAGAACGAGTCGTGCGGCCAGTGCACGCCGTGCCGTGAAGGCGCGGGCTGGATCTTCAAGCTCATCACCCGCATCGAGCGCGGTGACGCGACCACGAAGGACCTCGATCTCCTGCTCGAGATCGCCGGCTCGATGGGTCTCTCGCCCGGCACCACGATCTGCGGCCTCGCCGACGGCAACAACTGGGCGATCCGCACGATCGTCAACAAGTACCGCGGCGAGTTCGAGGCACGCGTGAAGCCGTACTCGGTCGCCGTCGGCGGCATCTCGCTGACGGTCACGCGTTGACTCGCCACGAGCCCTCGATCGCGTTCCACCAAGGCGACGGCTGTCCGCCCTCGCTTGATCGTGCCGCGCTGGCCGCCGCATTCGCGCAAATGCTTCCGCACTTTCCACGCACGATCGCGCGTGTCGACGTGCAGCTTGTCGGCGACGAAGCGATGGATGCCGCGCATCGGCGTCACATGGACATCGCCGGCACCACCGACGTCATGAGTTTCCCCGCGCACGATCCGGACGATCCACGAGCCGCCGTCGAGGCGGATCTGTTGGTCTCGGTCGATGTCGCGACCCGGGAGGGCGTGGCGCGCGGGCACGGACGCGAACGCGAAATCCTGCTCTACGCGGTCCACGGCACGCTGCACGCCTGTGGATATCGGGACGACGACGAGGCAGAGGCCGTCCGCATGCACGCCGAGGAGGACCGGATCCTGTCGGCGGGGGGGGTTGGGGTCGTGTACGCTACGGAAACTCCGAACGAGACGGATGCCCGCCCTGAAGGACGCACCAGACCTTGAGGACTGACCTCCCGTGAGCCCGTACCTACTGCTAGCGATCCTCGCGACCGTGGGGACGACGAGTTACTTCTCGTCGCTCAACCTCGCGCTCGTCCAGGCAAGCCGGGCTGGCCTCGAGGAGGAGTTCGAGGCGCGAGGAATCCTCGATCGGGGCCGATGGCTCCTCGACCGGCTCATGGAGGCGTCCCACGCGGTCGCACTTTTCCGCACCGTCGGGCGCGTCGTCACCTTCTCGCTCGTGCTGGTGGCCTTCGAGGGCTTCGGCGACTCTGCGCGCATCACCGTCACGGGGCTGGTCGGGACATCGCTCGTGTCTGTCGCGCTTGTCTGGCTCTTTACGAGCGTCCTGAGCTCCGCGATCGCCCGGCACGCGACCTACCCGGTCATCGCGTCGAGCCTCGGCTTCATCCGCGTCACGCTGATCGTGGTCGGGCCGCTCCTTGCGGCGGTCGCATTCATCGACGAAGTGGTACGCCGGCTCACGGGAGCGAATCTCCGCGAGGACGAGACCGAGGAAGAACTGCTGCACTCGATCGAGGACCACAAGCGCGAGGGCGAGATCGATCCGGTCGCCGCCACGCTGCTCCAGCGCGCCGTCGTCTTCGGCCAGACCACGGTCGCGAGCGTGATGACGCCGCGCACCGACGTCGAGGCGATCGACCTGAGCGAGGGGTTCCCCGCGATCCGCGAGCGCATCGCAGCCATCAGCCACTCGCGCATCCCCGTCTACGAGGACAACCTCGACACCATCGTGGGCATCCTCTACGTGCGCGACCTCATTCCCTACTTCGGCCGCGAGGCGGAGGGCTTCTCGCTGCGCGCGATCCTGCGCGAGCCGCTGCGGGTTCCCGAGACAAAGCCGATCGGCGAACTGCTTCGCGACTTCCAGGTCAGCGAGGTCCACATGGCGGTCGTCGTCGACGAGTACGGCGGTACGTCCGGACTCTGCACGATCGAGGACGTCATCGAGGAGATCGTGGGCGAGATCCACGACGAGCACGAGCCGCACGACGAGGTTCCGCCGGTCATGCTGCGGGTCGAGACGAACCGCTTCGCCGCCGATGGCCGCGTGACCATCGCCGAGGTGAACGAGCGTCTCGGGCTCTCGCTTCCGGAGGATGCCGACTACGACACCGTGGCGGGCTTCCTGCTCGACCGATTCGGACGGGTTCCCGAGGTCGGCGAGCGGGATGAGACGCCTGAGGCGTCCTTCGAGATCGTCGAGGCGGGGCCGACGCGGATCGCCCGCGTTCTGATCGAGCTGCGCGGGGCGCCTTCGGCGGAGGAGACTCCCGCGTTCGAGCGGTCTGATGCCGAGCAGTCCGATTCCGAGCAGCCCGGATCCAATGAGCCGAGGCTTGCGGGCCCCGAGCCGGGCCGTGCCGGCGCGACTGAAGCGTCCGAAAGGCGTGGGAATGGCGAAGCCGACGCTGGCCATGACCGGGGTGGTGCGTCGCGCGATCCGGGTTGACGCGAGAGATCGGGCTCCGGTTTCGCCGATGAAGACCGAGATGACCACGAGGGCGTCGTTCCCGCGGCGAAAGCGGGGGACGCCCGTTCCCAAAGCAGCCGCGTGTCGATGAACGAGAGTGACCCCAGCGCGACAGGTCGAGAGCCGCCCCAGCAGCCGCCGGGCGCGCCGTCGTCGATGCCGCGCAGACTCGAGTCCTCGTTCGAACTGTCGACGGGAGCCGCGCCGCGAGGAAACCCGACCAAGAAGCAGCCGGGCACCGCGATCGCAGCGATCGAGCCCTCGCGCTCGCTCGTCGAGCGCTGGCGCATGACTCCCAGCGGCCGCGTGCGCGACACGGCGGCGACCGACGTCGACCGCGTGATCGCGGCGCTCATGCATCTCTGGCCCATCCTCGCGCCGCTCATCGGGCCATTCTCCCCGCTCGTGCCGCTGGTTCTCTGGCTCGGCTTCCGCCATCGCTCGCCCCTTCTCGACGATCACGGCCGCGAGGTACTCAACGCGATCCTGACCCTTCTACTGCTGGTGCTCGTGCCCTGCGTCGGTTGGGTCGCCCTTGTGGTGTGGTTCCCGCTGTGGCTCGTCTCGCTGGTGCGCGGCGCGGTGGCCGGCGGCGGCGGCGAGCTGTTCCGCTACCCCATGATCCTGCGCGCGATCCGCTGATCGGTACACTGCGCGGGTGCCGCTTCTCGAAGCACGACAGCTCCTCAAGGCCTACAACGGGCGCAAGGTCGTCGACGGCGTCAGCTTCGACGTCGACGCCGGCGAGGTGGTGGGGCTCCTTGGCCGAAACGGCGCCGGCAAGACCACGTCGTTCCGCATGGCGATCGGCATGATCACGCCCGAGGGCGGCAGCGTGCGCTTCGCCGGCAAGGACGTGACGCGTGAGCCGATGTTCCGGCACGCGCTCTTGGGCATGGGCTATCTCTCGCAGGAGCCGAGCGTGTTCCAGCGCCTGACCTGCGAGGAGAACCTGCTGGCGATCCTCGAGACCCAGGCGCTCGCGCGCGAGCAGCGCAAGCGACGCGCGCATGAACTGCTCGAGCAGTTTGGCCTCTTGCACAAGGCAAAGGACGAGGCGCGCACATGTTCGGGCGGCGAGCGGCGCAGGCTTGAGATCGCGCGCGCGCTCGTGACAAGGCCGAAGCTCATGCTCCTCGACGAACCGTTCGCAGCGGTCGATCCCCATACCGTCGAGGAACTGCAGGCCGAGGTGCGAAGGCTTGCCGACAGCGGCATCGCGATGCTGGTGACCGACCACAACGTGCAGCAGACGCTGCGGATCTGCGACCGCGCCTACATCATCCACGAGGGCCGCAATCTCCGCGAAGGCACGCCGCGCGAGATCATCAACGACCAGGGCGTGCGCGATGCGTATCTCGCATCGACGTTCCGCGGCGACGAATTCGACTGATCGCGGCTGCGATCACCGAGACCCCGAGACGCCGAGACGCCGAGACACTGGGACACTGGGACACTGGGATACTGGGATACTGAAACACTGAGACATCAAGGCATGCGATTCATGGACACGCTTCGTCGATACCCAAGGCTCTGCGCGGTGATTCCCGCGGTCGCCGCGTTCGCGGCGCTGTCCGGCTGCGTCGAGCGGCGCATCTCGATCGATACCGAGCCGCCCGGGGCGCTGGTGTGGCTCAACGACGCGCAGATCGGCCGCACGCCGGTCGACGTCGCGTTCACGCACGAGGGCACGTACGACCTTCGCATCGAGAAGGAAGGCTACGAGCCGCTCGTGACGCCCGCGAAGACGACCGGACCGATCTGGGATGTCGTACCCATCGACTTCGTGGTCGAGGTGCTGCCGATCAAGGCGCGGAGCCAGACGCGTTGGACGTTCACGCTCACGCCGCGCGACGACTCGGAAGAGGCGCTGCTTTCGCGAGCCGGCGCGCTCCGCGCCCGCGTTGCGGAAGGCGATGGGACCGAGCCGGCCGCGCAGAAGGCTTCCGGGTTGGACGGGAAGTGATCGAGAGGCGGTGCGCGCCTTGGCGAGGCAGAGGGTGTCAAAAAAAGACCCGTCCGGCGCGCTCCGACTCGCTCCGGACGGGGTACCACAGCCCGTGAGGGCGCGGATTGGCGGGGTTGTGTGCGCCACAGGTCGCGTGCATGCGAGTGGATGGCACGTGCGTCCAACTCGACACGGCGAACCGAGCGAGAGGCTGGAGTCTCAACCCGGAACGGTCGCTCATGCAATCAACTGTGTGCGCAGCGGTGGACGGCCGGAAGCCGGATCCCGCTCTCGCACGGTATCCAAGCGGCCCTTTCGGAGCAATGGCCAACCTCGCGAAAGTGATGGAACTGCGACATTGTCGTAAGGTCTTGCAATACATGGAGTTGCATTGGAACAAAGTCCCAAGCCGTCCCGTAACCATGACGCAATCTCGCGGTGGACCGAAGTGGCGGTCGCGGTGGTGTTCCGGCGGGGCTCGAACGGGGTCGAGCTTCTGATCGGGCGCCGGCACAAGGAGGCGATCCGAGGGGGGCTCTACGAGTTCCCCGGCGGGAAGATCGAGCCCGCCGAGTCGCCTGCCGAGGCGGCGTTGCGTGAGGTCGAGGAGGAAGTGGGGCTCGGGGGCGACGTCGTGGTCGACGGGCCGACGGCGCTCGCGATCTCGGCGCATTCCGACCCCGAGCTCGCGCGCGAACGCAGCGTCCGCCTGCACGCCTTCCTCGTCGAGGTACGCCGCGACGCGGAGCCGCGCGCGCTTGGCTCTGGAGACGTGCGCTGGATCCGGGTGGACGAACTGGCGAACTTCGAGTGGCCCAAGGCAAACGCCGCCATCAACGATGCGATCCGCGGCGCGTTCGGGGATGGTGCGAACAGGTAAGTGAAGTTTCCCTCTCGCAAAGGCGTCTTCGGCGCTTGCGTGATGCGCGGCGCGATAGATGATGCGCGCATGAACGCACCATTCGCCGCCGCACTTTCGCATGTGATCTCCGCACCGCGCGTCCGGGCGCTTGGCTGCCTCGCTGTGCTCTCGCTCGCGCCCGCCGCGACTGCGTTGGCCGAGTCCGCCTCGCCGCGGTTCACCCCGGA
This sequence comes from Phycisphaerales bacterium, assembly GCA_044355685.1. GTDB lineage: Bacteria > Planctomycetota > Phycisphaerae > Phycisphaerales > SM1A02 > QWPT01. Next base: position 9,929 of record JBIKXP010000093.1, read on the forward strand.
AGGCGCCGACGCTGCGTTGCTCCCAAGCCTCGCGCGCGAGGTTTCCGTGCACGGCGTCTCCGCGCAGTCGGCCGAGTCCGCTTCGACAGCGGCTCCGGCAGCGGCTCCCGCGAACCGCCCCTATGGCGCGGCCGACACGTTCGAACTCGAAATCGCCGCCGGACCGGCGTTTGAGTTCGACGGCGCCACGCTCGCGGTCCTCGACGTCGGCGTGCACTGGTTCGTGGCGGACGGGCTTTCGTTTGGCGCGTTCGCGGAGGCCGTCTACTTCGATGGCGAAACCAACGACGCGGGTGGTGGTGGCGTTGGGCTGCTTGCGCGCTGGCACTTCCTGCGCGGCGAGGACTACACGCTGTTCGCCGAGGGCGGATGCGCCTTTGTCCTCTTCTCAGACGACATTCCCGATGGCGGCACCGAGCATGACTTCACCCCGCGCGCCGCGATTGGCGCCACCTACGAGCTCTCGGAAGGCGTGCGGCTCGTCGGCAAGGCGGGCTGGTTCCACATCTCGAACGCGCAGACGGGACCGACCAATCCCGGCCTCGACAGCGTGTCGGTGATGATCGGCCTGAGCTTCACGCTCGGGCAGTAAGGCGCCGGAGATCAGCGGTAGCCGTTCGGATTTGCGCGGTGCCACCGCCAGGCGGTCGCCACGATCTCGTCCAGTTCCGTGAAGCGCGCCTGCCATCCGAGGTCGCTGCGGATCGCGCTTGGATCCGCGAAGAGCGCCGGCGGATCGCCCGCGCGGCGTTCTCCGAGCGTCGCGGGAATCGGGTGGCCTGTCACGCGGCGACAGCTCTCAAGCACCTCGCGCACCGAGTAGCCGCGGCCGATACCGATGTTCCAGCACTTGAACTTCGCCGGCTCGAGCGCCGCGAGCGCCGCCACGTGCGCATCGACGAGGTCGACCACATGCACGTAGTCCCGAACGCAGGTTCCGTCGGGCGTCGGGTAGTCCTCGCCGAAGATCGTGAGATGTGGACGCTTGCCGAGCGCGACCTCGAGAGAGATCGGGATCAGATGCGTCTCGGGTCGATGGTCCTCGCCGAGTCGGCCATCGAGGTCGGCGCCTGCGACGTTGAAGTAGCGGAGCGCAACCGCGGCGAGCGGCGTGGAATCGCCCTGCGCCGCGCACGCTTCGCGCAGCGCATGCTCGAAGCGGAGCTTCGACTCGCCGTAGGGATTCACCGGCCGCGTCGGCGTCGACTCGTTGATCGGCATGGCGTCCTGCGGCGGTTCGCCGTAGGTCGCCGCCGTCGATGAGAACACGATGCGCCGCACGCCAGATGCGCGCATGGCGCGAAGCACCGAGAGACCGCCGTCGAGGTTGTTCGAGAAGTACTCCTGCGGCTTCTCCACGCTCTCGCCGACATAGGTCAGCGCTGCGAAGTGAAGCACGAGTTCGGTCGCATGCTCGCGCATGGCCGTCGCCACGGCGTCGGTCTCGCGGATGTCGGCCCTGACGAAGCGGAATCGGGATCCGCCGACCTTCGCGAGCACATCGGCGGCGCCCCAGTGGCCGCGGAAGAGGTTGTCGACCACGGTGACGTGGTGCCCGTCCTCGAGGAGCCGAAGCGCCGCGTGGGATCCGATGTAGCCGCAGCCGCCGGTGACGAGGAATCTCATGAAGGGTCCGGAGGTCGGAACTGAACTCGGGCGGTTGAATCCGCACACTCTCATCGGTTCGGATGCGCTGGGCCCTCCATCGGGGCCTTCAACCGAGGCTTTCAACCGAGGCTTTCAACCGAGGCTTTCAACCGGGGCTTTCAACCGAGGCTTTCAACCGGGGCTTTCAACCGGGGCCCCAATCAGGGCAGCCGTCGAACGCTCTTCAGCGAAGCGCGGTTCGCTCTCTCCCGCCGCGAAGCTGTTCTGGGCTGGCTCCGGCCTGCCTGGCGCCCTGCTGTGGGCCGTTTGGGCTCTTGCACAGGCGCCGGGGCTTGTATGGC
>JBIKXP010000283.1:0-3551 GCA_044355685.1 Phycisphaerales bacterium
TCACTGTATCGCGTGGTTGGATCATTGGGGATACAGCTTCGTTTCCCCTCCTTGCCAACCGGGCGCCGATGCGGATTCCAAGGATCATCAGTCTTGGCCTTCGGCGATCCGTCAGACAGAACCTAGGGCATTCCGCACGGCGCGTATGCCGGCCGGCCCCCAAGCCCACTCGAATGCGGGGAGGGTGGCGCGACAGGCCTCTGCGCCGTTCGCACGGAACACCTTCCGACGATCTACTATTGCGGACGGCCGTGGGTCAGGCCAAGCTCCGGCGGGTGCAGTTCGCCGCTTTCGTGTGGACCCTTTCCGGCCGGCCCGTGATGTCCGACGCTCCCGCCATCATCCTGTTCGACGGCGTCTGCAACTTCTGCAACGGCGTGGTGCGGTTCGTCCACGCGCGCGACCCGCGGGGGCGGTTGCGCTTCGCCGCACTGCAGTCCGATGCCGCGCGCCGATTGTGCGCAGCGATCGGCCACGCGCTTCCCGCCGAGTCGGACCCGGACACCATCGTGGTGATCGTCGGCGACCATGCCTTCGAACGTTCGGACGCTGCGCTTGAGATCGCGCGGCGGCTTCGCTTTCCGTGGCCGCTCCTCGGCGTGTTCCGCGTCCTGCCCCGAGCGCTGCGCGACCCGCTCTACCGCTTCGTCGCGCGCAACCGCTACGCGTGGTTCGGCCGCAGCGATACCTGCATGCTGCCGACGCCGGAGCTTCGCGCGCGCTTCGTCGAGTGAGGCAGGCGCAGCGTCGGCGCGCTGGCCGCGTCCCATGCACGTCTCGACACGGAAGCGCGGGATTCGCCTCTCCTCGCCACCATCCCCGGCCGGGGAGGAGCTGCGGCATAATCTATCGGAAACGCCGACGGCATGACCTGATTCGTGACGAGCCTACGCCTTCACGGATGCAGGGCGCTCTCGGCCTCGGCTGCGAAGGCGGCGAGCCGTGCGATCACCTGCAGTGCGTAGCCTCTTGTCGAGGCGGTGTGCAATCAAGGCGCGTGTCCGAGCTGTTCGGCCGCGGCCCTTGAACGGTGCAGTAGTCGTCCGGGGCGAAGCCCTAAAGGAATCGAAGATGCGTAGCAATGCAGTGAAGTCGTGCGCCGTGGGCGCGATGGTCGTCGGTGGCGCCCTTGGCATGACGCAGACGGCGTCGGCGGGTCTGACGTGGATCGGGAGCCACAACGACTGGAACTCCTCAAACCAGTCGTTTCTGTACTACGGCTTCTTTCAATCCGAAACTGTCGCGGTCAGCGTGGGCACCGCATCTCTCTCCGCGCTCACTGGAAGCGTAAGCCGCGATGGTTTCGTCGGCAGTGTCAGCTACTCGGCGACCACTGGCCCTGGCTTTTCGGTGAGCCTCAGCGCCAATGGCGGCCCGGGACGCTTCCAGGTCATGGGGTCTCGCGTCTTCACGGTGACTGGAACCGAGTCCATCTCGATCACCTACACTCGACCGCAGCAGTATGGGATTTTCACGCTCGACCGCGTCACCGATCCCGGCCAGCAGGATTCGATCCTGTATGTGACCCAGTCCGGAGTGGTGAATGCCGACCTAACGGCAGGTACCTATCGGCTGATGTGGGTTGTGGACGCCGAAGGTCAGGCGTTCTCAGGTCAAGTCTTCTCGTTCGTCCCTGCTCCAGGCGCGCTCGCGCTGCTTGGCGCGGCCGGCCTCGCGGGCGGCCGTCGTCGCCGCGCCTGACGGCTGCACTTTGACGCGTCTGCCCGCCGCACACCCGCGGACTGGAACCTCCAAGCCCCTCGGCGTTCGCTCGCCGAGGGGCTTTGTCGTGTGGGCCGCGTCCCATGCACGTCCCATGCACGTCTCGGCACGGAAGCGCGGGATTCGCCTCGGCTCGCCACCATCCCCGGCCGGGGAGGGGCTGCGGCACAATCTGACGGAGATGCCGACGGCATGACCTGATTCGTGACAGGCCTACGCCTTCACGGATGCAGGGCGCTCTCGGCCTCGGCCGCGGAATCACCTGCAGTGCGCAGCCTCTTGTCGAGGCGGTGTGCAATCAAGGCGCGTGTCCGAAGTCTTCGGTCGCGCGGGCGGCGGATGCGACAACTGATCTCCGGGCGAGGTCCCAAAGGAACTCAAGATGCGTAGCAATGCGATGAAGTCGTGCGCCGTGGGCGCGATGCTGTTCGGTGGAACCCTTGGCGTGAACTCGGCCGCGTCGGCGGAAGCCGTGTTCACCTGGCTTCCGGGTTTCGGTGCGGGCAATGCGTACAGCTCGCTTCAGACGAGTCCGGATTCCGGCTCCATCGAGTTTGCCCCGTTTGCGTCGAACATCGGCTCGCGCACCCTGACGAACGGCGGAGCCTCGGCCACATTCGTCAATTCGGCACTCGGATTCTCGATCGGCGGAAGCGGGATGGCGACCTATGTTTCGGCCAGCCGCTACCTGACGATCTCGGGCCTCGGCGTCGGAGAGACCGTGACGGCGAGCTTCTCGCTTTCTCTCACGGGCACGGCAATCAGCGGTGCAATCCAGACCTGGGATCCGAACCTCTTTGGCGGAGCGTGGAACCCAACCATCTACTTCACCTCCGTGTCGAGCACGGTGCAGCTCTCGAACGGCACCTACGCGGTGTCCCTCGGGGCAGGAGATGACTTGAGCTCGGCGACCTGGTCGCTCGGCAGCGGCGGCACCTTTGCGTCGTTCGCTGTGCCCGCTCCCGGCGCGCTCGCGCTGCTCGGCGCCGCCGGCCTCGTGGGCGGCCGTCGTCGCCGCAACTGACGAAGGCACCGCGACGCATCTTCCCGCCGCGCACGCGCGGCCCGGAGTCTTCCAGCCCCTCGGCGTTCGCTCGCCGAGGGGCTTTGTCGTGTGGGCCGCGTCCACGCGAGGGTGTACGCGAGGGTGCACGCGAGGGTGTACGCGAGGGTGTACAAGCAAACGTGCACCATCCAAAGCCGCACTGGTCGGCCGCATGAAACAGCGCCCCCGCAGATCATGGCCTGCGGGGGCGGGAGGTCTGTGCGTCGATTGGGATCGACGTTGCTCTGCGACGTCGAACTTCAGCGGCGACGGCGCGTTCGGACGAAGCCGACCGCGCCGAAGACCGCGATCACGCCAGGGGCGGGGACGGCAACGCCGAAGACGCTGGCGCTTCCTGCGCTCCACGTCTCGTTGTCGTTGTAGATCGACAGCGTGATGTTGCTGCCGATCGTGCCGATGCCGGCTGCGCCGTTGCTCCACGCGCCCGAGAGAGGGCCGCCGATACCGTACAGCGCCTGCATCGCGGTGAAGTCGAAGAACATCTGGACCGAGCCATTCGTCGTCCCGACTTGGAACGAACGGAACGCGAAGTCGTAGCCAAGGTTGCCCCCGCTGAGGTTGGAGATGATCGACGACGGCGTGCCCGACCCCATGCCGTCCTGCTTGAGCGCCGCCACTTCGGATGGACCACCGCTGACGCCGTCGATCCACGTCACGAAGTCGCCCTGTCGGCCGTTCTCCCGCATGTTGGCCCGGCCATCGGTCGCGCCGACGCTCGACGCAGCCTGCAGATTGTTGGCACCGAGGGAGAAGCCGACGAAGT
>JBIKXP010000284.1:0-3535 GCA_044355685.1 Phycisphaerales bacterium
ATCCTCGGTCCGACGCCGAATCCCGTGCCGTTCCTCATTCTCGCCTACGCAGTGCGACGGCTCCCGTATGTGGTGCGTTCGGCGGCGGCCGGGCTTGAGCAGACATCGGTGGCGCTTGAGGAAGCGGCCTTCAACGTGGGCGCATCGCGCTGGCGCGTGACCCGCAAGATCGTGCTGCCGCTCCTTGCCGCCAATCTCGCGGCGGGCGCGATCCTTGCGTTCTGCTTCGCGATGCTCGAGGTCTCGGACAGCCTGATTCTCGCGCAGCGCGAAGGCGACTATCCGATCACGAAGGCGATCTTCACGCTCTCGGAACGCCTTGGCGATGGCCCCGGCATGGCGAGCGCGCTTGGCATCTGGGCCACCGCATTCCTCGGCATTGCGCTGGCGACGGCGGCCGCGCTGGTCGGCAAGAAGGCCGGCGCGGCGTTCCGTGGTTGAGCAGCCGCGGCGTGTTTGAGCGGTCGCAACTGGCCTGCGGGGCGGCTTCACCGCGGCCGCAGGCCTTTGCTCCCTCTGGTCAGGCCGGGCGGAGTGAATCCGCCTCGGCCTGGGGACGCGTCACTATCAGCGCTCGCGACTCGCTTCGCTTTCGCTCGCTCTGGTGCTGATCACGCCAAAGGCGGCTGCCGCAAGCAGCCGCCGCGAGATTGATGCGGCGCTACTTTCGCTTGGCCTTCTCGGCCTCGATCCACGCGTCGATCTTCTGCGCGAGCACGTCGAGCGGCAGCGGACCCTCGAGAAGAATCGCGTCGTGGAACAACCGGATGTCGAAGTCCTTGCCAAGCGCATCCTCGGCCTTCGCGCGCAGCGCGCGGATCTCGAGTTCCCCGATCTTGTAGCCGGTCGCCTGGCCGGGCCAGCCGATGTAGCGGTCGACCTCGTTCACAATGTTGAGTTCGCTCAGCGCCGTGTTGGTCCGCATGTATTCGATCGCGCGTTCGCGTGACCATCCGAATGCGTGGATGCCGGTATCGACGACAAGCCGGGTCGCGCGCCACATCTCGTAGAGCAGACGTCCGAAGTCGTCGTAGGGGTCGCCGAACAGGCCCATCTCGATGCCGAGGCGCTCGGCGTAGAGCGCCCAACCCTCGGTATACGCCGTCGAATCGAGATCCTTGCGGAACTCGCGCACGCCCTCGAGCTCCTGTGCGAGCGCGATCTGGAAGTGGTGTCCCGGAACAGCCTCGTGCAGCGAGAGCGGTACGAACTCGTATGTCGGTCGCTGCTCGAGCGCGTAGGTGTTGGCGTAGAAGTATCCCGGCTCTCCGCGCTCCGGCGAACCCGGCTGGTAGTACGCGGTCGTCTGCGCCGGTGCCATGAAGCGTGGGATTTCACGGACGCCGTAGGTCAGCCGCGGAAGCGTCTTGAAGAGCGCGGGCAGCTTCGGATCGATCCGCTTGCAGACCTCGCGATAGCGCGCGAGCAGTTCGTCGGCGCTTGTGCAGTAGAACCTCGGATCGGTGCGGAGATAGCCAATGAACGCAGCGAAGCGTGCGTCCTCATCGAGGGCCGCGCGCGCCGGATCGGCCGCGTGCCAATCGGTCCGCGCGATCACCTGCATCATCTCGGCGCGGATCCGGGCCACTTCCGCAAGGCCGGTGGCGTGGATCGCCTCTGCGGTTCGATCGGTCGTGGTGTGGACCTTGAGCTGGTGCTCGTACCAGGCGCGGCCGTCCTTCATGTCGCTCGCGCCGATCGACTCGCGGCACGCCGGCACATATTCCTCGCGGACAAACGTGGCGAAGAGCGCGAGCGCCACGTCGATCTTGGGAAGCGTGGCCTCGAAGTCGGCGAGGAGGCGAGCCCGGTCCTCGGCGCCGATCGAGCGAGGCATCGCGTCGAATGGCCTGCGGAGCGCGTCGCGGAGGCCGCGCCGCACCGCCTCGATCTGCGCAGGAACCTGCAGCACGGTGACCTTCGGCGGCAGCACGCCATCGCGCAGTCCGGCACGCATGACCTCCTCGGTACCGAGCAGCATTCCCGGCACGCCGAGCAATCGCTTGACGTACGACTCGTAGTCGTCGAGCGCGGCGAACGTGGCAAGCTCGCCCATCTGCGCGATCTCCTGATGCGGTCCGCCGCGGCCGCTGACGGGCATCATCCACGCGTTGAACTGGAACCCGTCCTCCGAGAGCGCGAGCTCGCGGACGAGGAGCGCATGGTCGAGCTTGTCCGCGGGCGACAACGCGTTGACGTCGATCTCGCGGAGCGACTCGAGGATCGTGGCGGCGCCGGCGCGCCTCTTGTGGACTCCCGCAAGCGACGTATCGGTGAGTTCGCCGGCGCGATCCTTCACGCCGCGACGAAGCGCGTACTCGGGGTACACGGTCAGTCGGAATGCGTCATAGGCCTTCGCGAGTTGGTCGAATTCCGCTGCAGCGGAGAGCTGCGCGGCGGAGACGTCGGCGGCAGATGCCTGACGTGGTTCGGCGGGGGAGTGCGGCGCAGGCTCGACGGCCGCTGCGACGGCCGGTGTCGGCAGGAACGCCGATAGAACGGCGGACGCTGCAAGGGCGATCACGCCGCCGCGCACGGTGCCAAGCCAGCGCGGGGGAAGGAGCAGGATTCCAGCGTCAAACCCGGGGTTCGGACGGATTGTGCGGGGTGAACTCATGCGCGCAGCGTACCGATTCCCCCCGGTACGGCGCCCGCCGATCGGCTAGCATGAAAGCCCCATGAGCATGATGCCTGCGGAAACGGAACTTGGATACGCGCCCCCGATGGTGCGCCACTTCAGCATCTTCCTCGACAACCGGGTCGGGAAGCTGCTCGAGCTCCTCGGCGCACTGAGCGAAGAAGGCAACGTCGGGGTGCGGGCGATCTCGATTCAGGACAGCTCCGACTACGCCGTCATCCGGCTGATCGTCGACAAGCCGGCGACGGCGCGCGAGCTCCTCGAGAAGCACGAGTTCTCGGTGAACGAGACGCGCGTCCTCGTCGCCGAGCTTGGGAAGGACCATGAGCTGCACCATCTGTGCAAGTTCCTGCTGGCGGCCGAGCTGAACATCCGCTTCGCCTATCCCACGATGGCGCGCGACTCTGGACATCCGACCGTCGTCCTCTCGACCGACGACAACACCTTGGCCGGGCAGATCCTGCGGCGCAAGGGCTTCACGCTCTACGGCGAAGCCGATCTCGAGAGATAGTCAGTTCGCAATCCCCGACAGCGGCAACCAGAGGTATCAGCCATGGCACGAATCGTGAAGCTCGAAGCGACCGGACCGGTGAAGGTCGACCCATCGGACAAGCCCATCTTCGTCTGCGCGTGCGGACTCTCGAAGAAGTTCCCGTTTTGCGACGGCAGCCACAAGCCCACGCGCGCGGAAGAGCCGGGCTGCGTGTACCGCTACAGCGGCGAGAACCACGACAAGGTCGAGAAGCTCGACAATCCGTCAGCCTGAATCATCAGCCTGAATCGTCGGCCTACGTCGTCATCATCGGAACGCCGCGAAGCGTCCGGCACGCCGCGGTCACTTCTTGCCGGCAGGTGGCTGCGGATTCGCGGGCGCGGCCGGCGGGGTCGGCTGCGCGG
>JBIKXP010000094.1:0-11765 GCA_044355685.1 Phycisphaerales bacterium
AGGATGGCGGAGAGCCGGGCGAGGAATCCCGCGCGCGCCTCGGCGAGGTTCGCGCTGTCCCGCGCTCCGCTCTCGTCGCCTGCAAGCACCTGCGCCACGCGCCGGATTGCTCGCGATGCGGGCGCGTCAGGCGCGCCGACGAGCAGCGGCTCGCGACGCCGGACCGACTTCGGCACGGCCTGGTCGTAGGGAACGGAACCGCCATAGGCGATGCGAACGTTGAGAAACGCCCGGCAGACGCGGTCCATGCGCGCGTGGACAAGCTTGCCCTCATCGGGGTTCATCGCCATGTTGACGACGAGGAGTATGCCCTCGCGCACGCCGCGCGCCACGAGCGTCTTGATGGCACCGTACGCGTCGGCGATCGCCGTCGGTTCGGGAGTCGTCGCCACGAGCACGGTGTGCGCGGCCGCCGCAAACGCCATGGAGTTCGTTCCGATTCCAGCGCCGGTATCGACGATCAGCACATCCACCGAACGCTCGAGCTGGACGAGTTGCTCGAGCACGCTGCGTCGCTGCAACTGTCCCATGTCCGCGAGCCGAGAGACGCCGGACGCGCCTGGGATCAGTCGGAATCCGCCCGGGGCGCTCACCGCGACCTCGTCGATCGTCGCGTCGCCGGTCAACACGTCCTCGAGCGTCGCGCGCGGCGTCAGTCCGCAGAGGACATCGGCGTTCGCGAGGCCGAGGTCGGCGTCGAGAAGCGCCACGCGCTTTCCCTGCGCCGCAAACGCGGCCGCGAGGTTCACGGCGAGATTCGTCTTGCCGACGCCGCCCTTGCCGCTCGACACGGCGATGGCCCGCGCCAGCCGCACGGGACGCACGCTGGCGCGCGCGCCCTCAGGTCCGACGCTCATCTCGGACACCAGCGGCGCGGCGCTCGATGCGCCATTCGTCATGCCGTTGCCGACGGCGCGCTGCGCGGCCACGCCGTTCGCAGAGGGCATCGCCACAAGCCGCCGCAGACGATCGGCCTGGTCTTGCGAAAGCGCGCGCTCCGATGTCGTGCTCTTGTGCATCAACGAACCTCATGACCCATCACGAGCTCGGCCAGCCGACGGCTGCGACCGATCTCGATGTGCTCGGGAACTTCCTGTCCATGCGTGAAGAAGCTCACGCGCTTGCCAAGCCGCTCGACAAGAGAGATGAGCGTACCGAAAGTGGCCGCTTCATCAAGTTTGGTCAGGATCAGTTTGTCGACTCCGAGCGCGCCGAAGGCCTCCGCCTCGCGGGTCAGCGTCCGCGCGCCGGCCGTGGCCGAGAGCACGAGATGCGTCTCGTCGGGCTGCGCCGCCTTGAGGAACGCCCGCAGTTCGGAAAGCTTCATGCGATCGTTCTGGCTGCGCCCGGCCGTGTCGATCAGGATCACGTCGACCGAATGCTCGGCCTGCAGCGCCTCGCATGCTTCCGCCGCGTCCGCGGGGGACGCGGCGATCTCGACGGGAACCTCGAGGATCTCAGCGTAGGTGCGCAACTGATCGACGGCGGCGATGCGGTAGGTGTCGGCCGCGACGATGCCGACCGAAAGTCCTTGCTTCAGTTTGAGTTGCGCAGCAAGCTTCGCAAGCGTCGTCGTCTTGCCGACGCCCGTCGGGCCCACGAAGGCGATCCTGCGGGCACCTGAGCGGCCCGCGACAATTCGTCCTCCAAACGCGATCGAACCATCGGCCGATTCCTCGGGAAGCAGCGCAGCGATCCTGCGCTCAACGGCCTCACGCACCACGCGCTCGGAGGGAGTCGCGCCGGCATCGACCGCGGCGCTGAGTTCAGCGCGCACGTCGCGCATGATGCGGTCGGCGAGATCCCCTGCGACCTCCTGCTCGATCAGCCGCGCGTACATCGTCTCGAGGCAGCCGCCGAGCGGGTCGGGCTGCGCGGCTGGCGCTCGTGCCAGCGCGGCAGCTGCCGGGCTGCGGGAAGGGAGCGCGTCGATGGCGCGTTCGATGGAGCGGTCGATGGAGCGTTCCGCTGCGCCGGCCGACGCCGGCGCTCCCGCGGCCATGTCGCCCGACAGCACGCGGTCGACGAACTGCGAGATCACGCTGAGTTCGTCGGCGGGCTGCGCGGATGGAGCGGCGGAAATCCGAGCCCGTTCGACCACCGGATGGAACTCGGCCGCGCGGGAGTCGGCCGGGCGGGAGTCCCCCACTGGCACTGCGAATCGGGCCAGCCCCGCCGCGCCTCCGGAATCGCGGTCGGCGTGCGTCCCAAGCATCGTCGCCTTCGGCTCGACGAGCGATGTAGGCACGGTCGCGGCGGCCGGCTGCTGCGGATACGCCGTGGTCGGCACGAATCCCGACGCTGACGACGGCGGCACGCTCGGGCCCACGCCGACGCCTGCAGTGCCCGAGGCGGCGCGCGAGGCTGCGACCGCTTGACGAGGACCTTGAACAGGACTTTGAACAGGACTTTGACCAGCAATTCGACCAGGACCTTGACCAGCACCTTGACCAGGACCTTGACCAGCATTCCCGCTGGCGCCGGAGGTCTGCGTCGCGACCGGCTTCGAGACAAGGATGAACCGCTGGGCGACCGGCTCGGCCCCCGGGAGTGGATGCGTGAGAACCGGCACGCTTGCGGCGGCCTGCTGTGTCGCGCGCTCGTTGGCTGATGCAGACGCTGATGCAGACACTGATGCAGACACTGATGCAGACGCTGATGCAGACGCTGAGGGCTGCCCAAAGCCCTGCTTCTCGAGCTGCACCGAGAGCGCCTGCGCCAGCCGCTTGGTCTTCTCGCGCTCAACGTCAAGATCAAATGGCGCGTCTGTGGAGCTTGAAGCGGCGCTTGCGGAGGCGCGCGAGGAAACGGCCGGGAGCGGCGAGGCGGCCGGGCGCGGCGGGGCGTCTGACTCCGACCGATACGCGCGCATCGCCGCTGAGGCGCGGATTGACTCGCTTCCGCTCCGCTGCGCTGTCGGCATCGCCGCCGGTGCAGACTCCGCGCGACGCGTCGGTTCACCGGAAAGTTCGACGCTCTCGCGCTGGAAATCCGCGGCGCGCGCAGCCGTGATCTCGCAGACCTTCTTCCGTCCGAATCCCAGGAATCCCCCGCGCTCGAATGTCCTTGTGTGCAGAATCACAGCATCGGCGCCCAGGTCGTGCTTGACCGTCGCCAGCGCCTCCGCCATGGTCCACGCTCGATAGGTCCTGAGTTTCATGCCGGTGCCCTCCTAGCACGCCTCGCACGCCTCGCGCGTCATGCACGCCTCGCGCGCACGCCGCCGCGGAGACCCGCAGCGGCGCCACAAACATCCGCGCGGGACTCCGCCCGCGTCACGCACACGCCCCCGCCGCTCCGTGCGCAGCGGTTGAACGACGCGCACCGGCGGAGAAGCCCCGCAGGAACCGATTGTTTCGACGGCTATGCGCCGCCTGATGCCGGAACCGCGCCACTAGGCGGCGCCCGCCACGGATGTCGCCGCAGCACCTGCGCCTGCCGAAAGTTGCACGAGCCCGACGCTCTCCACATCGGTCCCACGGACGACCTCGTTGTACCCGAGAACAGCAACCTCCGCAATGTGGGGATCGAGTATCTGCCGGACCTGCGCGCGGACCGAAGGCGAGGCGAGCACGACCACCCTCCGGCCCTGCTCGACGAGGGGCCGAGCGCTCTCCGCGACGGCGCGCGCGATCCGATTGGCGAGGGCCGGCGGAATGGTGAAGGTCGTTCCAGACGGGTTGCGGTCGATGTAGCCGGAGATCACGTCCTCGAGCGCCGGATCCATCGTCACGCAGCGCAGGCGCGAGCGTCCGCGCTCGTCGATCTCGCTGTATTGCGCGCAGATCGCTCGTCGCAGTCCGTTGCGCACATACTCGACGAGGACATCGTGGTCCTTGGTGTGCGGCGCCCACTCCGCAAGCGTCTCGACGATGGTCTCGAGATCGCGGATGGCGACGCGCTCGCGCAGCAACGCCTGCAGGATCTTCTGAAGGTCGCCCGGTCGCACGATCGAGGGAATGATGTCCTCGACGAGCTTCGGTGTCTTCTGCTTCAGCTGGGCGATCAGGTTCGAGACCTCCTCGCGGGTCAGCAGTTCCTCGGCGTGCCGCTTCACGACCTCCGCGAGGTGGGTCGCGAGCACGCTGCTCGCGTCCACCACGGTCCAGTTCGAGCTCTCCGCCTTCTCGCGCAGTCCACGCTCGATCCAGATGGCATCAAGACCGAAAGCGGGCTCCTTGGTGCGAATCCCGTCGATCGCGCCGTGCGCCATCCCCGAGTCCATCGCCATCAAGAGGGTCGGGTAGACGGTGCCCGAGGCAACGACCGCGCCGCGGATCTTGACGCGGTAGTCGTTCGGCTCGATCTGCATGTTGTCGCGGATGCGCACGGACGGCATCACGAGGCCGAGGTCGACCGCCAGTTGCCGGCGGATTCCCGAGATGCGGTCGAGCAGGTCGCCGCCCCGCGAGCTGTCGACAAGGCCGACAAGCGCGTAACCGACCTCGAGCTCGAGCGTGTCAACCGTGAGCAGTTCCTCGACCTTGGGGGGCTCGGGCGGCTTCGCGGACGCCTCGCGGCGGGCCCGATCAACCTCGTTCGTCGCTTCCTTGCGCTTCTGCCACTGCATCGCATAGGCGATGCCGGCGAGGAGCAATGCCCCGCCGATCAGCGGAATTGTGGGCAGCGGCGTGAACGAAAGGAGGAACAGGAATCCCGCGATCAGGTAGAGGGCCCACGGCTGCGACGCGAGCTGGTTCGGGATTTCCTCGCCGACCGTCTTGCCGCCGCCAGCGCGGGCGACGATGAGGCCGGCCGCGATCGCCACGAGGAAGGCCGGCAGCTGCGAGGCAAGGCCGTCGCCGATCGCGAGCAGCATGAAGGTCTTCATGGCGTCGGTCGCGCTCCAACCAAGCTGGAACTTGGCGATGGCGAAGCCGCCGACGATGTTGATGATCGTGATGATGATGCCGGCGATCGCATCGCCGCGGACGAACTTCGAGGCGCCGTCCATCGCACCGTAGAAGTCCGCCTCGCGCGAGATCTCCTCGCGGCGCGCCCGCGCGTCCTTGTCGGTGATGACGCCGGCCGAGAGGTCGGCGTCGATCGCCATCTGCTTGCCGGGCATCGCGTCGAGCGTGAACCGGGCGGCGACCTCGGACATGCGTGTCGCGCCCTTCGTGATGACCACGAACTGCACGATCACGAGGATGATGAAGATGATCGTTCCGACGATCGCGTTCGAGCCCGCCACGAAGTTGGCGAACGCCTGGATCACGTGGCCCGCCGCGCTTGTCGCGGTCTCCGGGTCCTTCGATTCGATCGAGAGGATGAGACGCGTCGTCGCGACGTTCAGCACCAGGCGGAAGAGCGTGGTGCCGAGCAGAAGCGCGGGAAAGACGCTGAATTCAAGCGGCTTCCGCATGTAGATCGTCGTCATCAGGATGATGGCGCCGATCGCGATGTTCACGCAGATCAGGAGGTCGAGCACCACTGGAGGAAGCGGGACGACCAGCACTCCAACGAGCGCGAGGAACGAGATCGGCACGATGAGGTGCCGGTACTTCGCCACTGCGTGGAAGATCCGCGGGATTCCGTCACCTGATGCTGCAATCGCGTCCGACATGTGTTTCCTTCGTGGTTCGCAGCCCAATCCGCGCCGTGCCCCGGTTCACTCCGTGCCCCGGTTCACGCGACCTTCTTCCCCTTCAGTCGATACACATACGCCAGGATCTCGGCCACCGCCGTGTAGTGATCCGGCGGAATCTCCTGCCCCACCTTCGCCCGGGCGAAGAGCGCGCGCGCCAGCGGCTTGCGCTCGACGATCGGGATTCCATGCTTGTTCGCGATCTGCCTGATGCGGAGCGCGATCTCGTCGGCGCCCATGGCGACGATCTTCGGAGCCTTCATGGAAGCGGCGTCGTACTGGATCGCGACCGAGATGTGCTCGGGGTTCGTCACCACGACGTCGGCCTTCGGCACCGAGGTCTGGAGCCGCTGGGTGGCAAGCTGCCGGGCCACCTGCATGCGGCGCCGCTTCACCTCGGGATCGCCGTCGGACTCCTTGAACTCTTCCTTCACCTGCTGCTTCGTCATGCGCAGGTCGCGCTCGTGCTTGAACCGCTGCAGCGCGTAGTCGAGGATCCCGAGGACGAGGAGCGCGGCACCCGCCTGCAGCGCCAGCGTCAGTCCGAGCGAACCGAGCTCCTCGAACGCCCGCAGGAGCCCCACTTCGGGCAGCGCCGCGATGTGCGGCAGGATGCCGCTTCCAAAGCTCCACGCGATCCACGCCACCACGACCACCTTCAGCACGTCCATCGTGGTCTTGATGACGCCCTGCATCCCGAAGATGCGGCCGAAGCCGCTGATCGGGTTCAGCCGCTCGAACTTCGGCTCGAGCACCTTGGTCGACACCATGAAACCGATCTGCCAGAGATGCGAGAGGATCGCGATGACCGTCGCGCCGAGGATGATCGGCGTCGCCGACAGCGCGCCCTCGACGAATGGCGGCACGAGGATCTCCGCGACTTCCTCGGGCCGAATGCCGCTGGCGAGGTGATCGCCGACGAGCGACTTCTCGAGAAGAGACGCCAGCATGCCGAGGAGCGGCTTGATGCCGGCGGCGAGCACCAGCACCGCGCCGAGCAGCAGGATCGCGCTCGAAGCGTCCATCGAGCGGGCGATGTTGCCCTCGTCGCGCGCCTCGCGACGCTTCTTCGGCGTCGCATCTTCCGTTCGTTCGCCCATATCCTCAGACATGGAGGGCCCTCCGTGCGAGGCGTGCGGACGGGACGGTGCGAGCGATGGTCATGAGCCCCCCCCCGCGACGAGCATCGACTCCAGCACACCGGAGGTTCCATCGACCAGCACCTCGTCGATCGCGGCAAGCGATGCGACGATGGCGATGAGCCCGAGCACGATGCGCACAGGGAAGCCGACCGAGAGGATGTTCAGCGCAGGCACGCTCTTCGAGAGGTAGCCGGTCACCACGGTCTCGAGACAGACGATCGCAAGAAGCGGCATCGCCACCCGAAGCCCGAGTTCGCAGGCCGCGCTCATGGCGCCCGTGAAGATCGCAAGCGGCGATGTTCCCGACGCGCCCGTGAGCATGGCGGGCACGGCTCCCGCGGGCAAGCTGACGAAGCTCGTGGCCGTGACCGAGACGACCGTCTCCAGCCCTCCGAGCGACAGAAATATCGCCAGCGCGAGGAAGAAGAAGATCTGCTCGAGCGAATCGGATTCCTCGCCGATCGCCGGGTTGTAGAAGCGCGCGAACCCGAGGCCGATCTGCTGGCCCATGGTCAGGCCGCCGAACTGCGCCGCAAGCAGTGGCATCGAGGCAATGAATCCGATGAAGACCCCGATACCGAACTCGAGCAGGATCATCGGGAACGCCATGCCCAGCGTCATGGTCGAGGGCAGCGTCGCGGAGGCGGCGGCCGTCGGATAGATCGCGAGCCCGAGCGCGGCCACCAGCAGCGCCTTGATGCGCATCGGAATCGACGACGACGAGAGGAGCGGCCCCTGCACGGCAAGACCCGACACGCGCGCCACCACCATGACGGCGGGCACGAGGTGCTGGGAGAGTGCTTCGAGCGCTTGCATGCTGGGCCGGAGGACTCAGGTGCCGCTGACCGGTGACCATGCGAACATCTCCGCCGAGAATTCCATCATCTTGATGGTGATCCACGAGAGGAGCGCGATCGTCGCCGCGACCATGGCGATGATCTTCGGCACGAAGACGAGCGTCTGCTCCTGGATCTGGGTCACGGCCTGCAGCACGCTGACCACAAGGCCGACGACCAGTCCGACCACGAGGATCGGGGCGCTGATCAGGAGCATGAGCATGAACGCGTCGCGGACGACGTCGATCGCCTCGAGATCCACTAGGTACCTCCGAGCGGCGCCATCACGCCATGAAGCAGTGAGCCAACGACCAGCGTCCATCCGTCGACAAGGACGAAGAGCAGCAACTTGAACGGAAGCGACACGAGGACGGGCGGCAGCATCATCATGCCCATCGAGACGAGCAGGCTCGAGATCACCATGTCGATCACGAGGAATGGCAGATAGATGCGGAATCCGATGAGGAACGCGGTCTTGAGCTCGGAGATCACGAAGGCGGGGACCAGCGTCAGCATGTCGACGTCGCGCTCCCAGGTGAGTTCATCGGGCGAGGTGACGTCGACGCCCCGGTGCTCGAGCAGCATCAGCACCGTGGGCACGTTTCCGGTGGCCTCGATCTGCGCGATCATGAACTCGCGCAGCGGACGCTTCGCGCCGTCCCATGCGACGAGCTGGTCCTTCTGCTCGCCGCGCGCATACGGGCCGAGGCCCTCTTCCCACATGCGGGTGAAGGTCGGCCCCATCGCGACGGCGCTGAGAAGAACGGAGAGTCCCACGATCACCTGCGACGGAGGCAGGGTCTGCGTGCCGAGCGCCTGTCGGAGCAGGCCGAGCACGACCACCATGCGGGTGAAGCACGTGCAGAGAATGAGGATCGACGGCGCGATCGTCAGGACCGTCATCAGCAGCAGGATGTTGAGCGCGGCGCTCAGCCCGCCTTCGAACCCGGGCACGTTGCGCGACGCGTCCTCAAGCACCCCGATGGGGTTGATCGTGTCGAGCGCGGGCGCGGTCTGCGCGAGGAGTTCGGTCATCGCACGACCTCACGGCGACGGGTCAGGTCGATGGTCTCGATCTCGGCGCCGCGCGCGGCGGGCGGCAGCGACGAGCGGAACTCTGGCTTCTGCGCACGGCCACGCTGGACCGACTTGCGATCGGCGAGCGCGGGCGACTCGAACTCCTTCTCGGATCCGCGGAGAAGCGCGTCGAAGCTGAACTGCTCGGTGCCGCGCGAGCCGGCCTCGCAGCGCGCGAGGAGATCCGCGACCTCCGCGGGCGAGGTGAACTCGCTGAGCGTCTGGATGCCCTGCGCGCTCTGGTGCGTGACGAGCACGCGCCGGCCGACCTTGATGAGCACGATGTGATGGCCGCGCGCGAACGGATAGCGCGCCAGCACCTCGACGACGCCGGACGGGCGCTTCCCGCCTCCAAGCGTGCCACCAAAGCGCTTGACGGCGGCACGCGCAAGGAAGATGACTCCGATGGTTCCCGCAAGCGCAAGCGCCGTCGGCACGACTTGACCGCTCCACGTGCTGGAATCCTCGGCGCCTGCGCCGAGCGAACGACCGGGCCGCTGCGCGGCAACCGCGCCGACGGCGGGGTCGGCGGAGGACGCGCCGGCCTCCGCCTCGCCGGACTTGCCCTCGCCGGACTGGGGCGCCGAGCTCTTGCCCAGCGCGCGCCCCTCAGTCGACGCACGTCGCGCGGCGGGAATCGGGGTGCCGGGCTCGATTTCGGTTGGGATCACCACGCCATCGCGGCGCGCGGACTGCTCGGCGCCGACGGAGGTGATCTCCATCACGCCGCCCCTGCCGAGTTCCTCTGGCGTTCGATCCTCAGGCGATCGAGCATCGTTGCGGGGCGCATTCTGCCTTGCCGCCGGAGCGGGAGAACCAGCGTCGACCGGCGTGTTCGAGCTCGCGCCAGACGCCTGCGCATGCGCGGCGGAAGCGACGAGTCCGATCGCACATGCGGCGAGCAGCGCAGCAGCGATGCGGCTCGGCCGGCGTGGGCCGAGCGTGTGGCCGAAACTCGGGCAACCGCCGCAATCAGTCCGGGTCGGACAAATTCTCAGGTTCTGCATGTGCCATCCTGGCAAGTTGTCCCAGGCTCCGCCCGGGGTTCGCGATCCACTCGTGCAAGGCGCGGCTGCGAACGAAGGCCACGCCCGACCTGTCCGTGATGTCCGTCCACGCACCGCACGCCAAGCGCCGGCCCGCGGGCTTGAAATCCCCGCTAGCTCTCGAACGGTTCAAGGATTTCGCTCACACGGACACAGAAGTTCTCGTTCAGCACGAGCACCTCTCCGCGCGCGATGCGCCGACCGTTGACGTAGATGTCGACAGGGTCGCCTGCAGCCTTGTCGAGCTCGACCACCGAATCAGGGTTCAGCTTGAGGACGTCCTCGACAAGCATCTTGGTGCGTCCAAGTTCGATCCGAACCTGGAGCGAGACGTCGCCGAGCACGCCGATTCCGCTCTGGTCGGTCGAATGCGGGCCGACCTGCGCGAAGTCGGGAAGCCCGATGGGCGAGGCCGACTTTCCATCGGGTGCTGTGGTTTCGCTGGGATCCGCCATGTCGAGGTCCATGCAGGCTCCGCCTGCGGTCGCTCAGTGCAGCCGGGAAGCCACGGCCAACGTGGATTCCCGAGTCCGCGCCGACGAGCATCCTGCCCGTCGTGCCGCGCGGCTTCCGTTGATCGGCCGCGCAAGCCTTGCGCCTGCAGAGAATCGTCGAGGCAGCCTCGGCCTTTCGCGCGCAGTTCCTGCGCGCCGGGCCGGGCGGACCGCCGGGGCGGCGCCGGAGGGGCGTCAGCGGTTGATGCGGATGCCTGTGCCAACCACCAGGACGCAGCGGTCGATGGTCGTCTTGCCGTCGGTCGACTTATGGTCGAAGCGCTCGCGGAGCACCGATTCGACGCGGCGGGTCAGCGTCTCGAAGAGCGGCTCCTGGAAGTGGGTCGGCTCGGCGGTGCGCCAAATGCCGCCAATCTGCGCGCGGATCTCGTTCTTGCTGCGCTCGATCTCGTCCTTGACCCACGACTCGTCCTTCTTGCGGACCTTGACGTAGACCTCGGTTTCGTACAGATAGCTAATGCCCGTCCGGTCGTTGACCAGCCGATCATCGAGCACCAGGAGCTCCACGAGCTTGTCGTCCTCGGGGTTCGAGACCACCACGGGCTCGGACGCCTCGACGTGCTTCGGGGCTCCACGCGCGAACACGAAGAAGAGGATTCCGCCTTCGATTCCGAGGAGCGCCAGGACGACGACGATGAACTTGAGGCCGCCCGACTTCTTCGCCGGGGCTGCTTCGCCACCTTCTGCCTTGCCTTCGGACTTCGCTTCCTTCTTGTCGGCCATGGATGCAACCTCCCGCACCAGACATGCGGGGCGCCCATCCGCGACGGGCACTCCCTGCCCTGCAAGGATCGGCTGCCCGGGTGGGCGTCTTGAGCGCGACCGCGACTATTTGCGGACGCACCAGGATGCCCTCTCGGGGCTCCCGAGCGGTCGCGGGGGCTCGAGCGAGGGCCGGAGATCCGGGCCCAAACATCAGCTGACGACGGGATCGAGCACGCGCAACGGCCGATCCCGAAGGCCGATCGCGAGTTCCTGCGTGGCCGAGAAGCCCGCCGGATCGCCGTCGACCTGCACAAGCGCGGGGGCGCTCAACTCGATGCGGATCTCGCGGCCTCGGCGCTCGCGAAGCGACGGGTGGCTCCGGTGGAGGCCGGTCCAGAGCAGCGGAACCCACGCAGCGAGCGACCATGCGGAGTCGGCGGGAAGGAACACGGCATCGAGGAACCCATCGTCGGGCACAGCGGCTGCGGCCGGGTTCAGCTTCCCGCCGTAGTTCGGAAGATTGCCGACGACCACCATGCCCGGCCCAAGTTCCTCGCGCTCGCCGTCGATCGTCCACGTGATTCCAGGCGGGCGCCACCTGTTCCAGCATGCCGCGATGGGAGCGGCGTAACTCAGGTGCGAAATCGCGCCGGTTCGGCGGGCGGCCAGCGCGTGCACCACGTCGGCGTCGAACCCGATGCCCGCCATGATCGCGAAGGGCTCGCTGCCGGCGTTGCCAAGATCGATTGAACGGGTGTGGCCCGCCGAGAGCGCCGCGTGCAGCCGATCAGCGTCGGCCCGCATGCCGAAGGCCCGCGCGAAGAGATTCTCCGTGCCGCAGGGCGCGTGCCACAGCG
>JBIKXP010000285.1:0-3506 GCA_044355685.1 Phycisphaerales bacterium
GAACCTGTGACCTTCTCCGTGTCATGGAGACGCGCTAGCCAACTGCGCCAATGGTCCAGAGCGCGGGAGTATAGCCCAGTTCAAGGGCCGCGCAAGTCAGGCGTGAAACGGCCTACTTCAGACCGGATGCCCATTTGATGCAGCGGTCGATGCGGCGAAGCGCGGAATCGCGGCCGACCAGCACCAGCGTATCCCAGATCGGCGGGCTCACGGTTCCACCCGAGACGCCGATCCGCAGCGGCTGCGCGACCGCGCCGATCTTCGCCTGCGCATGCTCGGCGGCGTACGCGTTCGCGGCGGCCTCGAGCGCGGGCTGGGTCCACTCGGACAGCCCCGCGAGCACCCCACGCATGGCGCGAATGTGATCGAGTCCGCTGCGCGCGCCGTCCGCCGGCGCTGCGCCGATCCCAAGCGCCTTGCGAACGTTCTTGTCGTCGCTGAAGGCAAGCGCGTCGTCGGCGACGAGTAGGAAGCCGTTCGAGCGGAACGGGTCATCGAGCGTCTTCGAACGCTCCTGGCACGCCTTCATGAGGAGCGCGAAGTTCCCGTCGCCGAGTTTCGCGAGGTACTCCGGCCGGTACTGCACCGCGTGGGCATGGCAGCGACGCGCGAACTCGTCGGGCGGCATGCCCGTGATCGCATCGGTGTTGAACGCGAGCAACTTGACGCGGTCGAACTTCGCCGCCGTCTTCATCACCCGCTCGAGACCGAACCGCTCCTTGAGGAACGCGTTGTCGAACTTCTCGATGTCGTGGCCCGGGCTCCAGCCGTTGAGCGCGAGGAAGTTGCAAATCACCTCAGGTAGATATCCCGAGCGGCGGAAATCGTCGACATTGATCTCGGGGAGCGTGACCTTCAACGCCTCCGCGAGCCGGATCGCGCCGTCGAGATCAAGCTGCACGTTGTCGTCGCCAAGCCACGTCGTCCACGCCTCCGCGCTCACCGTCGCGGGCGGCGGCGACGTGAGCCCCTTCTCCTTCACCGCCTTGCGCAGGACCTTGTCCTTGTCGCGCTTCGACATCTTGGAATCGTCGGGATTCTTGATGATCGAGAGATGCCCGTAGGCGGGCCTGCGGAAGCCGAGCGCGTCCTGCAGGAGCATGTGCTTCGCCGTGTTCGTGAAGTGCTCCTGCGCGCGGAGGACGTGCGTGACGCCCATCAGTTCGTCGTCGACGACGACGGCGAAGTGATAGGTCGGGAAGCCGTCCTTCTTGCGGATCACGAAGTCGTCGACCTCGCCCGCCGGAAGCGTCGCATCGCCGAGCACCTGGTCGGGAATCGTGACCGGCACCTGCTGCGCGCGGAATCGCACGACCGGAACCCGTCCCTCGGCGACGTACGCCGCGCGCTGCGCCGGCGTCACCTCGCCTCGGAAGCGGTAGCGGAAGGCCTCCTTGCGCACGGTTGCATCCTTGCGCATCGCCTCGAGTTCCTCGGTCGAGTCCCAGGCCTCGTAGGCCTTGCCATCGGCCAGCAGCTGCTCGGTGTAGCGCGCGTAGATCGCCAGACGCTCGCTCTGGAAGTAGCTGCCGTTGGGTCCGCCCCCGACGACGGTCCCGTCGGGAGCCTTGTACTCGGGGCCCTCGTCCCAGCGGATGCCGAGCCAGTCGAGGTCCTTGAGGAACCCGACGCTCGCGGCGTCAGACGAGCGCTTCTGGTCGGTGTCCTCGATGCGGATGATGAACTTCCCGCCGCGGCCTTTCGCGAAGGCCCAGGAGAACAGCGCGGTGCGGGCGCCGCCCACGTGCAGGTGGCCGGAGGGCGAGGGGGCGAAGCGGGTGACGGGTGCGGTGGTCATATCGGTGGGCATCGGAGTCGGATCGGCAGGGTAGCGCATGGGAGAATCGCCATCGTTCTAGGTTCTGTCTGACGGATCGCCGGAGGCCCGAAATCCGCATCGGCGCCCGGATGGGAAGGAGGGGAAACGACGCTGTATCCGCAGCGATACAGCGAGTTGAACCCGACGCCGCCATCCGGGATGCCGTGCGGATTGAAGCCCGGCGGATCCGTCAGACAGAACCTAGGGAAAATCATTGACTTCCCCCGCCGTTCCGTCACCATAGATGATGGGCCGATGGCAGCATTCGTTGATGCCGAGGACCCTTCCCAGCGATTCCCGTGTCTGTGCGACTCGGCATCCTCTCAGACACCCATGGTGACGTGGCGCGCACGCGCCGTGCCGTCGAGTTGCTCTGCGCGCGGGGCGCGACGCGCATCATCCACCTCGGCGACGTCGGAAGCGAAGCCGTGCTCGATCATCTCGCCGGGCTCGACTCGACGGTCGTCTTCGGAAACGGCGACGACGCCCGCAATCTCCGGCGCTACGCGGAGCTCCTCGGGATCAACGTCGCCCACCCGGCGGCCATCATCGAGGTGAAGACCGCCTCGCGCTCCGTGCGGCTCGGCATCACCCATGGCCACCTCGTGGAGGAGGTCGCGCGGCTCTTCCGTGAGAAAGTCGACATCTTGCTTCACGGCCACACCCATGAGGTGCGCGACGACCAGATCGGGCCGACCCGGGTCATGAATCCCGGCGCACTCACGCGCGCCAGCCGCTACACGGCGCTTCTGCTCGACCCGGCGAGCGGCTCCGCCGAATGGATCGACATCGACGACGCCGGCTGAGCGCTGCGCCGCCGAAGCGCGAAACCGAACCGCCCATTCTGGCGAAGGCGACTCTCCATGACGTGGCTTCTCATCGCCAATGCGGCGTCCACATTCTTTATGGCGGGGCTCATCTGGTTCGTCCAGGTCGTGCACTACCCGCTCTTCGCAGCGGTTGGAAACTCGGAGTTCCCCGCCTACTCCCGGCTCCATCAGTCGCTCACGACCTTCGTCGTCGGCCCGCCGATGCTCGTCGAGGCGTTGACGGCGGGCATGCTGGTCGTCGCGCGGCCAGCCGGGGTGTCAGCGTGGCTCGCGTGGACGGGATTCGCACTCGTCATCGTGATCTGGGCGAGCACCGCGCTCCTCCAGATCCCGGCGCACGGCCGGCTCGGGTCTGGCTTCGACGCGTCCACCGCAGCGACGCTCGTCTCGGGCAACTGGATCCGGACCGTCGCGTGGTCCGCGCGCGCCGCCATCGTCGCCGCCATGCTCTGGCAAGTGCTTTCGGCCCGTCCGACCGCCGTCGCGATGTGACCGCTTGCGCCAAAGGCCTCAACCGCCGATCCTCCCGGCAATGGCCGACCAGCCCCCGACGCCTTCACCGGCAGCGCCGCCTCGCATCGAGTTGATTTCCTACGACGCGGAGCACGTCGATCGCCGGACCATCGCGACGCTCGCCGATGCGGCCCCCTTCCTCTCCGACCACTCGCGCCGCGTGTGGCTCGACATCGAGGGACTGCACGCCTACGAGATCGCACAGGAACTCGAGCGGCTCGTGGCCCTCCATCCGATGGCGTCGGACCTTCTCCGCAATGGCGCGGCACGCGCGATGGTCGAGGACTTCGGCACCCATCGCCTCGCGACCATGGTCTTCCTGCACGACGCGCGCACCAGCGAGG
>JBIKXP010000095.1:0-11677 GCA_044355685.1 Phycisphaerales bacterium
CCTCGGATGCACGACTTTCGGCACGCGCACACGAGCCTCGATCCTGAGAAAGTCGCGCACCGCCGCCACTTCCCCGAACGGAACGCCCGTCTGCGCCATTCCGAATGGACCGGGATTCATGCCGAGATAGAGGGCGTCGACGCCCCGTCGCGCGTGCGCGAGATACAGCTCGTGCGGCGCACGCGCGTACGACAGTGGGTTGTAGACGTATGCAACGGGCGACGCGAACGCCAGACCGTTGACCTCGCGCGACAGCGCGCGCGAGATGCGCGTCACCGCAGCCGCTGCGTCCACGCGCGCCGCCATGCTCAACCCGGCGCCTTCGTCTTGTGCACCGCGAGCGTCGTGAGGCACGGGCACGCACGCGAATCGAGGATCTCGACGCGCAGGTGCGTGGCCTTCGTCTCAGGAACCCGAACGATGCGCTTGTGGCCGATCGTCGTACCTTCTGCGATCACCGCCCAGTCGCGGTGATTGTCGCCGGGCGTCGCCGGAACACTGATGCGGAACCTGCGCACGCGCTGGCCAAGCCATGTCGGCTCTGCAAGCACCACGCGGTCAAACGGCTTCGTGGCATCAAGCTCGACCTCGATCATCGCGGCCTTCGTTCCGTCCTCGGTCGCCCAGTAGGTCTTCGGATCGCCGTCGACCGTCTTGTCGGCGCCGAACGCCAGCGTCGAAGGCTTCGAATACGCGCCCGTCGGCGTGCATCCACGAATGCTGTCGCTGGCCGTCGCCCGCCCGCGCGCGAGATCGGTTCCGTCGCCGTAGGTGGCATCGATCAGCGCGCGCAGCCCGAGCACGGCCTTCGCGTCGTTCTCGTGGATGAGCCCACGGCGATCGATGGGGAAGTTCAGATGGAAGTTCGCGTTGTGACCGACGCTGCGCTCCCAGAGGTCAAACAACTGCGCCGGCGTCTTGACCTTGTCGTCCTGGTCGGCGTGGTAGAACCAACCCGGCCGGATCGAGACGTCCGCCTCCGCGGGAGTCCACGACTCGCCGTGCTCGTCGCCCTCGTTCAGCGACTTCGTCGGCGGCGGGTTGTCGTCGCCGATCCCGTGGCCTTCCGCCTTGAGCATCGACCAGTTTGTCTCGCCCGCCCAGCCTTGCTCGTTGCCGACCCAGCGGATGTCGGGGCCGACGTCGCTGAAGATCACGGCGTCCGGCTGTAGTTCGCGCACCACCGCGCGGTAGCTCGGGAAGTCGTACACCTGTTTCTTGCCGTTCGGACCCTCGCCGCACGCGCCGTCGAACCAGACCTCGAAGATCGGGCCGTAGTTCGTCAGCACCTCGCGCAACTGCGCGCGGAAGTACGCGTTGTACTCCTCGCCGCTGCCGTACTTCGGGTTGTTGCGGTCCCATGGCGAGAGATAGACGCCGAACTTGAGCCCGGCCTCGCGACAGGCGTCGCTGAGCTCGCGCAGCACATCGCCCTTGCCATCTTTCCACGGGCTCGACGCGACCGAGTGCGCGCTCAGCGCGGTCGGCCAGTTGCAGAAGCCGTCGTGATGCTTCGCTGTGATGACGACGCCCTTCATGCCGGCGTCCTTCATCACCTTCACCCACTGACGCGCATCGAGCGCGGTCGGGTTGAACACGCTCGCCGGTTCGCCGCCGTGCCCCCACTCGACGCCGGTGAATGTGTTCGGTCCGAAGTGGATGAACCCGGTGAACTCGAGGTCTTTCCATGCGAGTTGGCGCGCCGTCGGGAGCGGCCCGATTGGCGCTGGCGGCGGGACGGTGGGCGCGGGCGAGTCGTTCATGTGCATCGCGAGGGCTGCCGACAGCGCAAGGGAAAGCATGGTCTGCGATTACAGCCGAATTTCCTCCTTGATGCGCGGATAACCTCGCGCCACAAGTGTCCGACGAGATGCCGCTTCGCGAAACCTGTGCTAGAATCCGACCCCCACGGGTTGTAGCGCAGCTTGGTAGCGCGTTTGACTGGGGGTCAAAAGGTCGTGGGTTCAAATCCCGCCAGCCCGATTCGGAGCGGACAAACGGAAGGCCTTGCCTTCCGTTTCTCCCTTTTCCTTCGGCCTCGCAGCCGCGTGACGCGTTGCGCCACGCGGCGAGCGTCGCATCGCGACGCCCAGGGCTTGTACGGTCTTCCGGGTTCGCCGAAAGGGCGAATCCCGCCAGCCCGATTCGAAACGGTGGAACGGAACGCAACGCCTTCCGCTTCTTCTGTTTCTGCGGGTCGCACACAACCGCCGCGCTCAGTTCGCGCACGGGCCCCAACCGGACAGCAGCTGGCTGAGGTCTGCGCTGTCGACCTGTCCGTCATTGTTGATGTCGGCCGGGCACGCGCCGGCTCCGCACGCGCCCCACGCGGAGAGAAGGACGCCGAGGTCTTCAGAGTTCACGGCGTTGTCTCCGTTGAGGTCGCCAGGCCGGCCCACGCGGAATGAGACGATTTCCGTCGTCCACCCGCTTGCGATCTGTCGCTCGCCGATCACCCAGAAGGTGCTCCCGTCGGCCGGATCGACCGCCGCGCCGAAATAGTCGCCCCAGCGCGGGTTGTTGCCACCCGGGCTTGTGGTGCTGCTTGCGACCACGGTCGACGCGCCGAGCGTGCCGGTTGCGTCGCACGACACGCGGCCCGCGACTTCGATCGTGGGATGCAGCGTGGACGACGAGCGTCCGTAGACGAGCGCCATCGAGCCGCTGTCGTTCACCGCGAGCGCGGGAAAGAACGTGTGCTCGCCGCCGATCGCCGCGATGCGGCCGCTCTGGACGAGCGTGGGCGTGGCCGGCGACACATCGATCTCGTACCAAATGGCGCTCGCGTTACCGTTGGTGGCCGCGGCCGCGTGGTTACCCGCGAAGACGCGCCCATTCCGCACCGCCGCGTTGAAGATTCGGCGATCGACGAGCGACAGCGATCCGACCGGGGTCGGCGCACTCCCATCGGCCACCATGAGCGGCACGGAGCACACCGACTTGGCGAGCGTCGGCGCCGTGAGCGGGTTGTTGACGCGGATGAGCGCAAGCGAGGTGCTGTTGTTCACGCTCACGAGACGTGCGACGTCGTCCGCGCGCCGCGCGCTTGCAACTTGCCACGACGCGCTCGGCTCGACGACATCGCGCCACACCGCGGTTCCGCCCGTCATGGCGCCGGGCTTCTCGAAGACACGCACCAGCGTGCCGCCAAACCCAACGCATCCCCCCGGATTCGATGAGAAGGAGAAGAGATTGCCCGTGACGTACCACGCTTGCCCGTCGTAGCCGAGGCCCGGATAGTCGATCCAATAGCGGCATCCGCCTGTGAGTTCGACGACCGCAGGCGTGCGGTACTTGAACCAGACCCCGTTTGGATCGGAGTCGTCGGAGACGGCGATCGTGATCCACGACTCGTTGGTGGCGGAGTAGAACTCGAGCGCAAGCACCAGGAATCGGCCGGTGTGCTCGTCGTAGAAGCACTTCGGATCGAAGGTGAACGAGCCGCCGCCAATCTCTTCGAAGAACCCCGGGTTGCCGGTCGAGTCGAGGAAGTTCTCGAACTGCGCCGTACCGTCTTTGAGATACCACGCGATCTTCATGTTGACGGTCGCGACGATGTGCGAGGGACCGACCGCGAGGTAGGGATCGGGGGGCGTCCACACGGTGGCGCCGATGCCGGGAAACGCGGGGTCGACGTCGTTGCGCTGCGCCGTCCCCTGCATGCCGTAGGCAAGACCGTTCGGCGACCCCTTCTCGATGGGCGGGCGCCGATGCTCGGGCAACAGGCTGCCCGGGCGGCGTTGTGGTCCCGGAATCGCGCGGCGATCGATCTGCGTGGCGACCGTGCGCGAATCGAAGATCGTCGCTTTCGCGGTGCCGGTGACCGCCGCACCATCGGCGGGAATCACAATCGGCGGCGGGATGGTGGCGGGGTCGCGTCCCGATGGAGGCGTTGCGCCTCCGGGGAATGCGGTGGCGACGGGCGCGGCGGGCGCGGCGGGCGTCGGGCGCTGCGCGGCACAGCCAGCAAGCGCACCGAGCGAGACACCGAGCGAGACACCGAGCGAGACACCGAGCGAGACACCAGGCACGAGATGAGGAACGACGCGCGCCGGCCACAGCCGAGCAAGCGTCAGCATGCGCGAATGCACGCGAGCGGTGCGGTGGGTGCTGGTGGCGTCGATGCGTTGCGCGGAGGAATCGGTGACCATGGCGTTCGGTGGACGGTACATCGGCGGATCGATGGGCGCTGTGGGCCGCGCGGCGGGCGTGACCCCTGATTTCGGCGAAACTGTGGGGGATCTACGCGCATTCCTCCATCGCGGACGCCTGTGGCTTGAGGAACGCAGCAACAAAGCGCCCCAGCCGCGAGGGCCAGGGCGCTTCGAAGTTCACATGTATCTCGCGTTCGGCGCTGTTCAGCGGCGACGACGCGCGACGAGGCCCGCGAGACCGAGGAGCGCAACGGCTCCCGGGGCTGGAATCGGACCGCTCGAGACGAAGATGTTGTCGATGCGGTTCGTGCCGCCGGTCCCGACCGTCGAGAGGTTCACGAAGCGGAAGAAGAGCGACGCCTGGTTGTCGGCGCCGGCGATGCTCGAGATCGTGGTGGTGAAGGCGCTCTGCACCCCGTTCGCCGTCGACCAAGCGAGCGTGCCCGTGCCGGTTGCGCCCGCCTGAATGACGGTGTAGTTGGCGAGAATCGTGGTGAAGTTCGTGCCGTCGGTGCTCATGTCGACGCGGAACGACGACGGACCCGTGCTCGAGCGGGTCTGATCCCACGCGAGGTAGATGTCGCTGTAGCCGACGGTCGAGACGGCGATCTGGTAGTAGTCGCCCACCGACCAGTTGTTGCTCGACAGCGAGAACTGCGAGCCGTTGCCAGCGGGGCTCGACCACGCGGTCGCGGCCAGCGCGTGGAAACCGCTGAGGCTGGTACCCGCGACGGCTGCACCGGTGTCAGCGGCGCCGTAGGTGTAGTTCGACCCCGTGGTGCCGGTGGGCACCAAGGTCGACATGGTCCAGCCGGCGACGATAGAGGCGGAGGCGCTCGCAGCGGAGGCGAGGGCGACAGCCATCGAAAGCAACATTTGCTTCTTCATCTCAAACTCTCCTGATGTTGAAGGACAGGGAACAGATTCTCGAAGGGACAATCCCGGGAGGGACCAGGCCACTGAGGCTACATGGAGGGCCCCTCGGGTTCAACGACTGTGCCCGCGGACAGGGGAAATCTGAACGGGGCGGCCACAAACCGCCAATCCCGCAGGGGCGGTAACTCGCGGCTCAGAACGACAAACGCGGGGCCCCAGTCGAGCAATCGACCGGGACCCCGCTGAAGGTTCACGCGTGCACGCCACCCAGTGCCGAGGCCGGATGCTTGGCGCGGAGCGCTCAGCTGTTCGACTTCCCGCACGAACCCCAACCGCTCAGGATGACGCCGAGATCGTTCGAGTCGACCTGCCCGTCGTCGTTCACATCGGCGAGCGGCGAGGCCGTTCCCCAACCTGAGAGCACGATCGCGAGATCAGACGAACCGACGTCACCGTCGCCGTCGAGATCCGCCGCGCACGGCGCGCACTCGTCCGGAACGCCATCCTTATTCGCGTCGCTCGAGGTTCCGTCCGCGATGTCGCAGTCGTCGGGAATGTTGTTCCCGTTGCAGTCGGCGGTCGACTCCGCCACCGCACGCACGCACCAGTTTCCGATGAACGCTCCGCCGAGATCGTCGATCTGCAGGAACTCATCGGCGTTGTTCGAGAGATCGTTCGGATCGATGGCGCTGAACCTTCCCACGAGCCAGCTCTTGCCGTTCGGCGGCGTCGAGTCCTTCGGAGCCGGAACGTCGGTGAACAGCGCGAACCCGTTGGTGACGGCACCCACGAAGAAGCTCGTTCCGGGAGCGAGATCCACGTCGGCGATGTCGATGCGGGTGTAGGTGAACGCCTCGCCGACATCGACCGCGACGGTGTTCACCGATGCAAGCACCTGCGCGTCGTCAGGATTGCCGTCGCCGTTCGGGTCGCTCCAAAGGTAGATCGAATGCGGCCTGCCCTCGGGAACGAGGCCGAACATGACGTCGATCGCAACGATGCGCTCCTTGCCCTCTTCAATCGTGAAGTTGTTCAGCCACGCCATGTTCGGCGCGTCCGACGACACCCAGAACTCAGGCCGCGCATCGTCATAGGAGTAGAGCTCCGGCTTCTTGCCGTTCAGCTGGCACTCATCCGGAATGCCGTCCGGCTGGCAGTCGAGGCTGAAGCCCGATCCGATGTCGACCCCGTCGGGCACGCTGTTGCCGTTGCAGTCCTCGCAGCTGTCCGGTACGCCGTTGGAATCGATGTCGGACTCCGACCCCTGCGCGATCTCGCAACTGTCGGGGATGCCGTTCACGTTGCAGTCCTTGGCCGTACCGCTGGCGAGATCGCAGTCATCCGGAACGCCGTTCGCGTTGCAGTCGTTGGTGGCGAGCTCGCATCCGTCGGGAATCGAGTTGCCATTGCAATCCGCGACGGTGCCATTCGTAATGTCGCAGTCGTCGGGAATCCCATTCGCGTTGCAGTCGCCGTCGCGGAAGCTCCGGGCGCGGATGAGCCAGTTCCCGGAGATTCCGTAGCTGTCGATGAGTCCGAACAAACCCGCCGCGTCGAGATCGGCTGGGTCTGCATCGTCACGTTGGGTCGCTGCCGAGACCCAGCTCTGCAGCGCGGAGGGAGCCTGGAAGTCGCGCGGCGCCGGGAACGGCGTGTTGAAGGTCTGCGCCCCGACGAAGAACCATGTACCAGCCTCTCCGAGGATGAGATCGGGCACGTCGACCGTCGTGAACGCGCTTGTGCCCGGAGAAACGGCCTTCACCGTGACGGTGCTGCGGAGCACGGCGTCCTCGGGATTGCCGTCGTTGTTCGGGTCGGTCCACGCATGCACGGCGACCGTCTCGCCCTCCGCGATTCCCGAACCAAACGCGAGATCGACCGCGCGCAGCACTTCGCCGCCCGCTTCGACCTGAAAGGCGTTCAGCCAGATGAAGTTGCCGACCGCGTTGTTGCCGACGCTGTCCTCGGCGATGCCGTCATCGACGCGCGAGATCACGGGCGCGCCGGAACCGAGCTGGCATTCGTCGGGCACGCCGTCCAGCTGACAGTCATCGCTCGTGCCGCTCGAGATGTCGAGGCCATCGGGAACGTTGTTGTCGTTGCAGTCCTCGCACTCGTCCGGGACGCCGTTCGCATCGATGTCGGCGCTGGTACCGTTCGCGATGTCGGTCGCGTCGAAGGTGCCGTTTCCATTGCAGTCGCTGAAGTACTCGGTGGCGCCGATGTCGACGACCGGCGCTGGGCCGATGCCTGTGTCGGCGACGGAAGGCTCGTCGAAGCGACGGGGCCTGCCCAGTACGTCGATGGGAAGCTTCTCTGCGACATCGCCATCGCCGTCGAGGTCGAAGGCGTCGGTCGGCAGCAGCGACACGCTTCCCGCGTCGATCGCGGGCGAATTCGCGGCAAGCCGCCAGTCGCCGCCCGACGCGTTCACGAACTTTGGGTCGGCGCTGATGTTGCCTGCGCCCGGCGCGGCGGTCGGCAGGCACGAGTAGGTCGCCGTGAAGTTCCCCACGATCTGGTTCTGCCGGATGATGGAGTTCTCGATGGTGATGACGCCGTTCGAGCGCACCGCCGTGTTGCCGATGAACTGCCCGCTGTTCGCGACGATCGTCGAGTTGCGGATGAACACCGGTCCAGCGTTGGTAAGCACCCCGCCCGCGCTGTTGGCCGCGATCAGCGAGTCGATGACGGTGACCGAGCCCGTGTCCGAATAGATGGCAGCGAACGGAGCCTGGTTTCCGCTGAAGCGACAGCCGACCACGACGATCGATCCGTCGACCGTCTCGATCGCGGCACCCCCCGCTTCACACTCGTTGCCGGTGAACTCGCAGGCGATGAACCGGGGCGTCCCCGTTTGGCCGTACCACGCGCCGCCGCTCGCCTCCGCGATGTTGTTGATGAAGCGGCAGTTTCGGAAGGTCCCGCTGCCGTTGAGCACCGCGCCGCCGTTCCCCTGCGATGCGAAGCCGTCGCGGATGGTGAACCCGTCGACGACCGCCGACTCGTTGGTCGTGCCGCCGCTGATGATGCCGTTCGTTCCCTGTCCTGTCAGGATCGTCTCGTTGAGCGTGATGTCGCGCTGCCCGAACTGCGTCTCCGTGCCCGCAAACCCGCCGTAGATCGCAAGGTTGTTCTTCAGCGTGAACCGAGTCGTACCGGGGAAGTAGGTCCCCTTCGCAACCCAGATCTTCTTGATGCCCTGGTTCGAGTTCGCGGCGGTGACCGCCGTCTTGATGTTGTTGTACGCCGTCGCCCAGCTGGTGCCGTTGCCGCCAG
Source organism: Phycisphaerales bacterium (assembly GCA_044355685.1). Taxonomy (GTDB): domain Bacteria; phylum Planctomycetota; class Phycisphaerae; order Phycisphaerales; family SM1A02; genus QWPT01. The sequence goes on from JBIKXP010000095.1 coordinate 8,310, forward strand.
CGGGGGCATTCGCCCGGACGTAACGCGTGTCCGCGCCTTGGGCAAGACACTCGCCAGCAAAGAGCCCGAAGACGATCTGAAGAAGAACTGCGACGGTGGCAAGCCGGACGAGCTGGGACGGGGTGTGGGTGATTCGGTGCATAACGAGCTTCCGGGTCAGGCGGGTCGACAGCGGACGCCGCTGCGTAGGTGTCGCACATGCAACAGCCGCAGATGCAGCAAAGGCGCCCGTTCTCAATATTCTTTCAAAGATGTCCCCGGCGGGGGTGCCCCCACGCGCACGCACCCGCACACATGCGCCCGATAGGCGCGGCCAGCGGGCGGGGCCGGACCAACCGAGTAGTCGCGTCCAAGGACGCGATGGAGGCCGTCAACGGCTGGGCTCGCGTGTTCATTGCTGTCTGCGTTGTCGCGCCGATCATCGACGGTTCCGAGGTTCCGTTCTTCCCCGGCATCACCAACAACCTCATGGACTTCATCAAGTCGCTCGGCAGCAGCGGCGGCGGCCGCGTCGGCCCTCCCCGCATCTCATCGCGGGCGCAGCGTGCGCACGATCGGACGCTCGCGAATCACGAGCGCCTCGGCAAGCGCTTCGTCCGCACCGGCGAACCGCGCTGCGGCGTGGCACAGCGCAACCGCGCGCTCGTCGCCATCGCGGATGCGGCTGAAGAGCAAGGCGCCGACCGGTTCGATGGGCGCAGCGTTGCGCCACTGATCGGCGGAATCCATGCGCTCGCCGACGGTACGCGCGGCGCGCCATCGATGCGTGGTGCGCACGGCCTCGTCGCGCGAAGCCTCGGACGCGATGAGGATCGCGCTGAGGAGCGAATTCGTCACCGGATCGACGCCGGGAGCGCCGAGCATCGACTCGATGCGTGCGATCGCGGCGATCCGCGCCGGCTCAAGCTCGGGGCGCTCGAGGCGGCGCCAGCATCGCCCGTACGCAAGCGCCACTTCGGGGCCGAGCACGGTCTCGATCTCATCGACGATCGCGAAGCGCAGCTCGACCGCACCGGGAGCTGCAAGCTTCGCGCGCCACGGCGGCACGCCGAACTCGGCGGCACGTTCGCCCGAGGCGACGACCCGAAGGAAATCCGCGAGGTTCTCGAGCATTCCCGCGCGCGCGGCGTCCGCCTGCGCAATGAGTTCCTCCGCATGGGTCAGGATGAGCGCGATCGCCGCGTCACGCTCGCCATCGGAGACGTCCATCAGACGCGCGACCGCAAGCGGGCTGGTGTGGCACTCGACCGTCGCGCCCGCGATTCCCTCGAGTTCTCCCCTGCCGGAGCGCTGCCCGAGGCCGCGCGAACCGATGCGCGCGAGCAGCTCAAGCTCGAGGCGTGCCTCCGCCACCACCGGCTCGTCGCCGGAAGCGCCCGCGACTCGCACCGCCGCACCGATGACACGCTCGTTCGCCGCGCGGTTCGCGGCGAGCGTTGCCGCCATGGCGCCGCGAACGATTCCCATGAGTTCGCCGACGGCGCTGCGCATCTGGTCGCGGTCGGCGAAGGGCTCGCCCCGACGGTCGATGCTCCGCACCGCCTCCTCCACGCGCTTGCTCTCGATCTGGAGCGCTTCGGACAATCGGACGGTCTCGTCCGCGACGATCGCGTCGAACTCGACCTGGCCTTCGCCCTCGATGCCGAGCCCGGCCGCGAGCACGCGAAGAACCCGCGGCGAGAGCCCACTGCCATACACCACGAGTTGCTGCGCACCGCCGGCCGCCGCGGTCAGTGCATCGGTTGCGTCTGCGGGGCTTGGATCGACGAGCCTCGGCGGGTCGTCCGCGAAGATCGCGGCAAACGCCGCGTCCTCGTCGACCTGACCGAGATCGACCCGCACCGCCTGCCAGAAGAGCCTGCCGGAGAGCCGGTCGTCGAGCTTGGTGCGCGCGCTCTCGATGATCGCGCCCGGCATCGCCGAGAGTTCCTTGTATGCCGCCGTGCGCTCGGCGGGGTCGTCCGACCGAAGCCGCGCGCGCTTCGTGCGCTGCAGTTCGAGTCCGCGCGCCACATCGGCGCGGAACGCCTCGATGAGCGCGGGATCATCTGGCTTCGCACGAAGAATGACGCGCTCGGCGAGGCGCGCGTACATCTCCATCGTCCGCGTCGTCGACATTCCCTCGTGGAGGTCGGCCTCGACGCGTTCGACAAACTCGGCGCGGGTGGTGTCGTCGGCGATCGCACGCGCAAAGCGGTCGCCCGCGGCGAGCAGCTTCATGCGAAGTTCCTCGGTCGTCTCGGCTCGCACGGCGCGCATCGCCTCGAGCCGCCGGTCAAGCGCGCGCTGGGCGCGATCGACCTGCCGCCCGGCGCCATTCGGCGAGTTGGCCCGCATCTCGCGCAGCGTTGCGTCGAGCGTCACGAAGTCCTCGGTCCAGTCGAGATACGCCTTGGTGCGCTCGTTCGCAAGCCGCCGCGCGTCGCGCGCGAGCACCCGGTAGATCTCGGTCGCCTCGGGAACCGTGGCATCGTCGCCCGCGTGCACACCGATGCGCGAGAGTTCTTCAAGCGGGCCTGGCAACGGACGACTGGCCTCGGACCACACCGCGCTCGCACGCTGCCACTCGACCCGCGCGGCAAGCAGCGCGATGAAGCGATCGGCGCCATCGGGCAACTCGACGTCGATCTGCGCGATGAACGCCCGCTCGGCCTGGGCCAGCGCATCGTCGATCGAGCGCTGGCGCGATCGCCACGCGCGGGCGTCATCGGGGTCGAAGGCTCTCGCGCGCTGCGACGCCATGCTCATCTCGCGGGCGAACGGCTCCCAGCGCTCGCGCGCGATGCGCTCCACATCCGCGTCGTACTCGGCGTACGTAGCGTCGATCGCCTTCCACCAGACGGGGTCGAACTCCGGAATCCACTGCGCGGTATCGCGCACGACATCAAAGCGGGCGGGAAGCGCGATCCGCTCGAGCTCGCTTCGCTCGCGGCCGCAGCCACCGGTCAAGACCGCAACGCCGACGCAGACTGCCACGAGCGCGACAAGCCGCGCGATCATGGATGCCGTACGACGTGGCTTCGATGAATCCGTGGCGCGCATCAGACCTGAAGCGTACCGCAATGAACGCGCCTTCCCAAACGGGAAAGGCTCATACCACGATGTTCACCATGCGGCCCGGCACGACGACGACCTTCTTGACCGCGCGTCCCGCGATCGCGGCCACGACGTCGGCGTGCGCAAGCGCGAGCGCCTCGATCGATGCTGCATCGGCCTTCGCGGGCACCATGAGCCGCGCCTTGACCTTGCCCTGGATCTGGACGGGCATCTCGATCTCGTCGTCGACGAGCATCGCGGGGTCGACCGCGGGCCACGGCTGGGTGGCGATCGAGATGCGCACGCCTTCGTGGGTCGAGCCCGAGATCCCG
>JBIKXP010000286.1:0-3448 GCA_044355685.1 Phycisphaerales bacterium
CCCAGTCTGCGTCGGGGTTGTAGCCGAGCTGGCCGAGCGTCGTGCCGACGGCGCCCTGGGCGAGGGTGGTGTCGGTCTTGTCGACCCTGCCGTCGCCATTGATGTCCTTGGCGGGGAGGTGGCGGGCCTCGCCGTAGTCTCAATGGGCGTCGTATGCGACGCGGAAGGCGAGGGTGCCGGTGCGGCCGACGGCCGCGACGACGCTGAACTGGTGATCCGTGAGGTACGAGGGTTGGACGAAGTTCCGCCGTCGGCCCAAGTCGCGCGCGGCGTGCGGATGGCAAGGAGGCGAGGCGCGGCTGCATCCGCAGCGATGCAGCGAGGCGAAGCCGACGAAGCGAGCCGCGATGCCGCGTGTGACGACGCCAGGCGGAGCTTCGGACAGCCCTCATCCCAGTCGATGTCGCCCGAGGTGGTCTGGGTGAAGTTCGGGGGGCCGGAGCCGGGGTAGTTCGCGTCGACGCGGCGGAACTTCGATTCCGCTGATTCGCAGATATACTCGCGCCGTGAGCCCTTCCCTTCTCGACCGAATCACCATCGAGCCCGGCAAGTGCGGCGGGCGTCCGTGCATCCGCGGAAGCCGCATGCGCGTGTCCGACCTTCTCGAGCTGCTTGCGAATGGTGCGACGATCGAGGAGATCGTCGGGGACTATCCGTCGCTCGAACGGGATGACGTCCTCGCCGCGATCGCATACGCCGCCGTCCAGACGAGCCATGCGGTCGTGCGGGTCGCATGAGGTTCGTGGTCGACAACCAGTTGCCGCCGAGCCTGTCCCGTCTCCTCGCGGAGGCGGGTCACGACAGCGTGCATGTGGCTATGGTCGGCCTTGATGCGGCGAGCGATGAGGCGCTGTGGTCTTGGGCGACGCGCGAGGAGCGGATCGTCGTGAGCAAGGACGAGGACCTCTTCTTTCTCGCGAACCGTGGAGGCAACTCAGGTCGGCTCCTGTGGGTGCGGATCGGGAACTGCCGACGCGACGCGCTGCACAGCGCGTTTGAGCGCGGGATGCCTGCGGTCATCTCGGCGTTCGAGTCGGGGCAGCGGATTGTCGAACTGGCATGAGCGGGGCGCGAAGCGGCCGTCCTTCCAGAGGATGCGCCGCGTGCGGCCGAAGGTGTCGAGCGCGGGGTAGGCGGTGGCGGGCAGCGTGCAGGCGCCCCGACTTCGGGAGGGCGTCTGCATCGACGCCTTTGGCTAGAATCAAGCCATGCTCTCTCTCGCACAGGCCCTCGACGGACTCCGTCGGCTGTCGCCCGAACTCGCCGCGCGGCATGTCGCGCGCATCGGCGTGTTCGGCTCGCTCGCGCGTGGCGAGGCGAAGCCGGGCTCCGACATCGATGTGCTGGTCGAGTTGACCGCCGAAGGCGACCTCTTCGACCTCGTCGCCGTCAAGAACATCCTCGAGCAGGCGTTCGGGACGCGCGTCGATGTGGTTCCCGTTGGCGGCCTCAAGCCAGACGTGCGCGAGACGATCCTTCGGGAAGTGCGGTATGCCGCGTGACGACGCGGCGCGCGTGCGCGACATCATCGAGGCGTGCGATCGGATCATGAAGGCGACCGCCGGGCTCGACTGCAAAGCATTCGCGGGGAACGACCTCGTGATCCGCGCGGTGCTCTACGACTTCGCGGTGATCGGGGAAGCGGCGAAGGGCGTGTCTCCTGCGATGCGCGCGTCGCTTGCAGCGATCCCCTGGAGTGAGATGGCGGGCATGCGCGATGTCGTCATCCACCAGTACTTCGGCGTCGACGCCGACATCGTCTGGCGCGCAGCGACGGTGAGCGTGCCAAAGCTGGCGACGCAGTTGCGCGAGATCGCCGGCTGAAAGCGCGATGCGGGACCAGGCTGGTTCGCTCCCATGAGTTTGCCGCGCCGTTACTCGCCTCTTGAGATAACAACGGATGCATCATCAGTCGATGAACTCTCGAGGTACTGGTGACACGGCGACTCGGAATCGGTGCGCTGCACAGTTTCCTGAGACAGCCGTTTGGGACTCGTGACCCAGCGAGGTCAAGCCGCCCTACGACGCCCGCGGCGCCGCCTTCCGCCGCACCGACCCCCTCGGCCGCCGCACGCTGACGAAGTTCGACGACCTCGGCCGGCAGGTCGCGACGGTCGAGAACGCGTCGGCCGACTTCAGCGTCGACGCCGACATCGCTCGCAAACCGCACCTGACGATACCGCGCACCTTCACGCCGACCGACGAATCTCCCGCACGGCGAGGACTTCTTCGTTCGCCACGGCGCGGACCTCGTCGCAACGCAGCGTGACGACGGCGATCGTGTCGCCCGAGCCGCTCACGAACTCGACCTCGACGGCGTCCGGCGGCAGCACGAACACGACTGCACCGACATCACCGGCGCGGAGACCAAAATCGGGAAGATCCCGCGCGAGAACGACAGTGTCGAGCGGCTTGTGGGTCATCGGTTTCTCGTTCGAGGGCTTCTCGTTCGAGGGCTTCTCGTCCGGGGGCTTCTCGTCCGAGGGCACTTCGTTCGGGTTGTTCTCGTTCATGGCGTTCTCCTCGCAGGATAGGCGGTCACCAGCCTGGGGGCGCTCCCGCCCGGGGGCGTCAGCCAGACGACGACGAGCGCCGCAGACTTCCCGTTTGGGCCAGTTATGATGTCTGTCGCGATCTGCTTCTCTCCGTACTGCGATGCTGTTGTCGTGACAGCCTTTGCGCGGGCCGCGTGAGACTTGAGCGCATCCACGAGATCCTTCGGACGCTCGCGCGAGAATCCAAGGCGCTCGAAGAAGACGCACTTGAACCGTCCGACGGGGTGTACCGGGGACAGGAGGTAGTCTACGACCTTGCTGTCGTCGACCGTGGCTTGGATGGCGTTGTTGATCCCCACTCCCGCAGTATCGCGAGATCGACGACTCGACGCAATCCGAGACGGTCTTCAGCCGTCATGGCAGCCGCTTTGGGATGCAGGCCGAGGGCGTCTACCCGGGGCTCGACCGCTTCGGGCGTGTCGTGCGCCAGACCTGGCTCGACGGCGCGACGGGAAGCACGGCCGCTGGGTATCGTCCAGCGATCGTGGACCAGATCCACACCTACGACCTCGCGAGCAACCGCCTGTCGAAGTGCGACGGGCGCGCGGGGGCGTCGTGGTTCGGGCGCGACTGGGAGTACTCGTACGACGCGCTCGGGCGGCTGACCGAAGTACGGCAGGGCGCACGGGTCGTTGATGGCGGTCGCGGCTGCGGCCGCTCCCTCTGGTGCTCGTATCGCCAGAGCGAGCCGCCGCAGCGGCGAGCGCTCAAGCCACGGGTGCTCGACATGCTCGGCAACTGGTCCGAGCACCGCACCGACCTCTCTGGAAACGGCGCGTTCACCGACGCCCTCGACCGCCTCGACGCGCGCGAGCACAACCTCGCGAACGAGCTCTCGCAGCGCAAGCTGACCGCGGGCGGCACCGGCACGACGAACTCCGTCACGCTCCCGC
>JBIKXP010000287.1:0-3444 GCA_044355685.1 Phycisphaerales bacterium
CGTACTGGTTGCGCGAGCGGTGGAAGGTCTGCTCGCTCACGCCGAGGTGCTGGAGCACCTGCGCCATCGAGCGGCCCGACGAGAGCATGGCGTCGGCCTCGCGCAGCTTGTTGATGAGCTGCTCAGGGGTGTGTCGTGTCCGTTTCATCGAGAGTCTCGAAGCCTCCCTCGGCCCAGCCGGGGCCGGTCGGGACTCTCATAGCGGATGGATCAGTTTTCGGGGGCCAGGTCAGGGTGGTGGACGCTCTATTCATGACCGGCTACTTGCGGCGGCTGTTGGAGGGCCGGTGTCAAGCCATCAAGCGCGAGGCCGAGGTGATCGCTCAAAGGCACGCCGAACCACGCAATGCAGCGGACTCGCGATAGAATCCGGCGACATGGTTCGCGCAAGGTCGCGAGCCGCTGATTGCTGGCGTTCGGCAGTGGGTTTCATAGAAAGTAGGGCGACTTAGATATGCTTAGAACAACGATTGCTGGGTTCGTCATAAGCGTCCTGTGTCTTTCAGTCCTTGGCTGCTCTAGCAAGTTGATTGAACATCCAGGGCTAAGGGCTCAGTTTGTGTGGGAGGATACCGGTTTACCAATTTCTCATACTGAAGTAGTGCTCACTCATATAGCACACAATCATACGGTTAACGCAAAAACAGACGAATCTGGAAATGTTGTATTTGCTCCAACGTTTACAAGCGGTTACTCAGGATACCCGACTAGTCCAGTCAGTCTGCAATTGTCATGGATGCTCAAGGTCCGCGAAAAGCACAATCCATCAGGAGCGTATTTATTTGTAAAGAATACGGATGTAGGTAATGCAACAATAGACGCAGGCACCATCAAAGTGAGTTCCATTTTTCGTGCCGAACAAGGCGGTGAGCCGGACGCCGCTTCGCGGCTCCAGTTACCTTAAGCGTTAGGCCCCAAGGAGACCACTAGTGGACTTTCCCGGCGAAAAGCTAGTAATCAGGCTCTGGGAAACGCTCGCCGAAAAGGGGTTGGTAGGCTGTTGGTGCCCTGGCAAATCAAGCGCGAGGGAAAGGCGCGAAACGAGATCCGCCGACAAGAGCTGCTCATGCTTGCACAGGCGGAACTTGACGTTGCGGACCTTCGGGCCGGGAGGAAGTGTCTCAGTACAGACGGCCGTCTTCTATCGCTAACCAGCCCCGCCAGTGATTCGGTGAACTCACGTGATGAGCGAACCGTGGTGCGCTGCACGGTTTCCTGAGACACCCATCTGGGACTCGAGGGCACAATGCACGACACCATGAAGAAGCCACGACACAAGACGCCTTCGTCGGCGAAGCGAGCGCGGAGCGCGAGCGGAGCCGACGAAGGCGACCGATCCGACCATGCCTCCGACCGCGGCCGCTGGTCCAGCCGCCGCAAGACCGAGGTCGTCCTGCGGCTCTTCCGCGGAGAGACGCTCGACGCGCTCAGCCGCGAGCTCGGCGTCACGCCCGGCAAGCTCGCCCAGTGGCGTGACGAGGCGCTCGCAGGCATGCAGGCCGGGCTCCAGTCCCGCGAGCCCGACCACCGCGACGGCTTCATCCACGACCTGAAGGCCAAGGTCGGCGACCAGGCCATGCAGATCGAGCTCCTCGAGAAGAAGATCGAGATCCTGGAGGACGGCCTCCGCCCTCCGCCGCGGAGGCCATCGCTCTGAGCCAGGCGATGTCACCCTCCGCGATGAAGCCCTACGGCATCCTGCGCGTCTGCCGAGCGTGGCGGCTCTCCCGCGCCACCGTCCAGCGCCACAAGGCGCAGACGGACGCCGCGCCGAGGATCCCCGCCAAGCGCGGCCCGAAGTCCTTCCTCTCCGACGACGAGCTCCTCGCCGAGATCCGCGCCGTGCTCGCCTCGAACCTCTTCGTCGGCGAAGGCCACCGCAAGGTCTGGGCGCGGCTACGCCACGAGCACGGCGTCCGCACCTCGATGCGCCGCGTGCTCAGAGTGATGCGCGAGCACGGCATCCTCGCCCAGGACCGTCCGACTGGCGTGCGCGGCCCCGACACGCACGACCGCACGATCACGACCGCCAAGCCCGACGAGATGTGGGCCATCGACGCCACGGGGTGCCTCACCGACGAGGGAAACGCCGCGGTCTCCGTGGTCGTCGACCACTGCACGGGCGAGTGCCTCGGCGTGCACGCCGCGCGTCGCGGAACGCGGAAGGAGGCGATCGAGTGCCTCCGCGAAGCCGTGCACTTCGTGAAGGGGCGCTACGACGTGGGCATCGCGCAGGGCACCAAGCTCCGCCACGACCACGGCAGCCAGTTCATCTCGCACGCCTTCCAGGACGAGCTCAGGACCATTGGGATCGAATCGAGCCCGTCCTTCGTCCGGCAGCCCGAAGGCAACGGATGCGTCGAGCGATTCATCCGCACGCTGAAGGAACAGCTGCTCTGGCTGCAGCGATTCCGGACCGTCGCCGAACTCAATCGGGCGCTCCGCGACTTCGCCCGCCGCTTCAACAACCACTGGATCATCGGGCGGATCGGCTACCGAACGCCCGCAGCGCACCGACGCATCCTCCTCGGGGAGGCCGCGTGAATACCGACTTCAACTTGTCTCAGAAACTGGATGCGGTAGATCTCCACGGATCCAACAGCCCTGATCGGGTCACGACTCGCCGCGGGGCCCACGCTCCGCGCCTCCGCACGCTTCGCTTCAACCCCTCACCCCACCCGCGCCACCATCAGCAGGTACCCGTGTCGCACATCCACCTGCTCGAACCCGCAGCTCTGGTACAGGAACCGAGCCGGATTTTCCGGATGAACGGTGAGCGCGACCCGCGCGTGCCCCGCGCGGGCGGCGCAGGCGAGCGCCTCGCGCAGCAGCGGCTTGCCGTGGCCCTTGTGCTGGAACTCGGGCTCAAGCGCGATGCCCAGCTGCGGCGTGACCGCATCGACCGACGCCAGCCCCGTGCCATGGGGAAGCACGCGCATCCAGCAGGCTCCGGCATCGACGCCGTCGACGACCGCGACGACGCCGCAGTCGGTCTCGCGGCCCCAGCCCTCGGCATAGATGCGCACGGCAGGAGACTGAAGGACCTCGACCGGCCGCAGCGGCGCCGGCGGAGGATCCCAAAGCGCCACATGGAGCCAGTGCCACAGTCTGTCTTGATCGGCCGCAACGAGTGGACGGAAGCGGAGCAATGGGGGGTTCATGGGTTTGGATTTGGACGCCGCCCTGTCTGGGTGCGCTTCGTGCTCACTGGAGTGTTGTGGCGCGACTCGATCATGGTGTCATGCGTTGTTCCCTCGAGTCCCAGACGGGTGTCTCGGGAAACTGTGCAGCGAACCAGGAGCAGATTCTTCAGAGTGAACGCGTTGCTGCAGGAGGGCAATGCCGGCTTGGAAGACGGGATCGTCCACGCCGGCATGCGCTGGATCGAGCAGATCGACATGCAGCGAAGGAACGTAGTGCTCGCGCGGGGTGCCGTCGAGGTGG
>JBIKXP010000288.1:0-3427 GCA_044355685.1 Phycisphaerales bacterium
CCTCTTCCTTCACAAGCGCGGTGCCTTCGGCCTGGCGGCGGCGGAACGACTCCTCGGCCGCCTTCAGCCGCTGCTCGAGATCGCGCAGGTCGCCGTACTGGATGCGCGACGCGCTCTCGAAGTCGCCGCGGCGCTTCGCTTGCTCGAGTTCGATGTTCTTCTTCTCGATCTCGGCCTGCACGCTCTTCACCGCGTCGAGTTCTTTCTTCTCGATCTCCCATCGCGCGGTCATCGCGCGGTCCTTCTCGTTGAAGTCGGCGAGTTCCTCCTCGATTGCGGACAGGCGCTTCTTGCTCTCCGGGTCCTTCTCGAGCTTGAGCGCCTCGCGCTCGATCTCGAGCTGCATCACGCGGCGCTTGATCTCGTCGAGCTCCGCCGGCATCGAGTCGTTCTCGATGCGCAGCTTCGACGCGGCCTCATCGAGCAGGTCGATCGCCTTGTCGGGCAGGAATCGGTCTGCGATGTAGCGTTGCGACAGGGTCGCAGCCGAGACGATCGCGCCGTCCTGGATGCGCACGCCGTGGTGCGTCTCGTAGCGCTCCTTGAGGCCGCGCAGGATCGCGATGGTGTCGGCGAGGCTTGGTTCACCCACGAACACAGGCTGGAACCGCCGCTCGAACGCGGGGTCCTTCTCGACATGCTTGCGGTACTCGTCGAGTGTCGTCGCGCCGATGCAACGCAGTTCGCCGCGCGCGAGCGCCGGCTTCAAGAGCTGCCCTGCGCCGACGGCGCCCTCGCTCTGGCCGGCGCCGACGATCGTGTGGAGTTCGTCGATGAAGAGAATGATGCGGCCTTCGCTCGACGCAACCTCGCGGAGCACGGCCTTCAGACGCTCTTCGAACTCTCCGCGGTACTTCGCACCCGCAAGCAGCTGGCCGACGTCGAGCGCCACGATGCGCGACTCGCGCATCGACTCGGGGCAGTCGCCGTTCACGATGCGGATTGCAAGACCTTCTGCAATCGCTGTCTTGCCGACACCGGGTTCGCCGATGAGCACGGGATTGTTCTTCGTGCGCCGCGACAGCACCTGCATGCAGCGGCGGATCTCCTCGTCGCGGCCGATGACCGGATCGATCTTCCCCTGCTGCGCCTTCTCGACAAGGTCGATGCCGTACTTCTTGAGCGCTTCGTAGGTCGACTCAGCGTTCTGGTCGGTGACGTTCGTCACCCCCGACGCCTTGCGGATCGCGTCGACCGCGGACTGCACGCGCTTGCGGTCGACGCCGAGCGTCGACAGCACTTCCTTCGCGCCGCTCTTGACATCGGCAAGCGCGAGCAGGAGATGCTCGGTCGACACGTACGCGTCCTTCATCCTCTGCGCATCCCGCTCGGCGGTGGCCAGCACCTCCATGAGTTCGCGCGAGGCATTGCCCGGCGTTGCGCCCTGCACCTTGGGAAGGCGACGCAGCTCGGCGTCGGCAACGCTTGCGACTCGAGCGGCGTCGACACCGGACTTCTGCAGAATGGTGGCCGCGTTCGAACCCTTCTCGGCAAGCAACGCCGCCAGCAGGTGCAGCGGCGTGATCTCAGGATTCGTGGCGCTCGCAGCGACGTTCTGCGCGGCGGAGATGGCTTCCTGGGCGAGGGTGGTGAACTTGTCGAATCGCATGGTGTGGTGCTCTCTTTTCTTTCCCGACGTTCGGGAGGTGGAGGCGAAACGCAAAGTCCGCGCCAGCGGCTTCGGTGCTCGGAGGGCGATTTCGGTTGCCGAAGCGGTCAAGACAGCCCCGGTCGCTGCCTTTTGGGCAGTCGCGCGACAGTCGGGCGCGCGGCTGACGGTCTTGAGGTCTCTCACGGAGGCACGGAGGCACGGAGGCGCAGAAGCACAGTGGCACAGAAGCACAGTGGCGCAGCGGCCGTGGAGAACGCACTGGGCGAGGAACCGAGGGGCTCGGAACTGCCTGTGGCCCTTTCGGGCCTGAACATCCCTCAGACCTGACAATCCCTCAGGCCTGAAGGTCCATGAGCTGCGCCAGCCCCTGGGAATCGGATGCTCTCGCAGAGACGCAGAGGCGGCCTCGGCGAAGAGGAGGGATGACTTCTCGCGTCTTGTCGCGTCTTTCCGCGTCCTCGCATCGCTCGCAGTCTTCGTGTTCTCGTCCTTCCTCCGTGCCTCCGTGAGAACACCGGAGCCCGATCGGCGCCTCCATCGCAGTTCACCCACACGATTTCCTGAAGCGCCGTCCTTCGAAGTCAGGCGCGCGCATGCTCGGCGAATGGATACACCGCCGGGAAATCCGCCGGAATCAGCTCATCCCTTTGGTTCAGCCAACCGACGAGCCACTCGAACGCATCGACGAGGCGCGGCCCCGGGCGGTTGAACATCTGATTCCCGTCGACCAGTGCGACCGCGCGCGGCGACGCGTCGAGCACCGCGGGAAGGAGCGGCCACCACCGCGTCTTCACGAGTTCATCGAAGTCGACGCGCGTGCGCGCAAGATCGAAGCCGCACGACGAGATGATGACGCGCTCGGGCGCCGATTCGAGGATCTCCTCAGGCGTCGCACGTCGGCTCTCCGCGCCAAGCACGTTGAGCGAGTGCCTTCCGCCCGCAGCCTCGATGAGGCCTGGCGTCCAGTGCCCCCCGACGAACGGCGGGTCGCACCATTCGAGGAACAGGACCTCGGGACCGGGGATGTAGGGGTTCACGAAGTCGACGGCGCTCCAGTAGCGGGCCCGGAGCTCGACCATCGCGCGCTCGGCGGCGTCGGCGCGCCCGATCGCAGCACCCACGGTGAGGATGTCGTCGAACACGTCGAAGATCGTCTTTGGGTCGAGGCTGACCACGGTCGGTCGGCGGGGGAGCGAGGCCGCAACCCGCTCGACCGTCCGCAGGTCGATAGAGCAGACCTCGCAGAGGTTCTGTGTGACGATCACATCGGGCCTGAGCTCTGCGAGCAGACGCTCGTCCAGGTCGTACAGGCTCTGGCCGGACGAGAGGCTGGCGCTGACCTCGGCGTCGATCGACGCCGATGATCCGCCGTGGGTCCGCGCCTTCGTGAGAACCGGAAGGTGCCCAAGCGACGGCGGGAAGTCGCACTCATGGCTGCGACCCACCAGAAGATCGGCACCTCCGGAGGCGACCACGATCTCGGTGGCGGAGGGCAACAGGCTCACGACGCGCATTTGGGGAGGGTAGCGACCGCCGTCAAAGGCGAGCGCGATCAGGGCACCATCAAGTTACAATGACCTATTCAGAGTCAGGCCTCACAAAGCAACCGGCGCCCGGGGCCGACTTCATCCTTCCCATCAGACAGAACCCAGAACGGAGCATCAACGACCACGACAATGAGTATAAATGACCCGACAAGGCTCCGTCTCTTCTCGCCGGGCGGGTATCCGTCAGACAGAACTTAGATGGACAGCATGTCGCCCCTCAAGCCGCGAGACGGGACTCGTGCCGTTTGGCCAACACCAGCCACCACCG
>JBIKXP010000096.1:0-11434 GCA_044355685.1 Phycisphaerales bacterium
CAAGTGAGGACTCGCAAGTGAGGACTCGCAAGTGAGGACTCGCAAGTGAGGACTCGCAAGTGAGGACTCGCAAGTGAGGACTCGCAAGTGAGGACTCGCAAGTGAGGACTCGCAAGTGAGGACTCGCGAGGAGCGGATCGATTCTTCCTCCATCGCGAGTCGGGATCGTCTGAGCCGCTCGCCTCGGTTGGCGCCGATCCGACCGCACGAGTTGGCGAGCAGAGTCGCAGTGAAGCCAGAGTGTGAAGCCAGGTTGAAGACAGATCGAAGGCAGACCGAAGGCGTATCGAGCGCCTCCTGCCGAGTGAATCGGGATGGACCTTAACGGGCAGTCAGGAACACTGCCTTTCGAACCGCGCAGGAAGCCATGCAGCACGAACGTAGCAGTCATAGTCCCAATGCTTCAGGCCCCAATGCTTCAGGCCCCAATGCTTCAGGCCCCAATGCTTCAGGCCCTAACGCCTCCAGCCCCAACGCCTCCAGCCCCAACGCCTTCAGCCCCGGGGCGAAGCCGTCCGCACCCGCTGGTTCCCAGCAGGGAAGCCGCGACGCCACGAACAACCTCCGCGCTGAAGGCACGACGCCTTCGAACGCGAATCCCGCGCAGCCCGGCTTCACGGCCGCAGGCAACGCGGCCGCCCAGCATGCAGTTTCAGGCGCGTCCCAGCTGGATGCGCGGCAAGGCGACCAAAGGCACGGGGATCTCAAGAGTGGGGATCTCAAGAGTGGGGATCTCAAGAGTGGGGAAGTCAAGAATGGGGATCAAAGAAACGGGGACCTGAGGCCGGGTCTCGTCAACCAACTTGGAGGTGCAATGTCGAAGGCGACCAGTCTGCAGAGCTATCACCTGCTCGCCTTTCGCAAGGCGCTTCATCCTGAGTTTTTCGGCATCGAGGGTCGCCAGCGCGTGCAGCACGGCGACTACGAGACCGAGGCCTGGATTTTCCGCGGAGGCCATAGCCTTCGCTTCCAGCTGAACGGTTTCTGCATGTCGGAGATCGTCGTCGAGCACATCGACCAGATCCCGGATCGCGGCCTCATCGCGGCGCTTCCCTGCGCCGGCGAGCGCGACTTCGAGGAGAAGATCGCGGACAACCTCGTCTACATGACCACCATGCAGACCGAGACGCTGTCCGATCACCTCTACCTTGGCACCTACAAGGAGATGATGCAGCACGCGCGCGAGAACGACTCGCTCTTCGCGGCGTGGACGGATTCGGCGGGCAAGCCGAATCTATCCCTCGTCGACGTGCAGCATTTCCGCACGGAAGTCCACGTGCAGGGCTATCACCTCCGCTCGGATTGCGGCCTCGTGCTTCGCACCCAGTCGATGATCCAGATCGTGACGCCGAAGTCGACCAAGGGCGGCAAGGGCGATGTGAAGCGCGGTTCGCGCGACGGCGGCCTTCGCGACGGCGTCCAGCGCAAGCGCTGAATAGCCCAGCGGTCCTCGCCGTACGCGCCATGACGCTGCGCGCGCCTCCAGTGCGTGACGCGGACTGGCCGCCTGTTGAAGCCTGATGCCTCCGATCATGTCGAGCCGATCGCCTCACGCCACCGGAACAGACGTCGCCGGACTACCTCGGCGCGACGCGCAACGCGGAAGCCCGAGCACGTCGCAGCGGGACATCCGGCGGGGAGCGCTCGAGGTCGAGATGGATCTTCTGCTCGGTGTCGACGACGTGTTGCTTCCGGCACGGGCTGACGTCGTGGGCAGCGTCGTGGGCGACGACGTGGGCAGCGTCGTAGGCGACGTCGCCAGCGGCGCTGCTATCCATGACGATGCGTCCGCCGGTACGCCTCAACTCGTCGAGCCGAAGACCGCGCCCGAGATGCGCACGAGGTTCGACGCCGAACTCTTCAACCCGAAGCCCGGGTCGAATGCCGGCGCGTCTCGCACCGAGCCTCTCGCGCGGGAAGTGTCGGCGGAGCCAGTCCGTCCCTCGTTTGCCGCGCGCGCGGCTGCACTTTCCTCGTCGCCCGCGAGCGGATCCGATGCGAAGGCTGTCCTCGCCGATTCCATCGTGCCGCCAGCGGGGGATACTCGCGCGGAGCGCCTCGCGGCGCTTCAGCAACTGCACGCGCGGGAGTGCCCGCACTGCACCCAGACCACGGGTTGGACGCAGCTTGTCTTCGGAGAAGGCAACCCCGAGGCTGAGTTCGTCTTCGTGGGAGAGGCGCCGGGCGAGACCGAGGATCAGACGGGCCGACCGTTTGTCGGGCCGGCCGGTGACAAACTGAACGGAATGATCCGCGCGATGGGCCTCGAACGAGGCGATGTCTACATCGCGAACGTGCTCAAGGCGCGGCCACCGGGGAACCGCACGCCGCTCGCACCCGAGGTCGAGCGCTGCGGACCGTACCTCCTCGCGCAGCTGGCGATCATTCGCCCGAAGGTGATCGTGACGCTCGGCGGGCCGGCGACGAAACTGCTGCTCGGAACCGAACTCGGCATCACGCGGCTTCGCGGCGTTGCCGCGCGCGTCACGCTTGGCCTTGCGGAGTGTTCTCCCTTCGAAGTGCCGGTGATGCCCACGTTCCACCCGGCGTATCTCCTGCGGAACTACACGGTCGAAACCCGAGGCCAGGTGTGGAGCGATCTCCAGAAGGCGCTCGAACTTGCAGGCCGACCGGTTCCGCCGCGCGCATCGTGAACACGGTCGCGGTCACGCGCCGGCGTCCGGCGGGACCTCGACGATCAGCGTGACAGGTCCGTCGTTCACGAGGTCGACTTCCATCTCGGTTCGGAAGCGCCCGGTCTCGACATGGGCGCCGCAGTCGCGCAGCGAGGATACGACGAGATCCACCAGCGGTTCCGCAACCTCCGGCCGCGCCGCGCGCGTGAAGCTCGGCCGATTTCCGCCGCTGCAGTCGCCACCGAGCGTGAACTGACTGATGACGAGAAACGTGCCGCCGACGTCGGATGCGGCGAGGTTCATCTTGCCGTTGGCATCGTTGAAGATGCGCAACTTGAGAAGCTTGTCCGCCATCTTCCGCGCCTGCGCGGGCAGGTCACCGACCTCGACCCCGAGCAGGACGGCCAAGCCGCCGCCCGGCCCGAGCGCACCGACGCGCGCGCCGGCAACCCGCACTTCCGCGCGGAGACAACGCTGGACGACCGCGATCATCGCCGATCAGGCCAGCATGGCCATCGACGCGCCGGAGACGAGGCCGTTGCCTTGCTCGTCGACGGCCTGGCGGTAGTCCACCAACTCGATGCTCTTCGGACGCGCGAGCCGGGCCGCTGCGTAGAGCGCGCCCACCGAGGTCCAGCGGGTCGGGTTCTTGAGTTCGCGCATCTGCGCGACGAATCCGCTTGCATCGGCGATGTAGGCGCGCATGAGGCTTCGATCGAGCGCCTCGACGTCCTTGCGGCGCTTCGCGTCCACAGGCGTCGGTTCACCGAAGGCCGGCCCGGCGTGGGAAAGATCGGCGCTGCAGATGAAGAGCGTGCTGCCGCCCTCGGCCGCGAGCGCGCTGCCGAGAACGGAGATGAAGTCCTCCGTGCCCATGCGCGCGCCGTCGTCCGCGATCAGCCCCGTGTTCGGGTCGGGCACGAGCGCCGCCAGCACCGGCACCGAACCGAAGAGGTGCTGGATCCACGGCAGTTGCAGCTGGATCGAGTGCTCGGGCAGATGATCGAGGATGTCCTTGAAGAGCTTCTCGCCCGACGCCGCGCGCAGCCGCTCGATGAGGGCTCGATCCGACGGGATGCGGCCGAGCGGAGACTCGAAGCCGAGATCGGAGACGACCGCGCCGTCGCCAAGCCCAAAGTGGTTGCTGCCAAGCAGCACCACGCGATCGGGCTTCGCGGACTTCGCGATGGTGCGGTAGCTCGACGCGTACACGGGATATCCACGCGCGTAGTCAAGGTGGCACGTGACGACGCCGGCGATCGCGCCGTCGATCTCCGCGTCCTCCGCTTCGTCGAGCCACTTCTCAAGCTGCGCGCGGATCGCTGCGGGATCCTCGCCGAGGATCCGGGTGGCGCCAGCCGGGAACGCGCCCGTGGTGTAGAGCTCGCCCTTCTTGCGCTCCTCGAGCGCCTCGCAGGTCGGTCCCCAGATCAGTCCGAACTCATCGAGTTTCGCAACGAGATCCTCGAGCGGCTTCGGGTCGGCCGCACCGATCGTCTTGCAGATCTCCTCGACCGTCCGCTCGCCGTTGAAGAACTGCATCACCTGGAAGGCAGGCGGAGGAACCACCATCATCTGCCCTTGCAGCATGAGGGGATCCTGAAGTCCGAGAAACACCTGATTGTCCTTCTGCAGCGGCACCGGATGGATGCGGCGAAGGGCGGGGCGGACAAGGTGCTCGGGTTGGGCGGTGCTGGACATGGGAACTCTGAGATTCTGAGGCCCGATGGACGGGAGGGTGCCGATGGCCGGAAGAGTCCGGTGAGACGGCGGAGAAACCGCCGGAAGCCAGACATCCTATCGGCCCTCTCGCGCAGGGTCGACGGCTTTGCCGTCCAATTGACCGGGGAACCCGAGATTGGCGCCGCAGTCGGTAGACTGAAATCGTGCAACTCCGACCAAACCGGATCGGTACGGAGTCCGATACAGGGTGATCGCTCGACCGGGTATCCGCCCGCGAGTCGTGCCGGATCCCACTCCCGCAAGCCCCGACTCGCAAGCCCCGACTCGCAAGCCCCGCATCGTGGCGACCAACCGAATCAAGCAAAAACTCGCACGAATCTCTCGACTCGCACCGACTTCGCATCTGTTCCATCCGCGACGTCAACCGGACTCCTCCTCGGACTCCTCACAAGGAAGCAACGCATGTTCGCCCGCTCTTGCTCGCTCACCCGTTTCGTCGCGCCGTTCCTGATGGTCGGCGCCGTGGCGTTCGCATCCCCGGCAGCTCTCGCGCAGGCCGGCAGCGATGCTCCCGCGAAGCCAAAGAATCCGCCGCAGAAGCAGAACAAGCCAACGCTCAGCCCATCGGCCGCTCCGAGCCCAGCGCCGGCTCCGGATTCCGGTGTCGAGAAGGTGAGCCCCGCAAACGGTACCGGCCAGGACGTGCCGCCGTGGTCGTCGACCCCGCCGGCCAACGCCCCGCAGCTGGTGCCCACGCAGAGTGGACCGGTTGCCGAGGGCAAGGCCGTCGTCGAGTTCGATCCGCCGATCGCGAACCTCGGCGAGATGATCGCCGGCGAAGCGAAGTCGATGACGGTCAAGATCCGGAACATCTCGGATCAGACCATCCGCATCACGCAGGCCGTCCCCGGCTGCGGTTGCACCACCCCGGTGTGGCCGAAGGAGCCCATCGCTCCCGGCGCATTCGGTGAGTGCGAGATCACGATGCGGCCCGGCGACAAGGCCGGCATCACGCTCAGCAAGAAGGTGACCTTCGTCATCGAGAATCAACCCTCCGCGGTTCTGACCGTCGAAGGCCAGGTCGTCGCCTTCGTCTCGATCGCGCCCGAGATGCTCGAGCAGCCGGTCGACATGGCCGCGAGCCCGGCGAGCCCGCTCACGCTCGAGTCGCTCGATGGCACCGCCTTCAAGATCACCGAGATCACCCCGGCGATCGTTCGCAAGATGCCGACCGAGGCAGCGCTCAAGCACGTGCTCGAGATCGACTGGGCTGCGTGGGAAGAGTCTGGTCGGCAGAAGCGCGTCGTCGTCAAGACCGACCATCCGAAGGCCGCCCAGCTGACCTCGCTGATCCGCCGTTCGCTCACCCCATCCGATGCTGGTCAGACGCCACCGACCGCACCGAAGGCGGCGCCGGGCCCGGGCACCACGGAACTCATCACCGCAGTCCGCGCGAGCGACCTCTCGAAGGTGCAGGCGCTCATCGCCGGTGGCGCGAACGTCAACGAGCAGGATCGCGCCGGTGGACGCACCGCGCTCCACTGGGCCGCGAAGGGCGGCAACAAGGAAGCCCTCGAGGCGCTCTTCGCCGCGAAGGCAGATCCGAATCTGAAGGATCGCCAGGGTCGCACCCCGATCTGGGGCGCAGTCGAGACCTTCCCGGAGATCGTGAAGTACCTCGTTGAGAAGGGCGCCGACATCAACGTGCAGGACCAGATCAAGTCGACCCCGCTCCTGTGGGCCGCTGGTTTCGGTCGACCTGAGACGGTTGCCTACCTCATCGAGCGCGGGGCGAACGTGAAGTCGGTCGACGACAACGGTTGGACTCCGCTCATCTGGGCCGCCGGGCTCGGTCAGCCCCAGACGGTCGAGACCCTGGTGAAGGCGGGCGCCGATCTTGCGGCCGCGGATCGCCAGACCGGCGACACTCCGCTCCTCCGCGCTGCACGCACGGGCAAGCCCGAGAGCATGAAGATCCTGCTCGACGCCGGTGCCGACGTGACCGTCCGCAACAAGCTGCAGATGACCGCGCTCCACCTCGCCGCCCAGAGCGGTTCGGCGGACAAGGTCGCGCTGCTCCTCGCTGCGAAGGCCGACCCCGCCGCCGTCGACGCGCGCAACTTCACCGCGCTCGACCACGCGATGGCCCGCACGACCGGCGACAAGACGAAGCTGATCGAGATCCTGAAGCCGGTGAGCCCCGTCTCGAAGCCCACGGGTGCCGACGCCGGCGCGACCACTGAGAAGAAGAGCCAGTAAGCGGCTTCTTCCCGACCCACGCAAACCCCGATCGGCGCGCCCGCAAGGCGCGCCGATTTGCGTCGTGGGTCGCGTACACTCTTGATCGGCCCTTCCCCGGAGAAACACCATGACCACGCTCGCAGCCTCGGCCACCGACGCCCTTGTCCGCCACGTCGAGGAAACCTCGCTCCTCTCGAGTTCGAACGCCATCCTCGATTGGGATCAGGAAACCATGATGCCGACCGGCGGCATCGAATGGCGCGCGCGCCAGCAAGCGCTGCTTGCGCGCATCGTGCACGAGCGAGCCAGCTCGAACGAGCGTGGCGATCTGATCTCAGCGGTCGAACAGGACCGCGGGGCGATGGCCGACGCGCAGACCGCCGCGCTGGTGCGCGAGGCGCGGCGCGACTACGGGAAGGCGACAAAGTTGCCGTCCACGCTCGTCGAGGAGATGGCGCGCGTCTCGAGCATCGCGAAGCATCACTGGGCGCAGGCCCGCGCCGCCAGCGACTTCGCGATGTTCGCGCCGTGGCTCGAGAAACTGGTCGGGCTGCTCCGCGCCCAGGCCGACTGCTTCGGCTACCCGAAGGATGGCGAGCGGTGGGACGCGCTCGCAGATCTCTACGAACCGGGCTGCACCGCGCGCTCGGTGGCGGCCGTCTTCGACCCACTGCGCCCGCGGCTCCAGAACCTCGTGGCGAACCTGACGGCGGCGAAGCAGAAGCCCTCGAACGACTTCAACGACTTCTTCGTCCCGATCGCGCTGCAGGAGGCGCTCTCGCGTTTCGTGGCCGAGCAGATCGGCTTCGACTTCGAGCGCGGACGCCTCGACCGCTCGACGCATCCGTTCTGCTCCGGCTCGCACTGCAACGACGTGCGACTCACGACCCGCTACAACGAGCGCTGCGTGAACGACGCACTCGGCTCGACGATGCATGAAGCCGGCCACGGCATCTACGAGCAGGGGCTTCCCTTCGCGCGCGTTGGTACGCCGCTCGGTGAATCGGTCTCGCTCGGCATTCACGAGAGCCAGAGCCGCATGTGGGAGAACCAGGTCGGCCGGAGCAGGGCTTTCTGGTCGTGGCTGCGCGGCGAACTGCCGAAGCTCATTGGCCCGGAGTGCGCGCGCTTCTCGCTCGACCAGCTCTACGGCGCCGCGAACGTGGTCGAGCCGGGCTTCATCCGCGTCGAGAGCGACGAAGCGACCTACAACCTGCACATCATGGTGCGCTTCGAGATCGAGCGCGCCGTGATCGGAGGCAGCCTCGAGGTCGACGGCATCCCGAGCATCTGGAACAGGCTCTACAAGGACTATCTTGGACTCGACGTGCCGGACGATCGACGCGGCTGCCTGCAGGACATCCACTGGTCGATGGGCGCGATGGGCTATTTCCCGACCTACACGCTCGGCAACCTGTACGCGTCCCAGTTCTTCGAGGCTGCCTGCCAGCAGATTCCCGGTCTCGCCGACGACTTTGCGCGCGGCGAATTCGCGCCGCTCAAGACGTGGCTGAACGCGAACATCCACGCCCACGGACGCCGCTTCACGCCATCTGAACTCGTGCAGCGCGTCACCGGCAAGCCGCTTTCGTCAGAGCCGCTCATGCGGCATCTCGAGGGCAAGCTCCGGCCCCTCTACGGGATCTGAGAACCCGCTTTCCGCAAAGAATGCGCGGCGTTGCGGTGGGGAGAGGGCAGGTCGTGCTACACTTGTCGTCTTTCCCCATTTCGGGGAAGCACGATCCCATGGCAGACCCGAAACTCCGCAACATCGCAATCATCGCCCACGTCGACCACGGCAAGACCACGCTCGTGGACGCCATGCTTTCCCAGTCGGGAGTCGTCGAACTCGGCGCGTCCGGCGAGGTCTGCGTCATGGACTCGAACCCGCTCGAGCGCGAGCGGGGGATCACCATCCTCGCGAAGAACTGCGCGGTCACCTACACGATCCGCGAAGGCAAGCACCGCGGCGAGGTCTACCGCGTGAACATCCTCGACACGCCGGGCCACGCCGACTTCGGCGGCGAGGTCGAGCGCGTGCTCCGCATGGCGGACGGCTGCCTCCTCCTCGTCGATGCGCTCGAAGGCCCGATGCCGCAGACGCGCTTCGTGCTCTCGAAGGCGCTCGAACTCGGACTGAAGCCGATCGTCGTCGTGAACAAGTGCGACAAGCCGGAGGCCCGCGTCCAAGGAGTGGTCAACGAGGTCTTCGACCTGCTCATCGACCTCGGCGCCGACGATCATGCGCTTGACTTCCCGATCATCTACGCGTCGGGCCGCAACGGCTGGGCCGCGCGCGACATCAACACCCGCGACAAGGGCGTCGACGAACTCTTCCAGGAGATCGTCGAGCGCGTACCGGCTCCGAGCGGCGACGAGACGGCGCCGTTGCAGGTGCTCGTCACCAACCTCGCGTGGAGCGACTACGTCGGCCGCATCGGCATCGGCCGCGTCTACAGCGGCGTGCTGAAGGGCGGCTCGCAGGTCGCGATCTGCTGCGCCGACGGCAGCGTGCGCAAGACGCGCGTGCTCAAGGTCAACCGCTTCGAGGGACTGGCGCGCCGCGAGGCCGATGAGATCCGGGCAGGGGACCTCTGCGCGGTCGAGGGCCTCGGCAAGATCGACATCGGCGACACCATCTGCGATCCGGACAACCCGCAGCCCATGCCTCGGGTGAAGGTCGACGAACCCACGCTCCACATGGTGTTCCGCATCAACGACGGTCCGTTCGGAGGCAAGGAAGGCAAGTTCGTCACCAGCCGGCAGATCTCGGAGCGCCTCGACCGCGAGCTCGAGACGAACGTCGCCCTCCGGGTGTCGCCTGGCGACACGGCGGACGAGTTCCACGTCTCCGGACGCGGATTGCTGCACCTCGGCGTGCTGCTTGAGAACATGCGCCGCGAGGGTTTCGAGCTGACCGTCGGCAAGCCGGAGGTCATCGAGCGCGACATCGACGGCGTCCGCTGCGAACCCTACGAGCGGCTGTCGCTCGATGTCGGCGCGGAGGGGCTCGGCGGATCGCTCGAACTGCTTGGTTCGCGCGGCGCCGAGATCCACAAGATGGAGGAGCGGGCAGGGCGCATGCATGTCGAGGCCGAGATCCCGGCCCGAGGCCTCATCGGCCTCCGGACCCGCATCCTCAATGCCTCCGGTGGCGAGGCCGTGATGCACCACACTTTCTCGGGGTACAAGCCGCTCCGCGGCGCGGACCAGAAGCGGAAGAACGGCGTGATGATGTCGCTCGAGACCGGCCGGGTCACCGCGTACGCGGTCGAAGGTCTGGCAGACCGCGGCGTGATGTGCGTTCGTCCTGCAGACCAGGTCTACGCGGGCCAGATCGTCGGCGAGCACAACCGGGACAACGATCTCGTCATCAACATCACCCGGCTCAAGCCGCTGACGAACTTCCGCGAGACGAGCAAGGACCAGACGGTCGTCCTCCGCGGCGCCCGCGACTATTCCCTCGAGGCGGCGCTCGAGTACATCGAGAACGACGAGCTCGTCGAGATCACCCCGACCTCGATCCGCATGCGGAAGAAGATCCTCGACGAGAACGCCCGCAAGCGCGCCGAGCGCGCCGAGCGCGACCGGATGGCGGCGTCGGAAGCCTGATCGTGCCGAACGCGCGGTTTCGCTGGAGATGCTCCCGCCGCGTCGGGAACTTCTGTACATTCCCAAGCGCCCATGGCCATCTTCGTGCAGAAGTTCGGAGGCACCTCGGTCGGCGATCCGGGAAGGATCGCGCGCTGCGCCATGCGCATCAAGGAACGCCGTGACGAAGGACACCACGTGGTCGTCGTCGTCAGCGCGATGGGCCACACGACGGATGAACTGATCGAGCTCGCGGGGCGCGTGACCAAGTCGCCCTCGCGACGCGAACTCGACATGCTGATGGCGACCGGCGAGCAGGTGTCCGTCGCGCTCGTCGCGATGGCGCTCGAGGAGATCGGCGTCCGCGCCACGAGCCTTACGGGAGCGCAGGCCGGCATCACGACCGACGGCGTGCACGGGAACGCGCGAGTGACAGGGGTCGCGCGCGCGCGCCTCGACGAGGAACTCGGACTCGGGCGCGTGCCGGTCGTCTGCGGATTCCAAGGCGCGTCGGCGTCCGGCGAGATCACGACGCTTGGCCGCGGCGGCAGCGACACGACGGCGGTGGCGATCGCAAGCGCGCTGAAGGTCGGCGAGACGGGCGGTGTCTGCGAGATCTTCACCGACGTCGACGGCGTCTACACCGCTGATCCGCGGCTTGTCTCGGCGGCGTCCAAGCTCACGCGCATCAGCTACGAGGAGATGCTTGAGCTCGCGCTCCTCGGCGCGCAGGTCATGCACCCGCGCGCCGTGCTCTTCGGCGAGCGTTACGGCGTGCCCATCCACGTTCGACACAGCCAACGGCCCGACGAGGGCACGCTCATCTGCAGGGAGACTCCCGACATGGAAGAAGTCATGGTCGTCGGCGCCGCGCTCAAGGCCGATCTCGGCCGCGTGAGCCTGCGTCGCATCCCGAACAATCCGGGCGTCCAAGGCATGCTGTTCGACGCGGTCGCCAAGGCGGGCATCCTCGTCGACGACATCGTGCAGACGGAGTTCGGCGAGATCGCATCGATCTCGTTCACGGTCGATCACTCTGAGCTCGCCGATGTCAAGATCGCCGCGTCGCAGGTGCTCGATCGCGTCGGGACCGGCGAACTTGCGATCGAGATCGGCTTGGCCAAGATCTCGGTCGTCGGAACCGGCATGAAGAGCCACGTCGGCGTCGCGAGCAAGATGTTCACGGCGCTCGGCGCGGCTGGCATCTCGATCCACAACATCACGACGAGCGAAATCAAGATCTCGTGCATCGTGGCCAAGCAGGATGGGAAGCGCGCGCTCGA
>JBIKXP010000289.1:0-3423 GCA_044355685.1 Phycisphaerales bacterium
CGGCGGGAACGACGATCCTCTGGCAAGCATTGAATTGAGCGGCGCGCTCAGTCTCTCGCGGCGGCTGCTTGCGGCAGCCGCCTTTGGCGTGGTCAGCACCAGAGGGAGCGGCCGCAGCCGCGACCGCTCAAAATGTCAGCCTTCGACCCCGACGTCTCCAGGCCGAGGCGGATTTACTCCGCCCGGCCTGACCAGAGCGAGCGAAAGCGAAGCGAGTCGCGAGCGCTCAAACACGCCGCGACCGCTCAAAATATCAGCCTTCGACTCCGACGCGTGTCGTTCCGGGGACTCGCGTCCCCGGGCACCCGTGGTGTCCGACCCCGACGTCTCCAGGCCGCCGCGATTCACTCGCGGCGAGCCTGACCAGAGCGAGCGAAAGCGAAGCGAGTCGCGAGCGCTCAATCAGACGTACGACTTCTCCGCGTACTCCGCCACCATGCGATGCGTCGAGAAGAAGTCCGACACCGTCGCCGCGCTTGCGAGCGCACGCGCGATCCACTTCTTCGGCAGTCCATCACGGCCGCGGTCGTAGAACTCCGGCACCAGGCTCTTCTCGAGGATGGTGTAGAGCGACTCCGCGTCACGCTTGTCGCGCGCGGCGCCCGCGCCGTGCGCATCGGCCTCGTTGAAGGTCCCGTCGTCGGCCTCGCCGATCGACCAACCGTTCGTCCCCGAGCCGTGGCGCCCCTTCGCGCCCTTCTGCGCGACAAATCCCTCGGGCCACCAGCCGTCGAGGATCGAGCAGTTCATGCCTCCATGCGGCGGCGACTTCATGCCGCTCGTGCCGCTCGCCTCGTGCGGGCGAATCGGGTTGTTGAGCCACACGTCGCAGCCCGAGACAAGCGCGCGGCCGACCGACATGTCGTATTCCTCGAGGAGGAAGACCTTGCCGCGCAGCGCGGGGTGGCGCGTCATCTCGAAGACCGTGCGCGCGTAGGTCTGTCCGCCGAGGTCGCGCGGGTGCGCCTTGCCCGCGAAGATGAACTGAACGGGCCTCTTCGCGTCGCCCACGATTTTCGCGAGGCGCGCGATGTCGGTGAAGAGAAGCGGCGCGCGCTTGTAGGTGGCGAAGCGACGCGCGAAACCGATCGTGAGCGCCGCGGGGTCGAGCGCGTTCGCAAACTCGTCGAGCGCAAGCGGGCCTTCGCCGCGGCGTTCGGCCGCGCGCACGAGGCGCTCGCGCGCGAAGCGGACAAGGCCCGCGCGCAGCGTGCCGCGCATCGCCCAGAACGCGGCGGGGTCGGCGTCGATGGCGCGCTTCCAGCCCTTGTTGCGCGGGGTCGGCGCGCAGGCGTCGAAGCCGCACTCGTTCTTCCAGAAGGCGCGCGCGTGCGGGTCGAGCCAGGTCGGCGTGTGGATGCCGTTCGTGACGTGCGTGATCGGCACGTCCTTCGCCTTCTTCGCGCCGTAGGCCTTCTGCCACATCGCGCGGCTGACTTCGCCGTGCAGTTTCGCCACGCCGTTCACCTTCGACGCGAGGCGCAGGCAGACAACCGTCATGCAGACGGGTTCCTTCGCGTCGGCCGGGTTCTCGCGCGAGAGCGACTCGAGGTCCTCGCGCGAGATGCCGCCCTTCGCAAGCGTCTGCGCGAGTCCGTCGCACACCATGTCGACGCCGTAGCGGTCGTGGCCCGCGGCGACGGGCGTGTGCGTGGTGAACACGGCGCGCGCGCGCACGGCCTTCACGGCGTCGGCGTGCGACATGCCGCCAGCGCGGAACTCGGCGAGCATCTCGATCGCGGCGAACGCGGCGTGACCTTCGTTCAGGTGGATCTTCGACGGCGCGATCCCGAGCGCGCGCAGCGCGAGCATGCCGCCCACGCCAAGGAGCACCTGCTGGCGCATGCGCAGGTGCGGCTCGCCCTTGTAGAGACCCTCGGTGAGCTGGCGGTCTTCGGGCGCGTTTTCCGGCAGATCGGCGTCGAGAAGGTAGACGCGCGTGCGGCCGACATCCATGCGCAGGACGCGCGCGCGCACCGTCGCGTGGCCCACGGGGCAGTCGATCGCAACGCCAGTGTCGGAAATCGGCATCGTCGCGCGGTCGTAGACGGGGTAGAGCACCTTCGTCGAGCCGTCGTCTGCGAACTGCTGGATGTAGTAGCCGTGGCGGTAGTAGAGGCCGACCGCGACGAGCGGCACACCGAGGTCGCTTGCGCTCTTCAAGTGGTCGCCTGCGAGGACGCCGAGGCCGCCCGAGTACTGCTGGATGCTCTCGTGGACCGCGTACTCGCTGCAGAAGTAGGCGATCTGCGCATGCGCGTGCTTCCTCGCGTGCGTTTCGCTCCACCAGGTCTCGCGCGCGAGTTCGGCCGCGAGCGCTGCGCGCGCGTCGGCGAGCGCGAGGCGGAAGCCGGGCTCCTCGCATGCGGCGGAGAGCGTGGCGGGGCTGACCTGCGCGAGAACCGAAAGCGGCGAGCGCTTCGTCGCGTGCCAGAGGACCGGGTCGAGCGCGGCGAACGGCCGCTGCGCGACCTCGTTCCAGCTCCACCAGAGGTTCATCGCGAGTTCACGAAGGTGCGCGCGCGCGTCGTCGGGCGTGATCGGCGCGGGCACGATCGTGCGGCGATGCGCCGCCTTCGCGGGGCGCGTCGTTGCCGACTTGGCGTTGGCGGATGTCCGGGCGGGCTTCCGTACGGGCTTTGACTTCTTCGAGGCCATTCGGGGGAGGATAGTGGAGCGCGGGTGAACCCGCCGCGGCCGTGATTTGAGCGGTCGCGGCTGCGGCCGCTCCCTCTGGTGCTGACCACGCCAAAGGCGGCTGCCGCAAGCAGCCGCCGCTCAAACCTGTAGCGGTCGCGGCTGCGGCCGCTCCCTCTGGTACTGATCGCGCCAGAGGCGGCTGCCGCAAGCAGCCGCCGCTCAAACTACAGCCGCCCCGCCGCCTCGATGTTCGCCTTCAGCGCGTCGGCCAGCTCCGCCGTCGCCGCACCATCGTCCATGCGCCAGGTCCAGTTTCCCGTCGCGGTGCCGGGCAGGTTCATGCGCGCGGCCTTCCCGAGGCCAAGGAGATCCTGCATCGGCAGGATGGCAAGCGCCGACGGCGACGCGAGCACGATGCGGCGCATCGCCTCGTGGACAGCGCCGTTCCCCGCGTAGGCCTTGAAGCGCGCTCGCTCCTCCGCCGACTTCCCCTGCCACCACTGCGCGGTGGTCTCGTTGTCATGCGTGCCCGAGTAGACCACGCTCTTCACGGGATGGTTGTGCGGCATGTCGCCCGACTTCCCGCTCCAGAAGGCGTTCTGCACGATGCGCATGCCCGCAAGGCCGAAGTCGTCGCGCAGGGCCTCGACCTCGGGCGTGAGCGCGCCGAGGTCCTCTGCGATCAGGGGCAGCGCGTCGAACGACTTCGACATCGCCTCGAGGAGCGCGCGGCCTGGCGCGGGGCGCCACTCGCCCTTGCGCGCGTTCTTCGCGCCCGCGGGC
>JBIKXP010000097.1:0-11383 GCA_044355685.1 Phycisphaerales bacterium
TCGAATCCGCCGAGCCGCACCGGTCCGCGACGAAGCGGGCGGAAGACCGCCTCCGCATGCACCACATCGCCAGGGCCGACGTGCAGCACCCACGCGTCGCCGGCGGCCTCGAGCCGCGTCCGATCGACGTTCTCGGCGATCGCCACGTCGTAGACAGGCAGGAAACGGGCGCGGTTGCGCAGCTCGTAGCGGATGACGAGAGGCTCGCCCACGCGGCCACGGCGCGGCTCGATGCGAACGCCGCGCACGCCGAGCATCATGAAGCCGGAGACCACGCCCGAGACGAGAAACGCAGCGATCAGCGCGCTGAAGACCCAGATGAGGAGGTTGTTCGGACGCGCGCCGGACGCCACGCCCATCGCGAGGATGGCGAGGACGTAGTAGACGCCGGCGCGCATGAAGCGCGTCCGGAAGATGGGGCGGTCGCTCGGGCGTGGTCGTCTGCGGAACACCGCCGACATTGTTGCATGGCGCGCCACGAAAGGCGAGATCGGCCCGAAGACAGCCGTCGAGTTCGCGATTTCGGTCGCGGGCTTCGCCGCGACAGAACGCACGGCGATGCGGGCGATGCAGCGCGGAGCGCGGCTCAGATCGCAAGGAACGACGCGTCGTCGGGGCCGAGGTTGGGCCGCTCGTCAAAGAGTCCGATCACGCGCCAGTCGCCGATGTCGGCAAGCGTGAATGCGCGCGATCCGCCGGCGACTTCCGCGGAGATGCCGCGCCCGCCGGACGCGTCGGCCGCTTCGACCCGAAGCCAGACGTGCGCGCGCGGCGCATCGGGTTTGGGCTCGTGTTCGTGTTCGGGCTCGTGTTCGTGTTCGTGTTCGGGTTCGTGTTCGTGTTCGGGTTCGTGTTCGGGTTCGCCTTCAGTTCCGGATGCGACCGCGGCGCGCTCGAGCGCGATCTTCGCCATGAAGACGGTGTCGCGGTCCCGCGGCCGATCCGCGAACGCCGCTGCAACGCGCGGCCACGTGTCGCGGGCGATCCGTTCGCGCACCTCGACCACGCGGAGGGCGAGAAACAGGCCCGTCTCGTTCTGCGCAAGCCGCTCAAGCTCTGCGATCGGCGCAACCCAGACGCGGCGGAAGCTCCCCCGCTGTCCGGCAGCGCAGATCGCCGCGCGCGAGATTGGCGCCAGGTGGATTCGGTCGGCACGGCCTCCGGGGGCGTCGGCCGCGATCGTCTCGGCGGCTTCGTGCGCCGGGACGAGCGCCACCGAGAGCTGCTCGCCGACCTCGATCGGAACGCCCGGATGCGGCGGCTCCTCGGTCACGAGCCGCGCGGCGAGGGCGTCGACAAGTTCGAGCGCCGCGCCGACGAGCGCCGGGGGCACCTCAAGAACCTCGAGCTCCGGCCGCGCGAGGCGCGCGAGGCCGACCGTAGAGATCCACGCCGGCGTCTCGGGCGTGCGCATGCGGGCCTCGACGCGGTAGAGGAAGCGCTCGTCGACGAGAGCACCGGGCGCGACGCCATCGCCGAGGAAGAGTCGCGCGCAGTCGGACGCCGCGAAGGAGCGAGCAAGCGCGGGCTCGTAGAGGATGCGAAGCCGCGCCCGGTCGACGCATCCGGCGGCCGCAGCGGCGAGGGCCACGAAATCGGCGACGGAGGCGGGCCATGCGGCGAGTCCGCGGGCGATTGCCCGTTCGCGGTCGTCGCCCGAGGAGCGCTCGAGCACCGACTCGATGCCAATCGCCCAGCGTGCGTCGGGTGCGCGGCCATCGGGTGTATGCCCTGGATCGACGCGCTCGCACCACATCAGGACGGCGCCTGCGCGCCCGGGAATGTCGAACGCGACAGCCCACGCGAGCGCGGGATCATCGGACGGAACCGGCCGCGCGTTGGTCGGTTCGACGCGGAAGGCGCTCCCGAGCGAGAGAAAGGCTTCGCCCGGATCGGGAAGTTCGTCGCCCGCGACAAAGGCGACGAGCGTGATGGGCTCGACGCGCTCGGTGCGCCACGCCACCTCGGGACGGAGACCAATCTCGATTGGGGCGTGCTCGCGCGACATGGCGCGATCGTAACGGGATGTCGAGGTCGACGCCCGGCGCTCGAGCGAGCGCTACAGCGTCGGTCCGCGCAGCCAGTTCACGAGTTCCGCGCGGCGGCTGATGCCGAGTTTCCCGTACAGGCGCTTCGTGATCGTGCGCACGGTGTTCACCGACACATCGAGGTCCGTCGCGATCTCCGGACAGCTTCGCCCCTGCGCCAGGAGCTCGGCGATCTCGCGTTCGCGGCCCGAAAGGACACGCGTCCGCGCTCCACTTGGCCCTGTCTTCGCGGCCTCCTGCTGCACACCGTCCGCCCGTGGCTTGTGATGCACCACGTGCAGCGCCGCCGTCGGCAGCACCGCCGCGCGCAGCGGCCGCGCTTCGAGCGCGACGTGGTAGTTGCATGCATGCGGCCGGCCTTCGTGATTCCACTCGAGTCTCTCGAGGTAATCGGTCACGGCCTGCATGCGTCGCCGGAGCTCCTCGAATTCGGCCTGATCGAGGTGAATCGAGCGATGCACCTCGATCGCGTGGTCGTCATGCATGGCGCCATGCGCACGCGCCGTGTCGAGCACGCTTCGGCCATGCGAGGCGACGCGCTCGCGCAGTGCGCGCGCCGTCTGCGACTGCTGCGCGTCCTCGCGGTCGTACGCGATCACGAGGCGGTCGTGCGCGATGCGGAAGGCGTCTCGCCGCCCTGTCGCGGGCGAAAGCGCCTGCTTCACGAGCCCGGCCGCCATCAGCGTGTGGAGCGCGGCCTCGGCTTCGGCGAGCGGCGCCGTGCAGAGCGCTGCGATCTCGGAGGCAGTGGATGCCTTGCCCGAGCGTCGAAGGAGTTCCCACACGGTGCGGTTGAAGGCGACCGAAAGAGTTTCGGTCAGGCCCGGACGAGGAAGCGCGAGAGGAAGCGCGACAGGAAGCGAAAGAGGATGTCCCGGAGAAAGTTCCATCGAGCAAGACGATCGAATTCACGACACCCAAACGAAGTCATTTGCACGGCTTCCGGCATACTTCGAGCGCGGAGCCCCCGCACAGGCCGCACAGACCCGCCACAACTCGCAAAATGCCGCCAAAGAAGGCCCTCGGCCTTCAAGTCCGGGTGTTTCGACCGTCGGCCGCCGCGCTCAAGCCATGCGCTTGTAGGGCGAATGCTGCCCAGCCTTGGGCATCACCATGCGGAACACGCGCGCCGAGCGGGGCGGAAGCCTTAGGGTGACGAAGCCCATGTGGACGTGGGCTTCGATCGCGTCTGGGCGGTCGAATGCCAGCGCGTCCCTGAACACCGTGCCGGCCATGATGCGGCCATCGCGCACGGAGATCGTCTCCTCGATCTCGCGGTCCTCCATGTTGCACGCAACGAGGACCGTGTCGAACACATGATCGGTGCTGCGGAGGAACGAGAGCAACGTCTTGCCGCGGAGGAAGAGGACGTCTCCCTTCGCAAGGGCGCGCAGCTCGCGGCGCGCAGCGTAGAGCGCGCGCATGAAGGCCCACTCCGGATGGCCGTCGTGCACGAGATCCCAGCGCATGGGCGCGCGGTTGTACGGATCGGCCGCGGCCGACATGCCGAGCTCCTGTCCGTAGTAGATGTTCGGCGCGCCGGGAAGCGTCGCCTGCAGCGTGTGCGCGACGCGCCGCGCGGCTTCGTCGGGCACGAGGTGCGCGAGCCGCTCGGTGTCGTGGTTCTCGAGCGTCGTCCAGCAGCGCAAGATGAACTCGATGCCCGCGTCCTCGATCATGTCGTCGAGGCGCGACGCCGTCGTGGCGCCGTCGGCGCGCGCGCGACAGTAGTCGAGGATCGTCATGCGCGCGTTCATGTTGAGGATGCCGTCGAGCGCGCGGTCCCAGCCGGCGGGCGTGTTCCAGATCTCGCCGACGACCCACGAGCCCGGCCGCTCGTGGTGCGCGGCCTGCGTCAGTTCACGCAGGAAGTGCGGGCCAAGATCGCTCGCGACGTCGA
The DNA here is from genome assembly GCA_044355685.1 of Phycisphaerales bacterium. Classification (GTDB taxonomy): domain Bacteria; phylum Planctomycetota; class Phycisphaerae; order Phycisphaerales; family SM1A02; genus QWPT01. The sequence continues at coordinate 3,949 of JBIKXP010000097.1, forward strand.
GCCGCCATCCGTCGATTCCGTCGCGCAGGTAGCTGCGCACGGCGCTGCCGACGCCGTTCCAGAGATGCTCGCGCACCTCGTCGCGCTCGACGTGGAGATCGGGCAGGTTCGCGACGTCGGCCCATCCGCGGTAGCCGTTCGGATACTGCGAACCGATGAAGAACCACGACCGGTACGGGCTCCGCTCGTCGCCAAGCGCGGCCTGGAACGCGTGATGCCGCCGACCCACGTGGTTGAAGACGCCGTCGAGCATGACCTTGAGCCCGCGCGCGTGCGCGTCGCCGACGAGGAGCCTGAGGTCCGCGCGCGAGCCATACTCGGGGCTTACCTCGAGATAGTCGGCGGCGTCGTACTTGTGGTTCGTGTACGCGAGATGGACGGGATTGAGATAGAGCACGTCCGCCGAGAGCTCGTTGAGATGGCCGAGCCTCCCGCGCACGCTCGCGAGGTCGCCGCCCCAGAAGTCGATCTCGTGGCTCCACACGCCCGCGCTCTCGACGAAGTGCCCCTTCTCCGGGGTCTCGTGCCATGCGCGCAGCGTCTTCGGAGCCGGATAGAGATCGCGCTTCGCCCCGAGGTCGGCGCTCGGCGCGAAGCGGTCGACGAAGACCTGGTAGATGACGGCGCCCGCGCGCCAGTCCGCCTCGCGGGCCTCGATGCGTTCACGGAGTTCGGTGGGAGAGAGCTGCTTCACGCCATGAGAATAGCGTGAACGTGCGGATCAATCCTTCTCCCAGACGTCGCGCACGTCCTTCGAGCACTGGCGGCGGATGCCGTTCGAGTCCATGATCTTCTCGGTGGCGGCCTCGATCTCCGAGCGCTTGAACACCAGCCGCTCCGCGGGCCGCTCGTTGAACTCGAACACCACGTACTCGTCCTGAAGGTCGTTGAGGAACTTCACGAACTCACGGAAGTTCGAGAACGACTTCCCATTGACGCTCTTCACGGTCTGGCCTGGGTTCGGGTCGTACCCGCGGCCGACCGGGTGCGAGAGCAGCGGTGATGCGAGCGCAACGATCTCGCGCCCCCCGCTCGGGCGGTCGTCCGACAGAAGCGCGGCGATCGGGCTGTCGCCGAAGAACATCCAGGCGCCGGTGGCGCCGAGGAGATCCATGTGCAGCGGGCTGAAGACGAGAGGTCCGTACACGAGGTAGGGAAAGTTGCCGTCGGGGAACGAGCGGATGGTGCGCGTGGCGCGCGTGAACGCCGCGATCTCCGCGGTCGCGGGCTTCCCGCCGCGGATGTACTCGACGTCGATCGCGCCATCGGACTCGGTCGGCACGAAGCGCCCGATCGCGCAGCCCATGGCGACCTTGCGGTCGCCTTCGATCGTGATCTGCCCCTTGTTGTCGATGGCGTAGCCGTTGATCTTCGTGAGGATGTCCCACGGCTCGAGCGGTCCGCCCTTCTGCTCGATGACGACGACGCCCGAGACGTCGGCGCCTGCGCCGAGCTTCGTGCGCAGCGCGGGGTTCTCGAGCGTCTGCGTGGTGACGCCGATGATGGTGTTGCCGTCGATCGACTTCGCATCGACCTCGGCGAGAAACCGCCCGATTTCCTCGGTCGCGAGGAGATACGCGATGTTGTCGGCCATGGAGTTATCCATGCCGCTGAACGCAAGGCCCGCGACCTTGCCGTCGACGAACGCAGGGCCGCCGGAGTTGCCGAAGTTGATGGCGGCGTCGACCTGGACTCGCATGCCCTCTTCGCCGCGCTGACCGATCTCGGCCCACTCGATGCGCGAGATCACGCCGCTTGTGGTCGAGAGCGACTCGCCGCCGAGCGGGTAGCCCATGACAACGACGCGCGCGCCCTCCTTGGGAAGGCCCTCGAGGATGGGAATCGGCGGATGCGCGGCGATGAACGCTTCGTCGCTCGTCGAGAGAAGCGCGAGGTCGCGCGTCGGATCGATGCCGACGAGTTCGGCCTGGATGGGAAGCGTGGTCTGGTTCGTCTCGAGCAGGATCTCGCTTGCCTGCTCGACGACGTGCGCGTTGGTCAGGATCCGACCCGGCGCGATCACGACGCCGGAGCCGCCGACCTGATCGGGGCTCTCGCGCTTCCACGGCGTGGTGGGGTCGCGCATCTCCATGCGGACCTTGATGCTGATGACGGACTTGCGCAGGTTGGCGTCGCCCTCTGCAGGTGCCTGCGCGGCGGGTGGCGCCGCAGGTGCGGCCTGCTGCGCCCGCGCGTGGCTTGCGCCGGCGTAGAGGGGCAGGAAGGCGAGGATCGTCAGCAGCAGGGACGACGGACGCGAACCGGAGAGCGGCAATCGAAGCATGAGGCCATTTGAACCGCGCCCATGGCGTCGTGCAACTGCAACGCACGGCAAAACCTGCGACAATGGCCGATCCGGCGGTCCGTCCCCGGCCACGCACACGCCCGCACACGCCCATGACGACGTCGCCCGCGCATCTCCCCCGCCGCACCTTCGCGATCATCTCGCACCCGGACGCCGGCAAGACGACGCTCACCGAGAAGTTCCTGCTTTACGGCGGCGCCATCGCGCTGGCGGGCTCGGTGACGGCGCGCAAGGAGCAGCGGGCGACGGCGTCGGACTGGATGGAACTCGAGAAGCAGCGCGGCATCTCGATCTCGTCGACGGTGCTGCAGTTCGACTACAACGGCTACCGCGTCAACCTCCTCGACACGCCCGGCCACAAGGACTTCAGCGAGGACACGTACCGCGTGCTGACCGCGGTCGACGCGGCCGTCATGGTGATCGACGCAGGCAAGGGCATCGAGCCGCAGACGCGGAAGCTGTTCGAAGTCTGCCGCCGGCGCGGCGTCCCCATCTTCACCTTCATGAACAAGTGCGACCGGCCGACGAAGGACCCGATCGCCCTCTTGGACGAGCTCGAGAGCGTGCTGGGAATCGGCGCATTCCCCGTGAACTGGCCGTTTGGCAACGGCCCCGAGTTCCGCGGCGTCTACGACCGGCTCGAGAAGAAGCTGCATCTCTTCGAGCGCACGAAGGGCGGCATGCGCGAGGCGCCGGTGCAGATGCTCGGGCTCGACGATCCGGCCATCGCCTCCCGCATCGACAGCGACGTCTACCAACAGGGCCGCGACGAGCTCGAGATGCTCGAGGGCGCAGGCGCCACGTTCGACCGTGCGCGCGTCCTCGCCGGCGAAATCACGCCCGTCTACTTCGGCAGCGCCGGCAACAACTTCGGCGTCGAGCTCCTTCTCAATGGATTCCTCGAGCATTCGGCCGATCCCGGCCCGCGCGTCTCGGGCGACCGGATCATCGAGCCGAAGGACCCGGTCTTCAGTGGCTTCGTCTTCAAGATTCAGGCGAACATGGATCCGAAGCACCGCGACCGCATCGCGTTCATCCGCGTGGTCAGCGGCAAGTTCGAGCGCGAGATGAGCGTGGTGCACGTCCAGAGCGGCAAGAAGATCCGCCTCTCGAGCGCGCAGAAGCTCTTCGGCCAGGAGCGCGAGACCGTCGAGGAAGGCGAGGCCGGCGACGTCATCGGCATCATCGGCCACGACATCCTGCAGATCGGCGACACGCTGTCCGAGGACCGCACGATCCGCTTCAACGAGATCCCGCAGTTCGCGCCGGAAGTGTTCGCGTACCTCACGAATCCGCAGCCCGGCAACTCGAAGAAGTACCGCCTTGGCGTGGACCAACTTCTGAAGGAAGGCGTGGTGCAGCAGATGGAGGTTGGCGTCGGGCAGGTGAAGACGCCGATCCTCGCCGCGGTCGGGCCGCTCCAGTTCGAAGTCGTGCAGTACCGGCTGAAGAGCGAGTACGGCGCGGAATCTCGGTTGGAGAAGGCGCGCTGGCAGCACGCGCGCTGGTGGCGCAAAAACGGCGCGCCCGAGGGCTGGATGCCCGATCTTCTGTCCGACTCGACGCACGGCGTCGACGGCGCGGGCCGTGCGGTCGTCTTCTTCAGCGACGAGTGGGCGATCCGCAACTTCCAGAAGCGGTTGCCCGACGTCGAGCTCTCGACGCTGCCGTTCGACGCGCTGTCGATGCGCGGGACGGGCGGCGCGTGAACGGCGGAGCTTCCGGAGGCGCGCCGCGCGGCGGCCGGGCCGCGAGGCTCGAGGACATCCGCGCGCTGATTCGGTCGAGCCAGCCGCGCGAGGCGCTCGCGATGGCGGAGCCGCTCCTGCGCATCGACTCCCGGAATCCCGAGCTTCTCTCGATCGCGGCGCGATGCCGCAACGCGCTCGGGCAGCATCACGAGGCCATCGCGCTCGCAACGCGCTCGCTCGCGATCGTCGACCACCCGGATCCGCTCATGGTTCGCGGCGACTCGCTGCGCGCGCTCGGGCGCACCGACGAGGCGATCGCCGACCTCCGCCGCGCGATTCGACACGAGCCTTCGGTCGATGAACTCCGCCTGGCCCTGGTCGCCACCCTCGAGGAAGCCGGGCGGGCGGGCGAGGCGCGCGCGGAGCTTGCACCGGTGCTCGAGTCGCTGCGCGGGCGAGCCGCGGGCCCGGGCGCCCCGCTACCGGAGCGCGCGGCGTACGAACACGCGAAGCTGCTTGTCCGCGAAGGCGCGGCGGACGAGGCGGTGCGCACGATCGACGCGACGCTCCCGCTCTCACGCGCGGGATCGACGCCGTTCCTCATGCTGCTCTTCCTCCGTGCCAAGGCGCTCGATCGCCTCGGACATTTCGAGGATGCGTGGGCGTCGGCGCAGCGCGCGCATCGCTCGCGCACGCTGTCGTTCGATCCGGCGGCTCTCTCGCGCTCGACCGACGAGGCGATCGCATGGTGGACGGAGGAGCGCGTGGCGGAGATCGGCGATTCCGGGCTTGCGAGCGAACTCCCCGTGTTCGTCGCAGGCATGCCGAGAAGCGGCACGAGCCTCGTCGACCAGATCATCGACGCGCATCCCGATGCGAAGGGCGTGGGAGAGCTCGAGTCGGTCGAGCGCTGGGCCGAAGCGGCCGGGCTCGGCGCGCCACCGGACCACGCGCGCGTCGCGCGCGCATACGTCGACGAGATCCACCGGCTCGCGCCGTCTGCGAAGCGCATCGTGAACAAGGCGCTTGGCAACACGCGCGTCCTTGGGCATCTCGCGCGGCTCTTCCCGCGCACGAGGATCATCCACATCGGGCGCGATCCGCGGGACGTGGCCGTCTCCTGCGTGCTCGGCGCGTTCGGCGCCGAGCGCTATCCGTGGACGGCGCGGCCGGAGTGGGTCGCCGTCGCGTGGCGCGAGAGCGAGCGTCTCATGGCGCACTGGAAGCGCGTGCTGCGGGTTCCGATCCACATGCTTCGCTACGAGGACCTCGCGACGGAGGGCGAGCCGCACATGCGTCAATTGCTCGATTTCCTCGGGCTTCCGTGGAGTCCGCACGTGCTGCGCTTCCACGCGTCGCACCGCACCGTCCGCACGCTCAGCTACGATTCCGTGAGTCGCCCGCTGACGGCAGCCTCGATCGGGCGCTGGCGGAACTATGCGAGGGCGCTCGAGGGAGTCGACTTCCCGTCGTATCCGGCGCGCGAGTCCGGCGCGTAGGCGGGTGCGGCAAGCATGCTCGCGGGCTTTCATCGTGCCACGCGCGGGCGGATCGAGCGGAGCGAGATGGTCAGGTGCAGCACGTACGACGAGGAGGGACCACGCATGACAAACCTGACTCCCACCGCGCTTCTTGACGAGATCCGGCTCCTTCGCGACCAAGCCGCCGAACGCGAGCGGTCGCTTGGGCCGGCGATCGCCGCGCTTCCGGTGGCGCAGCGCCGCAGCGCCGCGAACCTCGCGCACTATCTCGCGCTGCGGTCGACGGGGCACGTGGCGCTACAGGGCGAACTCGTGCGCAACGGCCTCAGTTCGCTCGCGCGGCGCGAGGCGCACGTGATGGCCACGCTTGACGCCGTCGAGCGCGCGTTGTCATCGATCACAGGCGTGGCGAGTGAACCCGCGCGCGCCGCCATCACGATCGACGACGGCGTGCAGCTCCTCGCGCGACACGCGACCGAGCTGCTCGAGACGCCGATGCCGCACATGACGCGCATCGTCGTGACGATCCCGCCGTGGGCGGCCGGCAACGTGCAGTTTCTCCACGCGCTGATCGACGCAGGTATGGACGTGGCGCGCATCAACGCCTCGCATGGCGACGCGGCGCAGTGGCAGGCCTCGATCGATGCGCTGCGCACGGCGGCGGCGGCGGCCGGGCGGCGCATCCCCGTCTGCGTCGATCTCGCAGGCCCGAAAGTGCGCACGGGCGTGTGCCCGTCGGGCCCGATCGGGCTCGTCGCCACCGACAGGCTCGTGCTTCACGCCGCGTCGAACGAATCGGTCGATGGACCGCGCGATGCGAACGGCAGGCTCACAGGTCCCGCGCGCGTGGCGGTCCGTCCGCGCGAGGTGGTCGAGCACGTCGAGGTCGGCCATCGCGTCATGTTCGACGATGGCAACATCCGCGCGACCTGCGTCGAGGTGGATCGCGCGCGCGGCGAGATCACGGTCGAGGTCGACGCCGTTCGCACGGGCGCATGGGGCCTGAAGGACCGCAAGGGCGTGAATGTTCCCGACACCGACATACCGATTGCAGCGCTGACCGACGAGGATCTGAAGACCCTCGACTTCATCGTGGAACGCGTCGACATCGTGGCCATGAGCTTCGTGCGCACCGTCAACGACATCGCCGACCTCCATCGTGCGATTCAGGCGCGCACGCGTCGCACGCTCGGCGTCGTCGCCAAGATCGAGACGCCGCAGGCGTGCCGGGCGCTTCCCGAGATCCTTCTCGAGCTGATGAAGTCGCCGCCGTGCGGCGTGATGCTTGCGCGCGGCGACCTCGGCGTCGAGATCGGCTTCGAGCATCTTCCCGAGGCGCAGGACGAGATCCTCTCGCTCTGCGAGGCGGCGCACGTGCCTGTGATCTGGGCGACGCAGGTGCTCGAGTCGATGACCGAGCACGGGTTCCCGACGCGAGGCGAAGTGACCGACGCCGCCGACGCGGCGCGCGCCGATGCGATCATGCTCGGGATCGGTCCCTTCATGGTCGACACCGTTGCATTCGTCGAGGATCTCCTTGCGCGCACCCAGGTTCGCCGCGCGCGCAGCCGGGCGCTCCTCGGAAAGTGGCAGCCGCTCGGCGAGGAGTAACGCGCGGCGGGGAGTGACGCGCGGCGGGGAGTGACGCGCGGCGGAAACCGCTCCCATCGATCGCCGAAGGAACGCGTCTCCGATGGATACAATCCGCCCCATGTTCGTTCTTCCAGCAATCCTCGCCGACGCCGGCATCCTGGCGCTCGTCCTCTTCGGAGGATTCGTGCTCGGCGTTCTGCTGTGGGTGATCGTCACCTACAACGGGCTCCGCCGCGCCCAGGTGCGCGCGCAGAACGCCTTCAGCCAGATCGACGTGCAGTTGAAGCGTCGGCACGAGCTGATCCCGAACCTCGTCGAGACGGTGAAGGGCTACATGGCGCACGAGCGCGACACGCTCGAAGCCG
>JBIKXP010000290.1:0-3406 GCA_044355685.1 Phycisphaerales bacterium
TGGCAGTTGCGCCATCGGCCCCGACTTCTGGTGACTGCCGTGTGTATCGCGTTCCATGGCGCGAAAGGTAGCAACTGCCGATCGAATCGACCGATACACTCCAGCGGTGAATCCAAGAACCGACTCATTATGTGGGATTCGTACGCGTTCCGTGTGCATCGCGTGTACGTCTGCCGCGCTCGCGGCGGCCTCGGCTTCTGCTGGCATCGGTGGCGACGATTGCCCGAGGGGCGGTGACTACAGGGCCACGCTGTCCGATCTCGCTGGCGCATGTGCCGTTGCGTTCGACGGCGCAGATCTCCTCGTATGCGTGCCGGACTCGCTCGGAATCACGAGCCAGCTGGTCCGGGTTTCCCAACTCGACGCCGACCAACCAACCGTCTTGGAACTCCTGGCGCCCGCTGCGTACGCGATCGACGTCGCCGTCGGCAGCGACGGAACGATCGCCGTCGCGGATGCCGCGGGTCCAGTGTGGGTTGGTGGTCGGAAGCCTGCACCCCCCGGCGCTTCCGGCAGCTGGGTCGAGGAGTGGACGATGATCACGATGCCGCAGTTGGTGCGGCCGGCGGGAGTGACGTGGGTGGGAGGAATGCTTGCGGTTTCCGATGCGCAGCGCGGCGCGGTGTTGTTGATGACGCCCACTGGCATCCTGATCGGGCAACTCGGGGCGGGAGTGGTCGGGGAGCCGAGGGGACTCGCGGCCGCAGCAGACGGCACGCTCTTCGTCGCCGATCGCCTGAAGGACTGCGTGTGGCGTTTTGAGCGCTCCGCCGATGGCTCGTACGCAGCCGAGCCGCGCCGCCTCGGCGAGCCGGGGTTCAATCCGGGGCAGCTCAGCGCGCCGGACGACGTGTTCGTCCTCGAGCGCGAAGGCGGGACATGCCTGCTCGTTGCCGACGAACTGAACCACCGGGTTCACGTCCTCGACGCCGACGGCGCGTTTGTCGGGTTCTTCGGCATGCACGCGCTCATTCCGCGGATGGGCGAAGGGCGCATCCACTATCCCCGAAGCATCGCGGTGGCGGCGGACGGTGTCACGCTCGCCGTCGCCGAGGCGTTCGAGGATCGCGTGCAACTCTTCGGGCTGAAGGCCGAGGCGGACCCGGTCGATCCCTCCGCAAACCGCGCCGAGTTCATCTCGAGCCACTTCGGATCGGAAGCCGCGTGCGCTGCCGATCTCCTCGCGGTGCACGATGTCGAGACCGAGGCGATCGCCCTCTGCGATGCGCGCACCACTCCGCCCATCCACATGGCGATCATCGGCGGCGGCGGCGCGCTCCCGCAGCGGTTCGGCGAGGTCACGGCGATCGGCGTCGAGCCCGGGACCGGCCGCGTCTGGGTGGCGGACCGCCTGCATTCGCGCATCGATGTCTTCGACGTCGCGTGGGACCGAAGCAAGGAGCCGATCGTCGATCTCTTCATGCCAAGGCTCGCGCGGTCGATGGACCTCTCGCGCGTGACGCGCGGCAACGATCGCGTGACGCCCGACGTCTCCGACATCGTCGTCTCGAGGTCTTCCTCTGGGGTCGAGGCGTTGCTCCTCGACCGAGCGAATCGCGGCATCCATCGCGTCGACGCGCGGTTGACGCCGCGTTCCGAAGACGCATGGATCGCGCTGCCGGCCGAAGCTCGCATGCCCGAGGAACTGGCGCTTGCCTCCGATGGACGCATCGCGGTGGCCGACCCGGTGGCGCGTCGCGTGTTCATTCGGGAGGTTTCCGGCGAGTGGTCCGCACGGTCGAGGTTGGGCTCGGACTTCGTCCGCCCGAGCGGCGTCGAGTTCGACGAGCGCGGGGAGCTGGTGGTGAGCGACTCCGCGCTCGACGCGGTGCTCGTATCCGATCCGAACGGTGCGCGGCGCGTGGGCGAGCGAGGAATCCTCGATGAGCAGTTCTACGATCCGCAGTCGATCCTGCCATCGCCGAAGGGCCTCATCGTGATCGATCGCGGCAATCACCGGTTCCAGCGCTTCGGCGACGGTTTCATATGGAACCTGACCGGGAGCCTCGGGCGCTACTACGACCAGAAGCGCAAGGGTTCGCCCGGCGCAGCGCCCGCTTCGACGCCTGCAACCCGAACGGGCCCGTCGCGAAAGGAAGGGGAACAATGACGCGCGCTTTCTCCATTGCCACGCTTGCCGTGATCGCTGGTGTGGGCTGCGACCGCCAGCCCTCGACGCCAGCGCCAACTTCATCGCAGGCCCCGACGGGCGAGCCCGCTGCGACGCCCCCGATTGCGACGCCCCCGATTGCGACGCCCCCGATTGCGACGCCCCCGATTGCGACGCCCCCGATTGCGACGCCCCCGGGCGCCGAACTTCCGCCCGTCGAACTCTCGCGAGGTGCGCAGTCGGGTGTTTCCGCAGACGGAACCTACACGGTCCGATGGGAAGTCGTTGGCGGCGCCATCCCCGATGCAGAACCGTTCTCGATCGCCTTCGCGGTGACGCGCGCCGACGGGAAGCCGGTTTCTCCCGAAGCCAAGGTGTTCGTCGACGCCGAGATGCCGCATCACGGCCACGGGATGAACTTTGTCCCGACCGTGAAGCGGAAGGGCGGCGACACGTTCGTCGGCGAGGGACTGCTCTTCCACATGCCTGGTCGATGGGTGCTCGCCATCGATATCGGCGAGGACGGCGTGCGCGAGCGCGTTCAGTGGAATGTGGACGTGGAGTAGCCCAGTGGATTCTGCCTTCGTCTTCCGCTCGCTCGAATGGACGGTACTTGCGTGCTGCGCAATCGCAGCGGCGGCGCGCGCCGAGCCGGTCTCGCCCCAAGCTGCGCAGCGTCCGGCCGCCATCGATCCGGCGCGGTTGCCTGCGGAGCTGTCGTCGCTTACGCCCGAGGAAGTGAACCGGATCGCGCGGATGTCACCGATGGCCGGATTCCCGGCCGATCCGACCAACCGGTTCGCAGACGATGAGCGCGCCGCGGAGCTCGGCCAGTTGCTCTTCTTTGACACGCGCTTCTCGCCGAAGGCCGTCTCGTGCGCGACTTGCCACGATCCGAGAAAGCACTTCACCGACGGGCTTCCGCTCGCGCGCGGCGTGGGCGAGACCACCCGCAACGCACCCACGGTCGTCGACTCCGGCCGCAGGCGTTGGGTCGGTTGGGACGGAAAGTTCGACTCGCTGTGGTCGCAGGCACTTGCGCCCATCGAGAATCCGGTCGAGATGGGCGGCGACCGCACCACGTTCGTGCGCGTGGTGCGCGACGACCCGGCGCTGCGAGCGCGCTACGAAGCGATCTTCGGCGCCTGGCCCGCGGAGCTCGAGCCGCGCGGCGCCAGCGATCCCCTTGCCGCGCCGGCGCGACCTGCATCGACCGACACGCCGGAGCCGGTTGCAAAGCGCTGGTCGGAACTCGCGCCTGCGACGCGCACGGCAATCGACCACGCGACGGTTCAA
>JBIKXP010000291.1:0-3403 GCA_044355685.1 Phycisphaerales bacterium
CATCCCTCCTCTTCGCCGAGGCCGCCACTGTGCCTCCGTGCCTCCGTGAGAGACCTCGAGACCGTCAGCCGCACGCCACCCGCCGCACGCCGCTCGCCGAGGGCCGAGGGTGCCATAGCCCACACGAAAGCCTGAAGACCCAAAGATTACGAAACGACGAGCTTGCGTAGAGCGCCTCGGTCACTCCTTCGCGCGCAGCGTGTGGCCGCGCCCGCCGGCAAGTCCCGTCCATTCCCGTACGGTGCCGTTCGGAAGCCGCACCCTCACGCGCGCGGCCTCCTTGGCGTCACCAAGGCCAAAGCTCGCGACAGGCTCGTTCTGCGCGAGATAGCTTCGCGTCGGGGAGAGCACGCGTCGCTGCACCACGACGTTGCCGCGGATCGTTGCCTCGACCTCGATTTCGGCGCCGAACGCGGCAGGATCCGCCAGATCGATCGCGATCCAGTTGTGTCCGGTGCGCTGGTCGTTCCGAAGAATGCGCGCTTTGCCCCCGAGATCGACGAGCACGAGATCGTCGTCCCCGTCGTTGTCGAGATCACCCATCGCAAGCGCACGACCGACCGATGGCGTCTCAAGGTCGCCGCAGGAACCACGCGCTGCCTCCACGAAGAGCGGCGTCGCTTCAGCGCCGCGATTGACGAAGAACTGCGCGCGCTGCGGGTAGGTCTGGCTCGGCTGCACGCGTGCGATCTCTGGCTCAAGGTGTCCGTTTGCCTGGACGATGTCCTCGTCGCCGTCGAGATCGAAGTCGCCGAAGACGAGGCCGAAGGTGAGAAGCGGACGTGTCGGTGCGCCGAAACCCTGGCCAAGCGCCTCATCGGCGAAGGCCGGCACCGTGTTTGCGCCCGTCGACGCGCCCGCGATGTAGAGCGAGCTGGGCTCGTTCGCGAAGTTGCCGACGGCGACGGCCAGGCGCTCGTCGTTCCGTGGCCATGCCGCATCGATCCCCATCGCACCGGTCGCGTTGCCATCGCGGTCGTACGCGAAGCCCGACTCGACCGCAACGTCGCGGAAGCGCGGCGTGCCGTCCGCGGCGACGCCTTCGTTGCGCAAGAGGAACTTGGGCGTCTTGTCGTTCGCGACGAGGATGTCCGTGCGGCCATCGCGGTCGGCGTCGACGAACACAAGCCCGAGCGCCTTCGCGTACGGGGCGGCGGTCACTGGGTTCTTCACCGCGACACCCGAAGCGGCGGTGGCATCACGGAAGCCTCCCAAACCGTCGTTCAGCAGGAGCGTGAGCGCAGTGCCCTCGAAGCCAGTCGGTGGGCCATAGGCGCGGCCGATTCCGTCGAGCGTGTAGTTCACGCTGCGGTCGATCTCGGGGTTCCACTCGACGTAGTTGGCGATCACGGCGTCGAGGTCGCCATCCGAGTCGAGATCGAGGAAGCCGGCGGCCGTTCCCCAGTCGTTCTCGTCCGGCAGCGATCCACGCTCGAACGATACAGGGGAACCTGCGACCTTGCGGTTGAGGAGCAGCACGTCCTGCCCGACGCAGGTCACGAGGAGATCCGGCATGCCGTCGAGATCGACGTCGCCCGCTGCGATCCCGAGCGCATACGCATCGCGAAGCAGGTCCTCGTCGCCTCCGAGGCGAACAAAGGAGAGCGCGGCGCCCGTGCGGGTCGTGTTGAGGTAGATCCGGATGCCGCCCTTCCCGGCGGCGGTATCACCGGCGGCCGGCTCGAGCGGCTGCCCCTGCGTGAAGACGAGATCGAGCGCGCCGTCGAGATCAAGATCGACGATCGCGACTCCACCACCGAGGCACTCGGGCAGGAGCTTGCCTCCGCGCGCACCCGATTCATGCGTGAAGTCGACTCCGGCCTCGCTGGCGACATCGCGGAACGGGACGCCTTGCGTTGGTCCGGCGGCCGCAGCGGGCGACTGCGCCGGCGGTACGACGGGCGCTGCCGAACCCGGGTTCGCAGCGGGCTTCGGGCGCAGCAGCAGCGTTCCCACGACCGCTGCGCCGAGCAGCGCAAGGACCACGAGAGAGCGCAGAAACCCTCGTCCGACGGCGCGGTCGTCACCTTCGCCTTCCTGAGCGGAGTTCGGGCCGAGCGCGTTCATCACCCGCCAGTGTACGGTCAGACGCGGCGTCAGCCGATGATCGTGCGGCGCATCTTGACGTAGTCCCACACCACGAAGCGGTCGAGGTCCTCACCCCCGGCGAAGAGGACGCGCCCGCCGGTCGACTCCGCCAGTCGGTGCGCGAACTGGACGTCATCCTCCGACTGCGACCAACTCGGGAGCAGGAAGATGTTCACCACGATTCCATCCTGCCTGCAGCGCATCGCCTCGCGCATCGTCTCGCGCTCGGTGCGCGGATCGGGCGGATAGAGCATGTAGAGGTCGCTGCCCTCGAAATGCGCCGTGGGAAGGCCGTCCGTCAGGAGGAAGATCTGCCGATTCGGCGTGTCCTGCGCCGACAGCGCCTGGCGCGCGAGTTGGAGCGCGCGCTGGATGTTCGTGAAGTGAAGCGGCAGGTCGCGCTCGCTGATCTCGGGGTCCGACATGTCGGCGCGCAGGCGGACGACAGGGTCGTTGATCGACACCATCTTCGGAAGCATCTCGACGATCTCGCCTGCGGGCCGCATCTTCGCCACCGTGTACATCTCGATCGCCTGCAGGAAGTCGCCGGGATACTCGCTGCGGATGAGGCCATCGAGCGCAAGCGCCATCTTCTTGCAGGCGATGTACTGGCCGCCGTAGCGCATCGAGCCCGACATGTCGAGGATGAGCGCGGTCGCGCACTTCGGCGCGCGGCGGGTGCGATGGACCTCGAGGTCCTCGCCCGACGGGCGCGCACGGCCGGTGCGGGCGACCGCGTTCAGAATCGACTGCGGCACATCGAGGTTCGCGGGCGAGTCGCCGAACTCGTAGGCGCGCGTCGATGGGAGCTCGACCGCGCCGTCGCGCGAGTCGACTCCGTCGTGGCGGCCGCGGCGCGCGTCGGCAAGATCGCTGAAGATCGTGGCAAGGAGATGCTTCTGGTAGGTGCGCATGGCGCGCGGCGAGACCTTGTAGCCTTCCGGCGAGCGTTCGAGCCCCGCTTCCTCGGCCATCTTGCGCAGAAGCTCGTTCACCTGCCGCTGCAAGCGGTCGAGATCGGCCATCTGCTCGTCGCTTGCGTACTCGCGGAGCGCGTCCATGTCGATGATGGCGGGCTTCGCGTTCTTGAGCGCCTCCTCGATCTGACGGAGCAGCTTGTCGATTCGCTCGAGTTCCTCCTTCACGGCGAGCGCGGTCGGAACATCCAGCTGCTCGCGACCCGTGAACGGGTACTTCGCATGCAGCTGCTCGACCGCGAACTGGTCGCGCAGTCGCGCGATTGCGCGCATGAGCGTGTGCGCAAGCGGCGTCGCGTCGGGCACGCGGCGATGGATGCGCTCGAGGTCGGCGAGTT
>JBIKXP010000292.1:0-3401 GCA_044355685.1 Phycisphaerales bacterium
CCGTGGAACGTCCCGTGGAACATCCCGCGTGGAACATCCCGTGGAACCTCCCGTGGAACATGAACATGTTCCAATTGTCGGCGCGTGTCATCGGCTACAGTTCTGCCTGATGTCCGACGCCACCGACCGCCAGCCCAAGGCACTGATGATCCATGGGCTCATCTTCCGATACGCGCCAGACGCGCCATTTGGCCTCGCGCTCCCGAGTCTCGAGCTTGGCCGAGGCGAAGAAATGCTCCTCGTTGGCCGATCCGGCTGCGGAAAGAGCACCCTGCTTCAACTGGTCGCGGGACTTCTCGACGCGACTTCCGGCTCGATCTCGATCGGCGGAACCGACATCCGCGCGCTTCGCGGTGCCGCCCGAGATCGCTTCAGAGGTCAGCATGTCGGGATGGTGTTTCAGACCTTCAATCTGCTGCAAGGCTTCTCGGCGCGCGAGAACGTCCTCGCCGCGCTTCTCATGAGCGATGTGCCCAAGCGAGACTGGGGTAGCCGCGCAGAGTCGCTGCTCCGATCGCTCGGCATTGAATCACTCGACGCACCCGCCGAAGAACTGTCGGTCGGCCAACAGCAACGCGTCGCGATCGCGCGTGCGCTGGCGTGCCGCCCCACGCTCGTCTTGGCGGACGAACCGACGGCTTCGCTCGATCCGGACAACGCCGCCAACGCGATCCGCGTGCTGCGAGACGCCTGCCGTGAGCAAGGCGCGGCCCTCCTCATCGTCTCCCACGACCCCTCGCTGGAGTCGCACTTCAGCCGTGTCGAGCGGCTGCAGGCGCCGGAGGTGAAGGTGGCATGAGCGACCTTTCGATCGTCCTCCGTAGCCTCGCCGTCCGTCGATTCTCGACAACGGCTGTCGTGCTGCTCGTGGCGATGAGCGCGGGCCTCCTGCTCGCGATCCTCTCACTCCGCACCGCAGGCGCACGCGCCTTCGAGCGCGGCACCGGCAACGCCCACCTTCTGGTGTCGCGAGACGGAAGCCCGCTCGTCTCCGTGCTGAACGGACTTTTCTACGCAAACCCCCCGAGGGCACCCATCGAGGAGGCCAAGGTCAACGAGCTTCGGGCGTCGTTCCCCTGGTCGATGTTCGTGCCCACGGCGATCGGCGACAGCTACCGAAACTTCCCCGTCATCGCCACCGCTCCTGAGTTCTTCACGAAGTTCGAGCCGGCGCTCGGCGAGCCGTGGGGCTTCGCCGCAGGACGGGCGTTCGACAAGAACTTCGAGGTCGTCATCGGAAGCGCCGTGGCACGCGAGACGCGGATGCCCATCGGGTCGAAGATCGTCTTCACCCATGGATCGCACCTGTCCCGCGAGGATGGCGGCCCGGCCATCGAGCCCCACGTCCACGAAGAGTATGCCTTCACTGTCGTCGGCATCCTCGAACCGACGGGTTCGCCTCACGATCGTGCGCTCTTCTGCTCGCTCGAGTCATCGTGGATCATGCACGCGCATGACCGCTTCGAGCGCGAGGGCCGGCACAAGCTGGTCACCGCGGACGATCTTGAGGAGCAGGACCGCGTGGTGACCGGCATTCTCCTCCGGCTCCCCTCCCGCGACCCGAACTCAGCTCCGCCTGCGCTTGTCTCCCAGTACGACAAACTGCGACGCGACAGTTCGCTGACGGTCGCGCTGCCGGCGAACGAAGTGCAGCGCCTCTTCGGCATCGTCGCCAGCCTCGACGTCATCTTCATTGCGATGGCGGCGGCGACCCTCGTCTTTGCCGCTGCGGCGATCCTGCTCAGCATGATCAACTCGATGGCCGAGCGGCGTCGCCAGATCGCGATCCTCCGCGTCCTCGGCGCAAGCCGCGCGCGCATCTTCTGGCTCGTCCTCACCGAGAGCACCGTGATCGGCCTCGCGGGTTCGCTTTCCGGAATCCTGCTCTGCGTGGTGGTGCTGTTCATCGCCTCGCGCTGGATGCTCGGCGAGCATGGCATCCTGATCGCACCGCAACTCGACCCCCGCTCGACCGTGCTCGTCGCGATGGCGACAACCCTTCTCGCCGCCCTCGCCGGCCTCGCGCCCGCGGTGCTTGCCTACCGCACCAGCGTCGCCCGCAACCTCAGACCGCTTGGCTGACGCAAGAACCAGACCGTCCGTGGAGTTCACGACATGAAGTTGATCTGGTCCATCGTCGCGCTGCTGCTCTTGGTGGGCCTGATCGTGATGCTGCAGCCGCCAGCGAACAACACGCCGGGCCGCGCGCGGGAGCGATCGCTCGCGGACACGATGGAAGAATCGCTCGCAGACGCGTCGGAGGCCGAGGCCCGGCGAGGCGGGTCGCAGTCTGCGCCCGAGCCCACGCAGAGAACGACGGCCCCAACGACGGCCAGCCTGACCGAACGGCCAGAGCGGGCGGTCACCGCGATCCCCGGGCTCGATACCCCCTCGCAAGAGTCCAACGCCGCTGCGACGGGCGCTGTATCGCCACCCGCAGGAGATGCTGGTTCCGATCCGACCGCGGCCAGCGATCGCGCGCGCGCCGCCGAGCGACTTCCAGCCTCCAAGGGCTCCGCCGCGGGCACGCCCGCAACGACCGCTACGGCCGACGGCAGCGCCACGCGGTTTGAGCCGGAGGTCCCCCCCATTCAGTTCGCGGAAATCCTGCCGAGCACGTTCGTGCGGCTTCCGGATGGATCGATCTCGGCGGACGACGCATGGACGATCAAGGGCGATGGCACGAACGAGTCGCCGTACGAGGTCTCGTGGGAGTTTCTCGCAAGCGCACAGGACACCTACGTCCCGCGCCTCTCCGAGAACAAGATCCCCGCGCGCATCGCCTTCCTTTCCGGGAAGCGCGTGCGCATCTCCGGCTACCTCGCGTTCCCGCTCGTCGCGCAGACGTCCGGAGAGTGTCTGATCATGCTGAATCAGTGGGACGGATGCTGCATCGGCATTCCTCCGACGCCGTACGACGCCGTCGAAGTGAAGCTCGCAGAGAGCATCTCGGGTTGGAAGAAGCACACCTTCAACTTCGGTTCGATCGAGGGCATCTTCACGGTCGAGCCGTACCTCGTGGAGAACTGGCTCGTCGGCCTCTACATGCTGCGCGACGCGACGCTGAAGCGCGACATCTAGCCGCTCGACGGGACCGCGGGATGACGGCAACCTGCGATCAGGTGCGCTATTCTCCGCACATGACAATCCCCCACGATCCGATTGCCGCATGGCTGCAGACGGGCTCATTGGCCTCGCTCGTGTGTGCGCTCGCGCTTACCTCCGGAGTTCGCCCCGCGAAAGCCGATGATCCGCCGGTGTCGGCTCCGGCTTCCACTCCCGCGAGTGCTCCAGCGCGACTCGCGCCGGCTGGCTTCGCCGCCGGCGAAGAACTCATCGCGCGACTCGACTTGATCGCCAAGTCGCGCGGCATTCCGTACTCCGCTCGGACCATCGGTTTC
>JBIKXP010000098.1:0-11316 GCA_044355685.1 Phycisphaerales bacterium
CCTCGAGCGCCAGCGCGTCGCCCGCGAGGCCATCGAGCTCGCCCTTCGTGATCTTCGTCGCGAGCGCGCCTTCCGGCTCGGTTGAGAACAGCGGCTTCGCATTCGGATGCTGCGATGCGAGGAAAAACGCGGCGGTGGAGTTCGCGCGGGCCACGATACGCAGGGCCGACAGATCGTTCTCCCTCGTGATGGGCGAGTCCTTCGCGACAAGCAGCGCCGGACCGCTCGCCGAGAGGTAGGCGGGCTCGATCGCGGCGATCGGTCGAGAGAGGCCTGCGATGTTCGCAAGCGCAGCCGACGCGCCGTTCAGCACGATGTCCACCTCGCCGGCAGCAAGTGCCGCGGCTTGTTCGCTCGGAGAAACCTGCTTCTCTTCGAAGCTCCAGCCGGTTTCCTTCGCGAGCGCCGCGACGACCGCCGCGTCAAGGCCGCGGTCGGCGTTGCGCCGCGTGGCGGCCTGCCAGTACGGCGCGTTCGGCAACGTGCGCCCGACGCGGATCGCGCGCGTCGGCTTGCCATCGGCGCCGAGCACAGGCGAGACGATGAACCGCGGCGCCATCTCCTTCGCGTAGGTTCGAACTGCGAGTGCGACGAGCGTGGCGGTACGCGCGGCAAGCTGCTCGTCGACCTTGTCGGCGTGGTCGCTCACCTTGTGATAGTCCTCGTGGTCCTCGCAACTGAACAGAACAGCGGGAATCCCCGCGCGCAGGAATGGGCCCTGGTCGCTGCGGTCGAGCCAGTCGGGATGCGTGTCGACCTTCATCTCGATCGGCACCTTGGGCGCGAGCCGCACGAGCAGATCGACCAGCACCTTGCCCTTTGGTCCGCCGTCGAGCCTGATCGCGCCGTCCGGCTGACGCGAGATCATGTCCATGTTGAAGAGCCCGCGGATGCGCGCAGGCGGCAGCGTTTCCTCCTCGAGGAACGCGCGGCTTCCGATCAGGCCCATTTCCTCGCCCGTGAACCCGACGAAGACGACGCCGACGTTCAAGGCGTCGTCGCGGAGCGCGTTCGCCACCGCGATCATGCCCGCGACGCCGCTCGCGTTGTCGTCGGCGCCGTTGTAGATGCGGTCCTCGCCGGTGCGCGCGGGCGGCAGATGGTCGAAGTGCGCGGTGACGAGAATGAACTCGCCGCTCGAGTCCGCGCCCAGTTGCGCACCTTTGGGCGGATGCCACGCGACGACGTTCGGCGCGGCCGCCGGGAACTTCGCGACGGGGACGAGCATCGAGTCACGGCCCTCGAGCGGCTTGGCGCCCGCCGCCGCCAGTTTGTCGGCAAGCCACGTCGCCGCGCGCGCTCCCTCCTCGCTCCGGAAGTAGCGGCCGTTCATCTCGTCGGTGGAGAAGGCGACGATGTCGGCCTTGATGGCGGCGGGGTCGACCTTCGGAAGCGTCGAGGCGTCGTCGGCCGCGCGTGCAAAGGCGGAGATGGCGAGCGTCAGGACGGACGCGCAGAGAGCGAGAATTCGCAGCATGCAGACAGCGTAGCCCAACGGCGTGGAATCGCGACGTGCCTTTGGTCACGTCGAACGAACCGATCGATCTGTCGCTGTCGCACGCGATCCGACCGCCGGATCTCGCGCGGGTCGGCCGCTTGGCGCGCTCTCGTGAAGATGGATCTCGAAGGAGGCGAGCACGCGGTGCTTCCGGGCCTCGAGGAGTGGGAAGGGCGTATCGACATCCTCGTCGTCGAGTTCGGCGAAGATCCGCACGATTCCGCCCGCTTCAACCCGATCTTGCGTGCGCTTCCCCGCCTGCCTGTCCTCGTGCATCTCCACGGCGACAACCCGCAGCCGCGGACCGCCGATGGACTCCCGGGGATGGTCGAAATCACTTTGTTGGCGCCCGAGGGTGTACGGGCTGCGCCCGAGGGTGTACGGGCTGCGCCCGAGTGTGTACGGGCTGCGCCCGAGGGTGTGCCGGCGGCGCCCTTCAGCGATCCGATCGCGGCGCGTGATCGCCGTAGTTCGCTGCGAAGCCCTGGGCTCTCGTTCACCGCCTCAAGCGCGAAAACCGCCCGTTCGGACGCTCTTTCACCGTCGCGATTTGGTTGATCCGTGAACCGAACCTGCCGATAGAGGAGTACATTCGTCTCCCCGACCGCGCGCACCCCGCGAGGCGCGGCGATGTTCCCGACCCTGCTCAAGCGGCCCCCAGAGAACCCATCGCGATGTGCGGCATCATCGGTTACGTAGGCCGTTTTGAACACGGGTCGCTCGAGCGCGGCATTCGTGCGATCTGTCATCGTGGCCCGGACGACTCGGGCGTGTTCTTCAACGACGCAGCGGGTGTCGGGCTCGGGCATACGCGGCTCTCGATCATCGATCTCTCGCCGCTCGGGCACCAGCCAATGCAGGCGCTCGATGGCGCGGTACAGCTCGTCTTCAACGGCGAGATCTACAACTACCGCGAACTCCGCAAGGAGCTTGAGGCGAAGGGGCATTCCTTCCGCGGGCACTCGGACACCGAGGTGATTCTCCACCTCTATCTCGACGAAGGCGAGAAGATGCTCGCGCGCCTGAACGGGATCTTCACGATCGCCATCTTCGACGCGCGATCAGGCACGACGCTCGTCGCGCGCGATGCGCTCGGCGTCAAGCCGCTCTACTACACGGAGCAGCCGAGTGGAGTCGCCTTCGCGAGCGAGATCAAGGGCTTGCTGCGTCTCGTGCCCGGACTTCGGGAACTCGACGTGGCCGCGATCCACCGCTACCTCACGTTCCTCTGGTGTCCGGGCGAGGGCACGCCGCTCAAGGCGGTGCGGAAGCTGCTGCCAGGCGAAGCCATGGTGCTGCGCGCCGGCAGGATCGAGCGGCGCTTCACCTGGTACCAGCTGCCGGCCTTCCGAGGCATCGCCCGCGACCTTTCCGAGCAGCAGTCGGTCGAGGGCGTCGAGCGCCACGTGCGTGCGGCGGTGCAGCGGCAGATGGTCGCGGACGTTCCGGTCGGCGCGTTCCTCTCCGGTGGACTCGACTCGAGCGCCATCGTGGCGTTTGCCCGGGAAATCGCGCCCGATCTCCAGTGCTTCACGATCCGGCAGGTCGGCGGAACCGAGGACGGCGTGACGGACGACCTTCCCTACGCGGAGAAGGTCGCCAAGCATCTCGGCGTGAAGCTCCACACCGTCGAGATCCAGGCGAGCCGCATGGCCGGCGACATCGAGCGCATGGTGTGGCAGCTCGACGAGCCGCTTGCGGATCCCGCGCCGCTGAACGTGCTGTATATCTGCGAGCTCGCGCGCAAGAGCGGCATGAAGGTGCTGCTCTCGGGCGCCGGCGGCGACGACCTCTTCACGGGATACCGCAGGCATCACGCACTCGAACTCCAGCGCTACTGGGACTGGATTCCGAAGGGCGCGCGCGGCCTGCTTGAGTCTGCGACGTCGCGCCTCGACCAACGCCGGCCGTGGCTGCGCCGGATCGCAAAGGTCGCCAATGGCGCCGGTCTCGACGGCGACGAACGGATCGTGAACTACTTCCGCTGGGCGCGCGAGGCCGAGATCCTCGCGCTCTTCAGCGAGGACACCCGCAGGGCGCTCGCGGGCCATTCCGCGTCAACCACGCTGCTCGACTTCATCGCACCGCTCGGCGCCGACGTGCCTCCGATCGAGCGCATGCTTGCGATCGAGCAGCGCTTCTTCCTGAGCGACCACAACCTTCCCTACACCGACAAGATGTCGATGGCGGTCGGCGTCGAGGTGCGCGTGCCGCTGCTCGACCTCGAGCTTGTGGACTTTGCGGCCCGCATTCCCTCAGGCGTCAAGCAGAAGGGCGGCGTGGGCAAGTGGGTGTTCAAGAAGGCGATGGAGCCGTATCTCCCGCACGACGTGATCTACCGGCCGAAGTCGGGATTTGGCGCGCCGGTGCGAAAGTGGATGTGCGACGAGCTGCGTCCCCTCGTCGGCGACCTGCTCGGAGAGGCGAGTCTTCGCCGGAGGGGTCTCTTCGACCCAGCGGCGGTCGAGCGCCTGGTTTCGTTGAACCAAACGGGCAGAATCGACGCTTCCTACACGATTCTTTCGCTCCTTTGCATTGAAGTCTGGTGCCGGAGGTTCATCGACGGAGCCGGGCGAGCCGAAAGAGAAACGCATGGAGAGTGAGAAGGCCCAGGTCAAGGACTTCTGGAACCGCGCGTCATGCGGCGAGGAGCTCCTGTTGCCGAGCGTCGAGCGCGAGGGCTACGAAACCCAGCGCCGCGAGCGTTATCGGCTTGAGCCCTACATTCCCGAATTCGCCGGCTTCAGTCGCACCGCAGGGCTTCGGGTCCTCGAGATCGGGGTCGGCCTCGGCGCCGACCATCAATCGTTTGCGGAAGGCAAGGCGGAGATGAACGGCATCGACCTCACGCCGCGCGCGATCGAGCACACGACGCGCCGGCTTGAGTTGTTCGGCTTGAAGTCGAACCTTCAGGTGGGCGATGCGGAGAACCTGCCGTTTGCCGACGGGACGTTCGACGTCGTCTACTCCTGGGGCGTTCTGCATCACAGCCCGAACACGCAGAAGGCGTTCCGCGAGGTGCTTCGCGTGCTCAAGCCCGGCGGCAACGCCCGAATCATGATCTACTCGAAGTGGAGCCTGATCGGGCTCATGCTGTGGATGCGGTATGCGCTGCTCCGCGGCCGGCCGTTCACGAGCTTCGAGGAGATCTACAGCAAGTATCTCGAGAGCCCTGGCACGAAGGCCTACACCGTGGCCGGCGCGCGGGCGCTGTGCGAAGGCTTCAGCCATGTCCGCATCCGCACCGTGCTCACGCACGGGGATCTGCTGACGTCCGGCGCCGGGCAGCGCCATCAGGGTGCATTGCTTGATCTTGCGCGGCGGATCTGGCCACGGTGGCTCTTCAAGATTGTCGCGAAGGATCGCGGCCTCTTCATGCTGATCGACTGCGTCAAATAGGCCCGAAGCCACGGCTGGCGTTCGAGTGTCCGAGAAACCCGAGTTCCGCGAGCAAACCCAGGCGCGGTGCGTGATCGCTGTTGGCTCGGAAGCCCTATTTTCGGGCACAGCGACCCTAGAAAACGCCGATACAACCGACCCTCCGCGGTCTCCGCATACACGCCTTCCGACGAGAAATCCGTGAAACAGATCCTGCAGTCCCTCAAGAACGGCTCGACCGAAGTTGCCGAGGTTCCGTGCCCGGCGGCGAAGCGCGGCCATCTGCTCGTCCGCACCTCGCGCACGCTGGTGTCGGTTGGCACCGAGCGCATGCTCGTCGAGTTCGGCAAGGCCGGATGGATCGAGAAGGCGCGCCAGCAGCCCGACAAGGTGCGCATGGTGCTCGACAAGATCAAGACCGACGGCCTCATGCCGACGCTCGAGGCCGTCTTCAACAAGCTCGACCAGCCGTTGCCGCTGGGCTACTGCAACGTGGGTCGCGTGCTCGAGGCTGGCAGCGGCCTCGTGGGCTATGCGCCCGGCGATCGCATCGTCTCGAACGGCAAGCACGCCGAAGCCGTGTGCGTGCCGGTCAACCTGACGGCGCGCGTACCTGACGGCGTCACCGACGACGAAGCTGCGTTCACGGTGCTTGGCGCGATCGCGCTGCAAGGCATCCGCCTCGTCCAGCCGACGCTCGGCGAGACCGTTGTCGTCACCGGCCTCGGCCTCATTGGCCTCGTGACCGTGCAGCTGCTGCGCGCCCACGGCTGCCGGGTGCTCGGCCTCGACTTCGACCCGGAGAAGCTCGAGCTTGCGAAGAAGTTCGGCGCGGACGTGGTGAACCTCGCCGCGGGACAGGATCCCGTCGCAGCGGCGCAGGCCTATTCGCGCGGCCGCGGCGTCGACGCGGTCATCATCACCGCCGCGACCAAGTCGAACGAGCCCATGCACCAGGCTGCGCTCATGTGCCGCAAGCGTGGCCGCATCGTGCTCGTCGGTGTGACGGGGCTCGAGCTCTCGCGCGCTGATTTCTTCGAGAAGGAACTCACCTTCCAGGTCTCGTGCTCGTACGGCCCCGGCCGCTACGACCCGAACTACGAGGAGCGCGGCAACGACTATCCCGTCGGCTTCGTCCGCTGGACCGAGCAGCGCAACTTCGAGGCCGTGCTCGACATGATGTCGGACGGGCGCCTCGACGTGAAGCCGCTGATCTCGCACCGCTACAAGATCGAGAACGCCGTCGAGGTCTACGAACTCGTGACGGGTGGCGCGCCGAGCCTCGGCATCCTTCTCGACTATCCAGCGGTCGCGGACAAGCCAGACGTCGACGTGCGGCGGACCTCGGTCGAGCTTCCGAAGCCGGCGACTCCGCCCGCGAAGGCGGCGACCTCGATCGGCTTCATCGGCTCGGGCAACTACGCGACGGCCGTGCTCATCCCTGCGTTCAAGGAAGCCGGCGCGCGGCTGCGCACCGTCGCCTCGAGCGGCGGCGTCAGCGGCCTGCACGCGGGGCGCAAGTTCGGCTTCGAGTCGACGACCACGGATACCGACGGCGTGTTCCGCGACGCAAGCGTGAACACCATCGTGATCTCGACGCGCCACGACTCGCATGCGTCGATGGTGTGCCAGGCCATCCGCGCGGGCAAGCACGTCTTCGTGGAGAAGCCGATCGCATTGAAGACCGAGGAACTCCGCGAGATCGAGGCCGCGCACGCCGAGGCAGCCGCGAAGGGCGCCGCGCCGCTCGTCA
This sequence comes from Phycisphaerales bacterium, assembly GCA_044355685.1. Classification (GTDB taxonomy): domain Bacteria; phylum Planctomycetota; class Phycisphaerae; order Phycisphaerales; family SM1A02; genus QWPT01. Next base: position 6,630 of record JBIKXP010000098.1, read on the forward strand.
TGGTCGGTTTCAACCGGCGCTTTGCGCCGCAGGTCGCGAAGCTCAAGTCGCTCCTCAAGGGCGCGAGCGGGCCGAAGGCGTTCATCATGACGGTGAATGCGGGCGCGATTCCCGCCGAGCACTGGACGCAGGATCGCGACGTCGGCGGCGGCCGCATTGTCGGCGAAGGCTGCCACTTCATCGATCTCCTCCGCTTCCTCGCGGGCGAGCGCATCACGCGCGTCACCGCGCACGCGATGGAGTCGAAGTCGGCGGACACCGTGTCCATCGATCTCGGCTTCGCCGATGGATCGATCGGAACCATTCACTACCTCTCCAATGGCTCGAAGGCGTTCCCGAAGGAGCGCGTCGAGGTCTTCGCGCAAGGTCGCGTCATCCAGCTCGACAACTTCCGCAAGATGACCGGCTTCGGCTGGCCGAAGTTCTCGAAGATGAACCTCTGGCGTCAGGACAAGGGCCAGAAGGCCTGCGCTGCGGCGTTCGTCGACGCGGTCGCTGCGGGCGGCGCGTCGCCGATTCCATTCGAGGAACTGATCGAGGTGGCGGAGGCGACCATCGCCGCAGCCGATCTCGCGCGTACGAGCCGCTGAAGACGGCACCCCCGGCATCCACGACACGGTGACAGCATGAGCACAATTCTTGTCGACATCATCGCAGGCGCGCGTCCGAACTTCATGAAGATCGCGCCGATCATCCACGCGATCCAGGCGCGCGAGAAGCAGGGCGGCCCGATCCGCTACCGGCTCGTGCACACCGGCCAGCACTATGACGAGAAGATGTCGGGCGACTTCTTCCGGCAGCTCGGGATCCCCGCGCCTGACGTCAACCTCGAGGTCGGTTCCGGCTCGCATGCCGAGCAGACTGCGTCGATTATGACGCGATATGAGAAGCTGCTGCTCGAGAAGAAGCCGGCGCTCTGCCTCGTGGTCGGCGACGTCACCAGCACCATGGCCTGCGCGATCGCCGCGCAGAAGCTCTGGGTCAAGGTCGCGCACGTCGAGGCGGGAATCCGCTCGGGCGACTGGACGATGCCCGAGGAGATCAACCGGATGGTGACCGACTCGATCACCAACTACTTCTTCACCACCAGCGAGCACGCGAACCGCAACCTGCGCAGCGGCGGCATTTCTGACGACCGGATCTTCTTCGTCGGAAATACCATGATCGACACGCTGCGCTCGAACATGGATAGGCTGACGAAGCCCGCCTTCTTCGACGAGCTCGGCCTCAAGACGAAGTCCTACTTCGTGATGACGATGCACCGCCCCGCGAACGTCGACTCTGGCAGCACCTTCACGAAGCTGCTCGACGCGATCATCGCGGGAACGCGCGGCGAGCCGGTGGTCTTCCCGGTGCATCCGCGTACGGCGAAGACCATGCGCGACATGGGCGGCCTTCCCGCGAGTCTCAAGCTCGTCGATCCGCAGCCCTACCTCGAGTTCAACTATCTCGTGAAGCACGCGAAGGCCGTCATCACCGACTCCGGCGGCATCACCGAGGAGACCACGGTGATGGGCGTGCCGTGCCTCACGATGCGCGACAACACCGAGCGGCCCGAGACGATCGAACTCGGCACCAACGAACTGATCGGAACGAACCCCGCGGCGCTCAAGCCCGCGCTCGACCGCCTGTTTGCGGGCGAGTGGAAGAAGGGCGGCATTCCGCCGCTCTGGGACGGCAAGACGAGCGAGCGCATCGTCGCGCATCTCGAGAAGTTGCTTGCGTAGGATCGTGGCCGCTCCGCTGCGGCGCGCACAGGGCAAGACATGAACGTCATCGCGAAGGCACTGCGGTTCTGGCACACGGTGCGCTGGCTCAAGCCAGTGCAGGTGTACGGGCGCGTGCGGTTCAGGCTGGCGAAGCCGAGGCCCGACCTGCGTCCGGCACCCGCGCTGCGGGCGTCGAGCGACGCGTGGGTCTCGCCCGCGCGGCGCGAGCAGAGCCTCGTCACCCCGACGCAGATGCGCTTTCTCGACGTCGAGCGCGATCTCGACCTGCACGGCTGGGACGACAAGGAGCTCGCGAAGCTCTGGCGCTACAACCTGCACTACTTCGACGATCTGTGCGCGCACGGCGCGGCCGATCGCGTCTCGTGGCATCGCGACCTGATCGCGCGCTGGATGCGCGAGTGCCCGCCTGGCAAGGGCACGGCATGGGAGCCGTATCCGACGTCGCTGCGCATCGTGAACTGGATCAAGTGGATTCGCGCAGGAAACGAGCCTGTTCCCGGCATGCTCGACAGCCTGGCGGCGCAGGCTCGCTTCCTGTCGAAGCGCCTCGAGTGGCATCTCCTCGGGAACCATCTCTTCGTGAATGCGAAGGCACTGGTGTTCGCCGGACTCTGCTTCGAGGGCGCCGAGGCCGACGGCTGGCGCGAGGCCGGTTGGCGCATCCTGCGCGCCGAGATTCCCGAGCAGATCCTCGCAGATGGCGGGCAGTTCGAGCGCTCGCCCATGTATCACGCGCTCGCGGTCGAGGACATGCTCGACCTCCTCAACGCCATGCGTGCGTGGAGCGGCGTCTGCGCGCCGGACGACGAGTCGTCGGTCTCGCGACGGATCGCGCCCATGCTCGAGTTCCTCGATGGCGTGACGCACCCCGACGGCGAGATCTCGTTCTTCAACGACAGCGCGGGCGGCGTCGCGCCGACGAGGAGCGAACTGATCGCCTATGCGTCGCGCCTGGAATATCCGCCAGTCGCGACGGCACCCGGCGCAGCTGCGGGCGTCGCGCGTGCACGCGAGTTCAAGGCCAGCGGCTTCACGCGGCTCGACGCAGGCGACGCCGTGCTCATCGTCGATGTCGGTGACATCGGCCCCGATTACCTTCCGGGCCACGCCCACGCCGACACGCTCTCGTTCGAGCTTTCCGTCGGTGGCCAGCGGATTCTCGTGAACAGCGGCGTCTCTCAGTACGGCCTCGGCCCAGAGCGGCTTCGCCAGCGCGGGACCGCCGCCCACAACACCGTGACCCTCGACGGCGCCGACAGTTCCGAAGTCTGGGGCGGCTTCCGCGTGGCCCGCCGGGCGCGCGTCTCCGGGGCCTCTGCGTCGGTCGCGCCCGACGGTCGCTCTGCCTCGGTAACGGGCGCCCACGACGGCTTCCTACGCCTTCCGGGCGGCGCCATCCACCGCCGGGAGTGGCGGCTGTCCGTGGACGGCCGTTTGGCCATCGCGGACACCATCGCAGACACCCTCGCCGACAGCCACGAGGCTCAGGGCTTCGACGGCAGGGCTGAGTCGCATTGGCACTTTGCCCCGGGATTCGAGGTCCGAGTCGATGCGGACGGCGGAGGGCTTTGCGCGTCCAATAGAGTTCTCACCGTGAATCTGAAGGCTGAGGGTGCAGAGTGGCGGGTAACTCGGTCGATGTACCATCCGCGGTTCGGCGTGTCTGAGCCGATCGCGAAGGTCGTGGCCCGCTTCAATCGAGCCACGACCCGCATCTTCATCGCGTGGTCGCCGTGCACGTCCTCTTCCTCACCGACAACTTCCCGCCTGAAGTGAACGCTCCGGCGAGCCGCACGTTCGAGCATTGCCGCGAGTGGGTGAAGCATGGCCACAAGGTCACGGTGATCACCTGCGCGCCGAACTTCCCGAAGGGGAAGGTGTTCGACGGGTACCGCAACAGGCTTTGGCAGCGCGAGACCATCGAGGGCATCGAGGTCGTGCGCGTGTGGTCGTACGTCACCGCGAACGAGGGCTTCCTCCGCCGCGTCCTCGACTACCAGAGCTACATGGTCTCGGCGACCATCGCCAGCCTCTTCATCCGCAAGGTCGATGTCATCGTCGGCACGTCGCCGCAGTTCTTCACGGCCTGTGCGGCGTACGTCGCCGGTCTGGTGAAGTCCCGGCCGTACATCTTCGAACTCCGCGACCTCTGGCCCGAGACCATCAAGGCCGTCGGCGCCATGAAGAGCAGCTTCGCGATCGACATGCTCGAGAAACTCGAGCTCTTCCTCTACCGACGCGCTGCGAAGGTCATCTCGGTGACGAAGTCGTTCAAGGCGAACCTCATCCGACGCGGCATCGACGACTCGAAGATCGAAGTCGTGACGAACGGCGTCGACATCTCGCAGTTCAAGCCGAGGCCGAAGGACGCCGCGCTGACGGCGCAGCTCGGCCTCGAGGGCAAGTTCGTGGCCGGCTACATCGGCACGCACGGACTCTGCCACGGCCTCGAGACGCTCGTCGAGGCGGCGGAGCGCCTGCGCGGAACCGGCATCGTGTTCCTCTTCCTCGGCGACGGCGCGCGCAAGCAGCATGTCCGCGACATGGCCGCCGAGAAGAAGCTCGACAACGTCGTCTTCATCGACTCCGTGCCCAAGGCCGAGGTGCCGCGGTACTGGTCGATCCTCGACGTGTCGGTGATCCATCTCCAGAAGGCCGAGCTCTTCACGACCGTCATCCCATCGAAGCTCTTCGAGTCGATGGGCATGGGGCTTCCCGTGCTGCACGGCGTCGAGGGCGAGAGCGCCGAGATCGTGCAGGAGGAAGGCGCCGGCATTCCGTTCGAGCCGGAGAACGTCGACCAGCTCTGTGCGGCGCTCACGCGGCTCCGATCGAATCCCGCCGAGCTCGAGTCGTTCCGCGCGAACTGCCTCAAGGGCGCGCAGAACTACGACCGCACGAACCTCGCGCTCAAGATGATGTTGATGCTCGAAGAAACCGCAGCGAAGGGCTGAGAA
>JBIKXP010000293.1:0-3378 GCA_044355685.1 Phycisphaerales bacterium
CGGCTTCCTTTGGTGCTGGGACGCGTCGGAGGCGGCTGCCGCAAGCAGCCGCCGCCCAAATCGCGTCTCCGCTATCTTCCGCGCTCCATGATCGACCTGAAGGACCTCCGCGAGAACCCCGACAAGTACCGCAACGGCGTGCGCGACAAGTGCATGTCAGTTGACGTCGACCGCCTGCTCGCGCTCGACGAGGCGCGGCGCGCGATCCTCTCCCGTCAGGAGAGCGCGAAGGCGGAGCAGAACAGGATCTCGAAGGAGATCGGCCCGAAGATCGGCCAGCTGAAGGGCAAGCTCAAGGGCGCGGCGGGCGACGAGAAAGATCGCCTCGAGATGGAGATCGCATCGCTCGAGGCGAAGCCCGCCGAGCTGAAGGCGCTCGTCGCGGAAGAGGAACGCCACCTCATCGCGATCGAGCCTGAATGGAAGGCGCTGTGGCTTCAGGTGCCGCAGCCACCCGCAGCCGACGTGCCGCGCGGCAAGGGCAGCGAGGACAACAAGGAAATCCGACGCTGGGCGCCGCCCGCATGGAGTTTCGACAAGACCTTCGCCGAGAACCGTGGCTTCAAGCCACGCACGCATCTCGAGCTCGTGAAGATGCACGGGCTCGTCGACTTCGAGCGCGGCGTGAAGATGTCGGGCACGCGGCACTATGTGATGACTGGCCTCGGCATGCGGCTTCATCAGGCCGTGCTTCGCTACGCGCTTGACTTCATGGCCGATCGCCGTGGCTTCAAGCCGATGGGTGTACCCGTGATCGTGAAGGAAGAGTGCATGGTGGGCACGGGCTTCTTCCCCGCTGGTCGCGAGCAGGCGTACCACATCGACGAAGCTGCGCGCGGCGCGGGACATGATCTGTTCCTGACGGGAACCGGCGAGGTCGGCCTGATGGGTCTGCACGCCGACGAGATCCTGGCCGTCGACCAGCTGCCGCTCAAGTACTGCACAGCGTCGACCTGCTTCCGCCGCGAGGCGGGCGCCGCGGGCAAGGACACAGCGGGCCTCTATCGCATCCACCAGTTCGACAAGGTCGAGCAAGTCGTCGTGTGCAAGGCGGACGAAGCCGAAAGCCGCGCGTGGCATGCGCAGATGATCGAGACGGTCGAGATGATCCTGCAGTCGCTTGGCCTTGCGTATCGACTGCTGCAGTGCTGCACGGGCGACCTCGGCGTCAAGAACGAGGACATGATCGATATCGAAAGCTGGATGCCCGGTCGCGGCGAGCCCGGCAAGGATGGCGCGCCGACCGGCGAGTTTGGCGAGACGCACTCGGCGAGCCGCCTCGGCGACTTCCAGTGCCGACGCCTCAACCTCCGCTACAAGGACGAGCAAGGGAAGACGCGCTTCGCGTACGCGCTGAACAACACGGTGATCGCGAGCCCGCGCGTCCTGATTCCGCTTCTCGAGATGCACCAGCAGGCAGACGGCTCGGTGATCGTGCCCGAAGCGCTGCGGCCGTACATGGGCGGCATCGCGAAGATCGGGTGAGCGCGGCTTGGCTGCAGGCGTGCGTTGAGGTGCGGACGCGCCTAAGGTCTCTCACGGAGGCACAGAGGATGATGGGAAGGGGGATGATGGGAAGGGAGGGATCGGGATGCATGAAAATGACATCGGCAGCGTGATAGTCGATTGTGCTGTCGAGTTGCACAGGGATCTTGGTCCTGGTCTTCTCGAGTCGGTCTACGCAGTAACCCTGGCGCGAAAGATTGAGAGGCGCGGACTTGAGGTCCATCGCGAGGCCGTCATTCCGATCGAGTACGAGGGCGAGCAGTTCGACGAGGGATTCCGCGCCGACATGATCGTCGGCGCCAAGGTGATCCTCGAGCTCAAATCCGTCGACAGAGTGCATCCTGCTCACAAGAAGCAGCTACTGACCTATCTCAGGCTGACGGGACTGCGGCTCGGATACCTACTGAACTTCGGCGACGAACTGATGAAGCACGGGATCACCCGAATCGTCCACGGACAGATTTGAATATGCAGCGACCTCCTCCGTGCCTCCGTGCCTCCGTGAGAAAACTCCAATGCGGGATCGCATCTATCACGCGTTCGTCCAGCCTGTTGGCTTGACCGCGAGCGTGAACGAGCCGTCGGACATCAGGTCGACGAGGCCGTAGCACGGATCGCAGTAGGTCTTGGTCGCCTTCCACCAGCCGCCGCTGATGGCGCCGCTGCAGGCGTAGGTGATGCCGTCGGCCTCGCAGCGGTCGACGAGATGCATGTGACCCGAGAGCACGAGCTTCACGCGGCCGTTTGTGCGGAAGAGCGCGTGCACGGCGTTCGAATCAAGATGGAGAAGACCGCCGTCGATCTCCGACTTCTCACCGCGCACGTTCCCCTTGCCGCGCATCATGGCGGTGACCGAGACGATGGGAATGTGCGAGACGACGACGGTGGGCAGCGTGTTCTTCGCGAGGTCAGCCTCGAGCCATGCAAGCTGCTCGGGATTCAGGCGCGCGGTGTAGCCGCACTCGTCGTTCGGATCGGGCTCGACCGATGAAAGCACGATGAAGTGCCAGCCGTTGCGGTCGAAGCTGCGCCAGCGCGCGGCGAGCTTGAGTTCGGCGAGCGCGCGCGCGTAGCCGAAGTCGGGCTCGTCGCCCTTCATCTCGGCCTTCGAGCGGCACCAACCGAGGATGTCGTGGTTGCCGAGGCAGTGCTCGACGGGCACGGTGCAGTGCTCGGCGAAGAGCTTGTGGAAGAGCGCCCACTCGCGGTCGACCTGCGCGCGCTTCGTCTCGAAGGAGTCCATGATGAGGTCGCCGCCCGTCAGGATCATGTCGATCCCGTCGGCCTGCGCGGTCTCGAACGCCTTCTTCATCCCCGGTGCGCTGTCGCGATCGGGCGTGATGTGGGTGTCTGTGAAGTGGGCGAAGCGGAGTGCACGGCTGCTGCCGCGCGGGGATTCCGCAGCGTGCGTGCGCTGCGCCGGAAGGCCCACCACCGCGCCGAGTGCCGCGAGTCCCGAGAGGGCCGTGAACGAACGACGATCGAGATTCTGCATCCCCGCAGCCTACATCGCGGCGGACGGGATCGACGCCCTCAGGCCCCTCTGCGGCGCGGCCTTGCACAAACTGCACCGAATCCGCGCGTGTTCGGGGGAAACCGCGGATTCTTGCCCCCTCTGGCCCCTTCGCGCTGAAGTTCCACCGACGGCTTGACGATGCCGCGTCGGACGGTATCCTTTCCGTCCCACAACCTATTCCCCGATAGCTCAGTTGGTAGAGCGGCGAGCTGTTAACTCGCATGTCACTGGTTCGAGTCCAGTTCGGGGAGTTACCAAAGCGGGTTGGCCCAAACAGGCCAACCCGCTTTTTCACAGGCCGGGCGCCTGAAACACGCATTGGGACGCGCGGAGAGGCCTCAGCGAGCTCTCTCACG
>JBIKXP010000099.1:0-11283 GCA_044355685.1 Phycisphaerales bacterium
GCGAAACCACCACTGGAAGTGGTGGCACCCATTTTGGCTGTCGACCTTGTGCGCAACCCGCTCGGGCTTTGCCCTCGAAGACGCCCTCGCCGAGCGCGCAGCGCGAGCGCTGAACCGTCGGGGTCGGCAGTCCTTCATGGGTGCCACTACTTCGAGTAGTGCGGAGTCGGGGTGGCCGGAACGAAGGCGTTGCCGATGTGGGCGCGAAACCACCACTGGAAGTGGTGCCACCCGTTTTGGCTGTCGACGTTGTGCGCAACCCGCTCGGGCTTTGCCCTCGAAGACGCCCTCGCCGAGCGCGCAGCGCGAGCGCTGAACCGCGCGACTGCGACAGCCTTTCATGGGTGGCACTACTTCGAGTAGTGCGGAGTCGGGGTGGCTGGAACGGGCGCGAAGCCGGTACGGGCGCGAAACCACCACTGGAAGTGGTGGCACCCATTTTGGCTGTCGACCTTGTGCGCAACCTGCTCGGGCTGCGCCCTCGAAGACGCCCTCGCCGAGCGCGCAGCGCGAGCGCTGAACCGTCGGGGTCGGCAGTCCTTCATGGGTGCCACTACTTCGAGTAGTGCGGAGTCGGGGTGGCCGGAACGAAGGCGTTGCCGATGTGGGCGCGAAACCACCACTGGAAGTGGTGCCACCCATTTTGGCTGTCGACCCGCACACAACCCGCTCGGGCTGCGCCCTCGGCCTTACACGCCAGCGAACACGCCGCTGCGGTCGCGCAGCGTCGTCGCGTCCGGCGCGCGCCGCGCGTGCGGGGCGTCGAGCGGGCTCTTCACGCCGCACTCGGCGCAGAGCAGACGGCTTGTGATCTCGCTTGCCAGGAAGATCACGGGCAGCCCCGAACCCGGGTGCGTGCCGCCGCCCACGGTCCAGAGGTTGTCGAAGCCCTGCAGCTTGTGCTGCGGACGCCAGTGGAGCATCTGGGTGATGTTGTGCGCGAGGTTGAAAGTCGCGCCGTGGTTGATGTTCTGGGCGCGCCAGTCGTCGGGGGTGAAGCAGATCTCGGCCTTCACGCGCTTCGCGGCATCGGGAATGCCCATCACGGTCGAGAGGCGGTGAAGCGTCTCTTCGCGCAGGCGCGGGCCCGCGGTCTTCCAATCGATCGGGGCGCCGTCCTTCGCCGCCTTCGTGTTCGCCGTCGGCACCAGCACATAGAGCGCGCTGTCGCCCTTCGGCGCGAGCGTCGGGTCGATGCGGCTTGGGTTGCAGACATAGAACGACGCATCCTCCGACAGCCGGCCTTCGCCGATGTCCGCGAGGTTCTGTCGATACTTCGTCGAGGTATAGATCGTGTGGTGGGGGAGATCGACCTCGCCCTCCATGCCGAGATAGAGCATGAAGGTGCTGCAGGAGTACCGCTTGGCGTCGATGACGTTGTCCTGCTGGTCTGCGCGGCGGAGGTTCGCAGGAATGAGGTTCTTCATCGCCCAGGTCGCGTCTGCGTTGACGACGACATGATCGAAGCGGCGCTCCTCGCCCTGGACGACCACGCCGGTCGCGCGCTGGCCTTGGAACAAGACCCGCGACACGGGGCTTGCCGTCTCGATGCGCGCGCCGAGACGCGTGCAGGCCTCGGCCATCGCCGCGACGAGCGCGTTGCAGCCGCCGATCGGGTGCCACACGCCGTACTCGTACTCGATGAACGGCAGGATGGTGAAGAGGCTCGGGCACTCGAACGGGCTCATGCCGAGATACTTCGACTGGAAGCTCATCGCGAGGCGCGACTCTTCGCTCTTGAAGTACCGCGTGAGCTGCGAGTAGACCGACTCCCACGGACGCAGGACGGGCGCGACCTTCATCGTGTCGAGCGTCATGAGATCCGCGAGGCCGCGGATCGGGCTCCGCAGGATCGGCTCCATGAGCGAAAGCTTCTTGCGGTTGTCGGCGATGAAACGCAGGAACGCGTCGCCGTCGCCGGGCTCGACGGCGTTCAGCCGCGCGGCCATCTTCTGGAGGTCGCCCGTTGTGTCGATCTTGGTCGGCGTCGTGCCGCGCTCGTTCCCGATCAAAAGGCGATACATCGGGTCGAGCCGCTTCATCTCGACGAAGTCGCTCGTCGCCATGCCGACCGAGCCGAAGATCTCCTCGAGGACGTACGGCATCATGAAGAAGGTCGGTCCGCAGTCGAACGAGTAGGGGCCCGCCTCGAGGCGGCGGGTGCGGCCGCCGACGACCGGCTGCGACTCGAAGATCGTGACATCGAGGCCGGCGCCGGCGAGGAGCATGGCAACCGACAGACCACCCGGGCCCGCGCCGATGATCGCGACACTGGCGCGATTGGGGGGGGAGGCGCTGCTGGAAGAACGGGTGCTTGTCGCGATCATGGTGCCTGTTTCGGGCTCGATGGCGGGGTGGATTCGGGCAGGTTCGTCGAAGTTCACGCGTTTGCAAAATTCCCACAAAGTGGCGAATCTAGCAAGTGCACAAACGCGAACCGCGACCGCGTCTCCGGCCGCCCGCGCTCAGGCCGCCAGATCGCCCTCTCGGACCGCCCCATTCAATCACCTTCGATGCGCGCAGAGATCCCATCCCTCTCCGACCGCCTGAGCTGGCTGCGCGCCTTCCGCGACGCCGTTCGGGAGTCGCACCCGACCCTGTGCGCGCGAGCCTCCGAAGAGACCGGCAAGAGCACCTTCGAGGCGATGGTCGCGGACATCATGCCTCTCGTCGCCAGCGTGAACTGGCACTTGAAGCGCGCGAAGTCGATCCTCAAGCCACGCCGCGTGGGTGGCGGTGGGATCTTCGGCTTCGGCCACTCGGTCGAGCGCCAGCGGATGCCTGTCGGGCGCGTCTTGATCATCGCCACCTGGAACTACCCGGTGCAGCTTGTCGGGATCCAGTTGGTCCAGGCCGTCGTCGCCGGCAACTCGGTCGTCGTGAAGCCGTCCGAGCGGGCGCCTCGCACGCAGGCGATGCTCCTCGACCTCGCGATCCGCGCGGCCGACGCGATTCCCTCGATGCGAGGTTCGATCGAAGTCCGCAGCGCAAGCCGTGAGGAAGGCCAGCGCGTGCTCGCAGCGGAGCGGTTCGACCACGTCGTCTTCACGGGGTCGACCGCGGTCGGGCGCGCGATCGCAGAGGTCTGCGCGCCGAGATTGATTCCGACCACGCTTGAACTCTCTGGGTCGGACACGGCGTTCGTACTTGCCGACGCCGACGCGGTCGCTGCCGCGCGCGCTGTGTTCATGGGTTTCACGGCGAACGCAGGGCAGACCTGCATGGCGCCGCGCCGCGCGCTCGTGATGCGCGAGGCGTACGCGACGTTCTGCGACGAACTCGCACGGCTCGTGGCGGGCGCGAGGCGCGTGACGCTCGTCGACGCGGGTGCGGCAGAGGCGGCGCAGCGCGCGGCACATGCCGCGATTTCCGCAGGTGGTCGCTCGATCGCTGGCGCGCTTGAACCGGTCCATGGCCGCATGATGCGCCCGGTCGCCGTGCTTGATTGCCCAAGCGGCGACGGTTGTTCCGGTGATTTGTTCATGGGCCGCCACTTCGGCCCCGCGCTCGCGGTGCGCGCGGTCGACTCGCTCGACGAGGCCTTCGCGCTGCACGCGTCGGTCGGCCAGTACCTCGCGACGAGCATCTGGACGCGGCGACCGAACGCCGATCTCGCGGCACGCGCCGAAGCCTGCGGCTCTGGACTCGTCCACTTCAACTCGGTGCTGCTTCCGTCTGCGCACCCCGGCATCGCCATCACCGGGACGGGTGCGAGCGGCTGGGGCGGCTCGCGCGGCGAATCGGGCCTTCTGGCGCTGACGCGCGAGGTGTTCGTCACGCGCACCTCGCGCTTCGTGACCGCGCCGCTCGAGGAGCCGAGCGCGAAGGTGCAGCAATTCCTCTCGAAGTTCATCGCATGGCCGCGCGCACCGAAGCCAGTCAAGCCAGCTCCGTCGAACGAAGTACATCCAACGAGCACAACCGCGGCCCGTTCCGCCTCAGAGAAAGTCCACGCATGAAGAAGCGCGTCATCGTCATTGGCGGAGGCCTGGCAGGCCTCGCGGCAGCGACCGAACTCACCACCCAGATGAAGGGCGAAGGCGACGTCACCATCGTCGAGAAGAACCGCCATCTCGGTGGCAAGATGAATGTCCTCTCCGAGAAGGGCTACACCTTTGACATGGGGCCGACGATCATCACCATGCCCGAGGTCGTTCGCGGCATCATTCGCCGCAGTGGCCGGCGCGTCGAGGACTACCTCGACCTCATCCGCCTCGACCCGCAGTGGCGCTGCTTCTACGAAGACGGCACGGTGCTCGATCTCCGCGACAATCCTGAGGATTTCGCCCGCGACCTCGACCGCCAGTTCCCGGCGACGAAGCCCGGCCGGGGCTACCTCGAGTTCCTCGCCTACGCGCGGCGCATGTACCGGCTGAGCGAAAAGGTCTTCTTCTATAAGGATCTCGGCGGAATCGGCGACATGATGCGCAAGCCGCCGACTGAGCCCGGCCTCCTCGGCGACGTGCTGCGCATGCGCATGCACTCGACGGTGGCGAAGACCCAGCACCGATCGATCCAGGAGCCGCATCTCCAGCAGCTCTCCGAGCACTTCATGCAGTACGTCGGGTCGAGTCCGTTTCTCGCGCCTGCGATCCTCTCGCTGATCGCGAGCGCCCAGGGCGACTACGGCTGCTGGTACGCGCAGGGCGGCACGCGCATGGTGGCGCGCGCGCTCGAGCGCGTGTTCCGCGAGCAGGGCGGCAACGCGGTCCTTGGCAAGGGCGCGAAGCGCATCGTGCTTGCCGGCGACCGCGTGAAGGGCGTCGAACTCGAGGATGGAACCATCCTCGACGCGGACGTCGTGATCTCGAACTGCGACGTGCAGCGCACGTACGCCGATCTCGTGGCCACGCCCGCCGCGCGCGCCGAGCAGGCGAAGATCGCCTCGAAGTACGAGCCCGCATGCTCGGGCGTCGTCCTCTACCTCGGCCTCGACCGCCGCTACGAGCACCTCCGCCACAACTGCTTCCTCTTCTCAAAGGACTCGCAGGCCGAGTTCGACGACATCTACAAGAAGGGCGATCCGGCGCGCGACCCGACGCTCTACCTCTGCGTCCCGAGCGCGACCGACCGGACGCAGGCGCCCGAAGGCGGCGAGTCGCTCTACATCCTCGTCCACACGCCGTACCGGCGCGACCGCCACGACTGGGATTCGGAGGACGGCCTCTTCGCGCAGTATCGCCGCGTGATCCTCGACAAGCTGAAGCGATTCGGCATGGAGGACATCGAACAGCACATCGTTGTCGAGCGGCGCCTGACGCCCGCAGGCATCGACCGCATGTACAACGCGACCGGCGGCGCGATCTACGGACTTGCGTCGCACGGACGCCTCCACGGCGGCTTCAAGCCGAAGAACTCGAGCCGCGTCGTCGAGGGTCTTTACCTCGCGGGCGGCAGCGTGAATCCCGGCCCGGGCACGCCGATGGTCATGATGTCGGGCGTCACTGCGGCCTGGACCGCATGCGATGACCTCGGCGTCAACGTCGATCGCGGCGCGACCAGCGTGGGCGACGGCTCGAGCGTCGGCCGTGAGAAGCCGGCGGCGTCGATGCTTGCCGGTGAGTGGAACGCAGCCGGCTTGAAGGCCACGGAGGCGAAGGGGTGGACCGAACCCGCGATGGCGCGCTGATTCCCGCGACGCCGTCGCCACGCGTGCGCAATGTCTTCGCGGCCATGGTCGCCGGGATGATGCGCAGGAAGTTCCACGCCGTGCGTCTGGCGCGCGGCTCGCGCGAGGTGCTGAAGTCGGTTGACTCTGGCGAGCGACCTGCGCTCGTCGTGATGAACCACGTCTCGTGGTGGGATCCGATCCTGCTGATCGTCGCATGGCGCGAGTTCTTCCAGTCTCGGCCGCCGTACGGGCCGATCGACGGCAACGAACTCAAGCGCTTCGCGATCTTCAAGAAGGTGGGACTGTTCGGCGTTGATCCCGATGATCCGGCGACGCTCGAGGCGATGCGCGCGTATCTCGCCGCCGAGGCCGCGCATGCGCCGCGGCTTGCGTTCTGCGTGACGCCGCAGGGCAAGTTCGCCGACGTGCGCGAGGAGATCGTGGTGCGGCCGGGTGCCGCTGCGATGGCGGCGGCACTGAAGGTCGACCGCGCGGTGGCGCTTGCCGTCGAGTACGGCTTCTGGGTCGACCAGAAGCCGGAGGTCTTCGTGCGTGCGGAACCGATCGATTGCGCGGAGGGCGGCACGATCGCGTGGCAGAAGCGCATCGTGACCGCGATGCGTGCGAATCAGGCGGCGCTTGCCCAACTCGTGCGCGCGCGCGACGCCGCCGCGTTCGAGCCGTTCGCGCCGTCGTTCCGGGCGAAGGTATCCGGCACGAATCCCGTCTACGACCTGTGGCTCAGGTTGACCGGGCGCGGTGGCGGCGAGCTCGGCGAGGCGCGGAAAGCGCGGGGCGCATGACGGTCGCCGATCTCGCGCTCCTCGTGCAGAATCCGTGGCTCTGCGGCGCGTCGCTTGCGGCCGCCGCACAGCCGCTCTTGCTGGGCATCGTCAACATGCAGCGCTATCGCCGCGCGCCGCTTCTTGCGGATGTCGCCGCGGAGACGCGCGCGCTTCGCGTGGCCGTGTGCATTCCTGCGCGCAACGAGAAGGCGAACATCGAGGCGTGCGTGCGCAGCGTGCTTGCGTCCCGCGAGGTCGACGCGCGCGCCTACGTCTACGACGACGAGTCGACCGACGGCACCGGCGAGATCGTGGCGCAGCTTGCCGCCGAAGACGCGCGCGTCGTCATCGTGCCGCGGCGACCGCTGCCGTCTGGTTGGAATGGCAAGCAGCACGCGTGCTTCCGCATGGCGGAACACGGACTCGGCCACGACCCTGCGCTCGAGTGGTTCCTGTTCACCGACGCCGACGTGCGTCTTGAGCCTGACGCCGTGGCGCGCGCGCTGGGTTTTGCGCTGCGGTCGAAGTCGTCGCTTGTCTCGACCGTGCCTCGAGAGATCACGGGCAGTTTGGGCGAGATGCTGCTCGTGCCGCTCATCCACTTCGTCTTGATGTGCTATCTCCCGATCGGCCGCATGCGCTCGACGCTCGACCCCGCCGCAAGCGCGGCATGCGGGCAGTTCATCATGGTTTCTCGCGCCGCATATCGCGCCGCCGGAAGCGGACCCGACTACGGGCACGCGGGCTTCAAGAACTCGATGCACGACGGCGTGAAGTTCCCGCGCGCGGTCCGTCGCGCGGGTCTCCGCACCGATCTCTATGACGGCACCGAAAGCGTCTCGTGCCGGATGTATCGCGGCTTCGGCGAGACGTGGCGCGGATTTGCGAAGAACGCGTTCGAAGGCCTTGGAAGCGTTGGGCTCCTCGTCTTCATCACCGTCTACCACGCGCTTGGTCAGGTGCTGCCGTGGATCGTCGTCGCGCTTGCGCTGGCGACCGCGCAGTGGTCGCTGGGCGCGTCGCTTGCGGCGGGTGCCGTCGGATGCGCGCTTCTCCTGCGCGCGCTGCTGGCGGCGCGATTCCGGCAGTCGTGGTGGAACGTGCCCTTCCACCTGGCTTCGATCATGGTCCTCGCTGCGGTCCAGTTGCGCAGCTACTGGCTCGACCGCACGGGGCGCCGCAGCTGGAAGGGCCGTGCGGCCGGACCGGCTTCTGCGGCGGCGGCGGGACGCACTTGACGAAAGCCGGGCCGCGGTGGCACGTGTGCTACCATCGCGAGCATGTCTCGCGGGGAATCCCCAGGCCTTGAACTCGTCAACGATTGGACGCCGGGCGCGCATCCGATTCCGCTGAGGCGTGGCGTTCGTCTGGTTGTGGGCCGGCTCGGCGACTGCGACGTCTGGCTCGATCACCCGGCGGTGTCGCGAAAGCATGCCGTCATCGAGTGCACGGACGCGGGTTGCTCGATCGACGACTTCGGAAGTCGTCATGGAACGAAGGTGAACAGTCGCCCGATCCGCGCCGGTCGGCCTGCGCTTCTCATCGATGGCGACGTGGTGCAGCTCGGGCCATGCCTGCTGCGCGTGCGTGCGGCCGCGTCGCGGGTGCGGACCGAAGGCGGCGACGCCTCTCCCGAAGCCGTGCGCACCATCGTCTTCGGCGCGAAGGCTGGCGCAGAGCAGGCGCTGCGCGTGCTGATCGAGGTCGTGCGCGGGCTTCCGAGCGACGGAACAATCGAGCACTCCGGACGGATGGTGCTCGACAGGTTGCTCGCGGTCACGGGTCTCGAGCGTGCGCTCATGGTGCGATTCAACGCCTTGCGCGACGACGCCGAGGTCCTCGCCCAGTCGGGTAGGAGCGGAGGCGCGATCAGCCGCACCGTGCTCGCGTCGGCGGGCGATCCGCAGCGCGTGGCGCATCTCTCCCAGGCGACCGACATCCAGGCCGCCGTCAGCATTGCGGGCGCGGGGGTCCGCGAGGTCCTGTGCGCTCGGATCGTCGCGGAGGGCGAGGATCATCTCTACCTCTACCTCGACAGCGTGCAGACGCGCTCGTCGGTCGACTCGTCGATCGCGGAGTTTGTCGGCGCCGCGGCGCGCATCTGCGGGCTCATGATCGAGAGCCACGCGCGCCGTCGGCTCGAGGCTCTGCGGGTCGACGTCGAGCGCGCGCACCTTGTGCAGCGTCGGCTGCTTCCCCACGACACGGGCGTCGCGGGCGGCATTGGCTGGAGCATGCGGTCGTTGCCGGGCGCGACGCTCGCCGGTGATTTTGCGGGCGTCGCGCCGCGCCCCGACGGGTCGGTCCTTGCGTGGATCGGCGACGTCGCGGGCAAGGGGCCTGCCGCCGCAATGCTCATGGCGACGGCACAGGCCTGGCTCTCGTCCTCTGCGCTCAGGCCCGATGCTCCGGCCGCGATCGCGCAGGGATTGAACGACTTCCTCTTCGCGCACAGCGACCCCGAGGAGTTTGCGACCCTGCTGATCGTACTGATCGATCCGACGGGCGCGATGACCGCCTGCGATGCGGGCCATGGCCTTGTTTTCCGCGTGAGCGGTGATCGTGCGTCGCGTCTTGATGCGGCCGGTGGTCCGCCGCTCGGGCTCGTACCCGAGGCGACGTACGCCGAGTCGGAGGTTGGTTCGCTCGTCGAAGGGAGGCTGGTGCTTGCGACCGACGGCGTGCACGAGCAGCGCAACGCCGCTGGGTCGACCTTCGACTTCTCGCGCATCGAGCAGGTGCTCGAGCAGAGCAAGGGAACAAGCGGCGATGTCGAGGCGCTGATCCGCGCGCTGCACGATTTCGCGGGTTCGCGCTTCGACGACGACGTGACGGTGCTGTCGCTCGAGCGGAGGGCCTGATGTCCCGTGCGCAGGGGTCCAAGCCGCCCGCGCAGCCTGGTCGCCGGCGTGGAATGGCTGCGGATGCGGGCGCGCCGGTGGCGCGGACGCCACCTCCCGGCGGCAGCATCGCGGAGCGCTGGTTCGCAGCGCGTGGGTGGGTTCCGCACGCCTTCCAGCGCGAGGCGTGGGCGCGATACGGCTGCGGCGAGAGCGGGCTGATTCATGTGCCGACCGGAAGCGGCAAGACCTACGCCGCGTATCTCGGTGCGCTTGAGGAGCTTTCGCGCGCGCCTGCGGAGGGGCTTGCGGTCGTCTACGTGACGCCGCTTCGTGCGGTGGCGCGCGACATCGAACTGGCGCTGCGACTCCCCGTCGACGAGCTCGGGCTTGCCGTGACGGTCGGTTCGCGCACGGGCGATACCGCGGCAAGCGAGCGGGCGCGGCAGCGCGAGAAGCTGCCGAACGTGCTGGTGACGACGCCGGAATCGCTGACCTTGCTGCTTGCGAACGAACGCTCACGCGAACTCCTCGGCGGCGTGCGCGCTGTGGTGGTCGACGAGTGGCACGAACTCATGGCGTCGAAGCGCGGCGTGCAGGTCGAGCTTGCGCTCGCGCGGCTGCGGACGTTCGCGCCCGCGATGCGCATGTGGGGTCTCTCGGCGACCTTGCGGAACGTCGAGGAGGCGGCGCAGGCGCTCGTGGGCGCGGGGCGCGCCGCGCACGTCGTCCACGCTGCGATTCCGCGCGAGATCGCGGTCGAGGGGCTCTTGCCCGATTCGGTCGAGCGATTTCCGTGGGCGGGGCATCTTGGACTCACGATGCTCAAGCCGCTCATCGCGTGGCTCGACCCTGCGAAACCGACGCTCGTCTTCACGAACACGCGTTCGCAGGCCGAGCGCTGGTTTGCTGCGATTTCGTGGGAGAAGCCGGAATGGCGCGACACGCTCGCGCTGCATCACGGCTCGATCGAGCGCGAGAGCCGTGAGGAGATCGAGTCAGGGCTCAAGGATGGGCGGCTGCGCATCGTGGTGGCGACCTCGAGCCTCGACCTCGGCGTCGACTTCTCGCCGGTCGAGCGCGTGGTACAGGTCGGTTCGCCGAAGGGGATCGCACGGCTGATCCAGCGTGCCGGGCGCTCAGGGCATCGGCCCGGCGCACGATGCGAGGTGCTGTGCGTGCCGACGCATGCGCTCGAGCTCGTCGAGATCGCTGCGGCGCGGCGCGCGATTGACGCGCGCGAGATCGAGGAGCGGCACGGCTGGAATGCGCCGCTCGATTGCCTGGTGCAGCACGTCGTGACCTGTGCGCTTGGCGGCGGATTTGCGCCCGATGCGCTGTTTGACGAGGTGCGCACGACCGCGGCGTTCGCCCGGCTTACGCGCGAGGAGTTCGACTGGTGCATCGCGCTTGCGGAGCACGGCGGGCGCACGCTCGCGCGGTATCCGCAGTACCACCGCATCGCACGCGCCGACGACGGCACGTACGCAATCGCATCGCGGAAGTCGGCTGCGCTCCATCGCCTGAACATCGGGACGATCGCGGCCGATGCGACGATTTCGGTTGCGCTCGTTGGCGGGCGGCGGCTTGGCTCGATCGAGGAGAGCTTCGTCGCGCGCTTGAATTCGGGCGATGCGTTCCTGTTCGCGGGCGACATCGTCGAGTTCGTCCGCGTGCGTGACATGACCGCGTGGGTGAAGCGGACGAAGCGCGCCGACGCGACGCCGCGATGGAACGGCTCGCGGTTTCCGCTGTCGACTGCGCTGTCCGCATCGGTGCGCCGCTCGCTCGACGAGGCGCGGCGCGGCGTGTTCGACGGACCCGAGATGGCGCTCGTGCGGCCCGTGCTCGAGACGCAGATGCGGCTGTCGGCGCTGCCCGCACCCGGCGAGACGCTCGTCGAACTCTGCACGACGGCCGACGGGCATCACCTCTTCGTGTATCCGTTCGAAGGGCGGCTGGTGCACGAGGTGCTTGCGGTGCTACTCGCGCTGCGGCTCGGGCGCACGCGCGCGACGACCTTCGCGATTTCGATCAACGACTACGG
>JBIKXP010000006.1:0-36639 GCA_044355685.1 Phycisphaerales bacterium
CGACCGCGACCGTCGCCGTCATGCCAGAACCAGAGGAAGTCGACACCGCGCTCGACCCTGCCGAAGTGAAGGAGATGGTGACCACCGCGCAGGGACCGGGCGGACAGAACGTGAACAAGGTCGCGACCGCGGTCCACCTCATCCACCTGCCGACGGGTCTTGAGGTGCGCATGCAGGAGACGCGCTCGCAAGGCCAGAACCGCGAGAAGGCGTGGAGACTCCTCCGCGCGCGCGTCTATGAGCAGCGCAAGCGCGAGGCGGATCTCAAGCGCCTCTCCGAGCGTCGCTCGATGATCGGTACCGGCGATCGCGCCGAGAAGATCCGCACCTACCGCTTCAAGGAGTCGGTCGCCGTGGATCACCGCGTCGAGCAGAGCTTCGCGCTGCCGAAGCTGCTTGCCGGCGACCTTGACCCGCTCGTCGACGCGCTTGCCGCGAAGGACGTGGCCGAGCGCCTCGCGGCGCTGTGAGACGCCCCTGGCCCTGCTGCCGTACGCGGCCGCTCAGGCCGCCAGGAGTCGCGTGCTCAGCTCGGCGCGGCTGTGGACGCCAAGCTTCTGGTAGATCCTCCTCGACATGGTGACGACCGTGTGTGCGCTCAGCCCGAACTCGCGGGCGATCTGCGGCCGCGACTTTCCTTCGCCAAGCGCCTTGGCCACCAAGAGTTCGCGCGGCGAAAGCAGCATGCTCGCCGCTTGATACAAGATCTTTCGATTCTCGTCGGCGATCGACTGTTCGACCATGAAGATCTCCGCCATCGGCCGCTCCGGCTCGTTGAGCTCACGCATCTCCAAGGTCACGTGGTAGCCCCTCGCATCCGCGGCAACCTGCGATTCCCGCGCCCGGCGCTCGGCCTCGACGAGAAGCGCGTAGGCGCTTCGAAACGCATCCCGCACGGCGCATGCATCTTCCTCGAGAAGGAGGACCGAGGTGACTCCATGGATCGCGATGCTTCCCTGCGGATTCACCCGCTTCACCGACTCCGCGCCGTCGATGACGCTCCTGCTGTACTCGCGCATGCCGCCTTCCATCGCCTGCATGAGCGCGCGGTCCGTCTCGGAAGCCCGGTCGAAGACGACGATGAGACGCTCCATCGGGGCTCGATAGCAGATACGCCCGGTCCTCGACGACGCGCGCTGCCGCACGACGAGCCCGACCGCTTCGAGCCGATCGAGCGAATCCTGCGTCGATTCGAGGCTGGAAGTCGACTCCTCCGCCAGTTGCGCCGCCGTGTATCCGCGCTGCGCCCGACGAAGGATCTCCCAGCGCTGCATGGTTCGGATGTCGCGGAGGACCGGCACAAGTCCGGGCGATGAGATGGCGAATGAGGAAGAGTTCATGGCAAGTTCACTCCGATATGCCTGCGTGCCGCGCGATGTCGAGGAGGGCGCGCATCGCGCCGGCGTTCGTCATCTGCGGGGTTGATCCAACGACACGACCATGACCGCAACGCCGCGGGCAGCAAGCGAGACATGCGAACGGGCGACAAAGTCGGTCCGATCGTGCGGTCTGCCGCATCCATGCGGCGGATCAGTGGCGCGATCATGTCGTCTCTTGCGTCCGTACTCTGCACCCTCGTCGGGCTTTGATCAACAGTCCCCGATCGAGGCACACGTACCTCGCGGACGCACGGACGCCTATGCGAGTGGCGCCGCCTTTGCGGGCGATGTCGGGAATCGTGGCCTCGCCATGCGCCCTGAAACGGTTGTAACGCGAGCAAGGCACACCCATGCAGGAGAGTTGTCGATCGCGGTGTGATCCGCTTGAACGCTGAGCGATTCCAATGCAGGCTTGCGCTGTACGCCACGGACATGACCTCCACACGTCGGAAGTCAGACACACTCTCTCGCCGCGTCACCGACGGCCTTCGGCCAGCGCCTCACAACTCGCAGAAGAAACCGCAGAAGAAGCCACAGAAGAAGCCGCAGACACAGTGCGCTTCGCAGGACAGCTCAAGAAACCAACAAGGACACGCCATGAAGACCACAATGTTCGCAGCCCTCTCGCTCGGTCTCGCCACCTCGGCGAATGCATCCCTCGTGGCGGGCTGGAACCTCGCCCTCTGCCCGGACGGCGCGCAGACCTACGCCGCGACCGCTGCGGCGGGTGGCGTGACCGGCATGACCATGACGCGCGGCGCCGGCCTCTACGCGGTCAACGCCACAGTGGGCTGCTTCAACGGCGCGGGTTGGAACCAGGAGGCCACCGACTACCTGAGCTTCGGCTTCACCGTCGCGAACGGCTCGTCGGTCAACCTCTCGTCGCTGCAGATTGGCACGCGGTCCGAAGGCGGCGCGCCTGGCACCCTCGCGCTTCGCTCGAGCGTCGACGGCTTCGGGTCGAACCTCTTCATCTTCGATCAGGCCTCGACCACCAGCAACGAATGGGGCCCCGGCGCCGGCTTCATCTTCAGCGTCATCGACCTGAGCGCGATGACCAACCTCACCGGCACCGTCGAGTTCCGCATCTACCAGGTCGGCAACACCGCAGCGAACGGCGGCACGCCGCAAACGAACCGCCACTTCCGCCTCACGAACTACTTCCTCGGCGGCGTCGACCAGGGCGACATGAGCTTCTCTGGCACGGTCATCCCGGCCCCGGGCGCGCTCGCGCTCCTCGGCCTCGGCGGACTCGTCGGAGGCCGCCGTCGTCGCTGAACGCGCGACGACACGCTTCCCTCTCCCTCCAACAACACGATGCAAACCGGACGCGCGGCACTCGCCGCGCGTCCGGTTTTTCGCCCGTCTTCTCGTCGCACATCGAACCGTCACGCATCACGCGATCGATCGCGACGGCGACATCAACCATCCGTGCCGCGACCAAGGCACGAGTCTTCTACAGAGTTGCCAATCGCATCGATTACCTCCAAACTGATGAGCAAGCACGCAGCAGGAATACGCATCTACCTGCGGAAGCGGCTTCGGATTGTCTGAAGCCGAACCACCTCTCTCTCCGCGAGCCGCACAAGGCCTGGACTTTCCAGCGCCGGGTACGCCTCACACAACCCACTCGAAGCAAGCGTGGAACGACGCGCTTCGAAACAGAACACAGCAGGAACCTCCTATGAAGAACGCAACCCTCGTCGCCCTCTCGCTCGGTCTCGCAACCTCCGCCCACGGTGAACTCATCGCCGGCTGGAACATCAGCGCTGCGCCAGGCGGTGCGCCGTCGCTCGCATCCAGCGCCTCCGCCGCAGGCGTGACCGGGATGAATCTCACCCGTGGCACGGGGCTCACCGCGGTCAATGCGCAGTCGGGCAACTTCGCCGCCAGGGGCTGGAACCAGCAGGCCACCGACTACCTGAGCTTCGGCTTCACCATCGCGAACGGCTCGTCGGTCAACCTCTCGTCGCTGCAGATCGGCACGCGCTCCGAAGGCGCCGCGCCGGGCGTTCTCGCCCTGCGCTCGAGCGTCGACGGCTTCGGTTCCGACCTCTTCACCTTCAACCAGGCCGCGACCGACGGCGGCGAATGGGGCCCGGGCGCAGGCTTCATCTTCAGCGTCATCGACCTGAGCGCGCTGACGAACCTCACCGGCACAGTCGAGTTCCGCATCTACCAGGTCGGAAACACCGCCGCGAACGGCGGCACGCCCGATCCGAACCGCCACTTCCGCCTCACGAACTACTTCCTCGGCGGCGTCGACCAGGGCGACATGAGCTTCTCTGGCACGGTCATCCCGGCCCCGGGCGCGCTCGCGCTCCTCGGCCTCGGTGGACTCGTCGGAGGCCGTCGCCGCCGCTGAACGCGCGGCGACACGCTTCCCTCTCCCTTCAACAACGCGATGCAACCCAGGACGCGCGGTACTCGCCGCGCGTCCTGGCCTTTCATCAGCGTCTTTCATCAGCGCGCCAAGCAGACACGCCACGCAGCTACGCCAGGCATCTACACCTCGACTGGCTCGTCGCTCGAACGCTTCGCGCCCCACTGCTTCGGCTTCTTCCGCTCGGGCGTCCAACCGCCCTTCACGCGCACGCCGCCGGCGCCGACAAGTCGCCGCAGCGCGTCGAGAAGCGACGGCTCCGGCACAACGCGCAAGCGATGCGCGTGCAGCGTCGTGCGGCGCGTCTCGCGATCGAGATGCACGATCACCTCGACGGCACGCCCTTCCGCAAGCGCAACGCCGCCGGTCGCCTGCTTCAGCAGGCCCGCGACCATCTCGAGCGTGCCTTCGGCCGCCTTCTCGGCGTCGCCCACGCAATCGACCACGACTTCGAGCCGTGTGCCGAGGTGGCGCTCCGCCTCCTCCATCGCGATCACCCGCTCGACTATGATGTTCGGTTCACCGCGCGCACGGTCGACGGCGCCCACGAGCAGCACCGCGCGATCGTTCTGGATCAGATGCCCGAACTTCGCGAACGCATCGGTGAAGAGCACCGCGTCCATCGTCGCCTCGCGGTCGGCGATCCCAAGCACCATCATCTTCGAGCCAGGGTTCTTGCCCTTCTGCGTGACGACGATGCGCGAGCGCGCCACGAGCCCCGCGACCACGCACGGCGTGTCCTGCGGCGCATCCATCAGCGTCTTGACATCGGCGGTCGCGAACGCGTCGAGCTGCGTGCGCCAGTTGTCGAGCGGATGGCCCGAGACATGGAATCCAAGCGCTTCTTTCTCGTAGCGCAGCACCTCGGCCGGCTCCCACGGCGCGACCTTTCGCAGCGTCGCGGCTGCGCCCGACGAAGACGACTGCTTCGGCGCGGCCGCCTCGAACGCGCCGAAGAAGGTCTCCTGTCCGCCGGCTCGGTCCTTCGCGAGGCTCTGTCCGGCCGAGATCGCGCTCTCGAGGCTCGCGACCATCGCCGCGCGTTGGTCGGTGCCGTGGAGCGAGTCGAAGCAGCCGGCCTTCACGAGTCCCTCGAGCCCGGCCTTATTGATCGAACGGCTGTCGACCCGCTCGCAGAAATCAAAGATCGACTTGAACGGCCCGCTCTTGCGGCGCTCGTCGATGATCGCGCGGATCGCGCCCCCGCCGATCCCCTTGATCGCCTTCAGGCCGAAGCGGATGTGTCCGCGCCACGCATCGGCCTTCTCACCGGACGAGTAGACGACCGCGAAATCCTCCTCGGAGAGGTTCACGTCGGGCGCGCGCACCTCGACGCCGATGTGCGACTTCTTCGGCGAGTGATCGGGATAGACGAGCCGTCGGCAATCATCGAGATAGACAGACCATTCCTCGATCTTGCGCGCCTGGCTTTCAAGCGACAGCACCGCCGACATGTAGTGCGCGGGGAAGTAGGTCTTCAGGTACGCGGTCTGATACGCGATGATCGCGTAGCCGGTCGAGTGGCTCTTGTTGAAGCCGTAGCCCGCGAACTTGAGGATCAGTTCGAACAGCTCGCCCGCCTTCTCCGCTGCAAGCCCGCGGTCGCCCGCGCCCTTCACGAAGTCG
This sequence comes from Phycisphaerales bacterium, assembly GCA_044355685.1. Classification (GTDB taxonomy): domain Bacteria; phylum Planctomycetota; class Phycisphaerae; order Phycisphaerales; family SM1A02; genus QWPT01. Next base: position 5,389 of record JBIKXP010000006.1, read on the forward strand.
GCGCGCGCGCCGTTGATGACGTCCTGCTTCTTCTTCGAGATCGCCTTGATGACGGTGTACGCACCGCGCAGCGGAATGCCGCCAAGGTGGTGCAGCACCTGCATCACCTGCTCCTGATACACCATGATTCCGTAGGTTTCGGCGGTGAAGCGCTCCACGACCTCGTGGACCTTCGGCACGGCCTGCCGCGCGTGCTTGCGCGCGTTGTAGTCGGGGATCAGGTCCATCGGACCCGGCCGGAACAGCGCGTTCGCGGCGATGAGGTCCTCGAGTCGGTCCGGCTTCATGTCGACGAGCAGCTTCTTCATGCCGCCCGATTCAAACTGGAAGATGCCGTTCGTGTCGCCGCGCCGGAAGAGCTCGAGCACGCGCTGGTCGTCGAGCGGGATGCGGTCGAGGTCCAATGGATCCACGTCGAGTGGATCGAGGTTCGGGGAGTTCAGCACCGTCTCCCCCGCCCCCGCGCGTCTGCCATCGGCTTCGCGCCCGACCGCGCGGCAGATCTCCTCCGCGGGCAGCGTCTCGCGAATCAGCTTCTTCGCAAACTCGATCGTCGAGAGCGTGCGAAGACCGAGGAAGTCCATCTTGAGAAGGCCGGCCTTCTCGCAAGTCGGGCCGTCCCACTGCGTGACCGCTTCCTCGGCGCCACCCGCCGCGCGGCAGAGCGGAACGATGTCGTCGAGCGGCCGCGTGGCGACGATCACGCCCGCAGCATGCACACCCTGGTTGCGCGCGTGGTCCTCGAGCCCGCGCGCATGGTCGAACACGCGCGCGACCTTCGGATCGGCCGAGATCATGTGTGCGATCTTCGGCTCCTTCGCGATCGCCTCCTCGATGGTGATGTCGAGTTCGGCGGGAATCAGGTTCGCGAGGTTCTGGCCTTCGGCGGGCAAGAAGCCCATCACGCGCGCGACATCCTTCACCGCGGCCTTCGCCTTGAGGCGGCCGAAGGTGATGATCTGCGCGACATGCCCGTACTTCTTGCGGACATAGTCGATCACCGATGCGCGGCCGTCCTGGCAGATGTCGATGTCGATGTCGGGGTATTCGGAGCGGTCGGGGTCGGTGAAGCGCTCGAAGAGAAGCCCGTACTTCTCGGGGCACGCGTTCGAAAGACCGAGCACGTAGCCCGCCATCGTGCCGACGCCCGAGCCACGCGCGTTCGCGGGAATGCCGCGCTGCCGCGCCCAGTTCACGAAGTCCCACACGATCAGGAAGTACGCGCTGATCGACTTGTCGGCGAGAATCGAAAGCTCGCGGTCGAGCCGCGCGCGGATCGCGGGCGTCACGCCGTCGTGACCGTAGCGCCAGATCAGGCCGGCTTCGCAGAGGTCGCGCAGCGCGCGGTCGCAGCTGGTCTTGAGATCCGCGGGGCTTTCCGTGTCCTTCGTCGCGTCAAAGGGCAGCGTCTCGAACAGCCGGCAATACGCCTTGAACCACTCGGTGAGGTCGCCATCCTTGCGGGGGTCGTACTTCGGCCCGACGCCCGGGTGCTTCACCTTGACGACGGGCGCGTGATTCTCGCCCTTCGGAAGCTTCACGTCGCAGCGCGCGGCGATGCGGGCCGTGTTCGCAAGCGCCTCGGCGTCATCGGCATCGGGAAAGAGCGCGCGCATCTCCGCGGGGCTCTTCACATAGAGCGACTCGGGATACTTGATCCGGTCCGCCTCGTCCTTCATCCGCTGCATCGAGATGCAGCAGAGCGTGTCATGGACGTCATGATCCTCCGCGCGGAGGAAGTGCGCGTCGTTGTCGATGACGAGCGGAAGGCCGAGTTCCTTGGCGAGCTTCCGCAGCCAGGGATTGATCTCCTCCTGCTCGGGAACGTGGCGCTGGAGCTCGATGTAGAAGCGCGGCTCGCCCTTCTCGTTTGATCTGAAGTTCGCCGCGTGCCACTTCGCCTCATCGACCGCGCGCTGCCAGAACACGGGGTCCTTGCCCGACTTCACGAAGTCGGTGAGGTGCGACGCGATCGACGAGCCGAGATGGCCGTTGATCGCGATGATTCCGTCGCCCCATTGCGCCAGGGTCGACTTGTCCATGCGCGGCTTGTAGTAGAAGCCGTTGAGGAACGCATCCGACGAGAGCTTGAGGAGGTTGCGCCAGCCCGTGATGTTCTCGGCGAGGAGCACGAGGTGCCAGCCGCCGTCCTTCTCGCCCGTGTGGGTCTTGTCGCGGCGATCGCCCTGCTTCCCGTCTCGGTCGACGGCGACATACGCCTCGATGCCGAGGATCGGCTTGACGCCCGCGTCCTTCGCGGCGAGGTAGAACTCCATCGCGCCGAAAAGGTTGCCGTGGTCGGTGACGGCGACGGCATCCATCCCCAGTTCCTTCACGCGCTTGAGCAGGCGCTCGACCGTGTTGCCGCCATCGAGCAGCGAATACTCGCTGTGGAGGTGGAGGTGCGCGAAACTGGGTGTGCCGCCTGCAGCGGCCGCTGATCCGTCAGCCATCGTTCTCGTCCTCTGATTCGCCGCAGTTTACGGGAAACCCGGCGTCTCCGATGCGAGGATTCTCAAGGTCCGCCATCGCCGCGCGGCGGGATCACGCGCACGTTCTCGCGGCCATCGCCGGGCGCGCGCACGACGCGCGGGCGTTTGATGCCGAACACGCGGCCGACGATCCAGATCGCGATCGCGAGGGCGAACCAGATCGCTGCGCAGCCGAGAACGAGAACAAGGGCGACAAGCGCAAGCGCGAGGATGAGGACGGCGACCGGAACCGCGAGGACGAACGTGAGCATCGCGACGACCGCGCGCTCGACCGGACCAGCGTTCGGACGAACGCGCCACGGCGCGCGAACGCGGAACCGAGACGCGGCTTCTCGGCCCACCGTGAACACACGGAAGCCGCCAAACCCGCCGCCGGGCGCGCCACCGAAGCCGCTCACGCAAGCCACCTCGCGCGCATCGCGCGCGCGACGGATCCTGGCACACCGCCACCGACCTCATGCCGCTCGACCCGCACGACCGGTAGCACGCCCCAGCTCGAGTTCGTGAGGAAGATCTCGTCTGCGGCAAGGACATCATCGACCGTGAGGTTCGCGCGCTCGACCGGGCGCCCCTCGCCCTCGGCCCACATGATCACCTTCGCGCGCGTGCAGCCTGGCAGCACCGGCGCGCGCATCGCGCCCTCGAGCTCCTCGCCGCGCGCGTACGGCACACGCACGCGGCCGTCCTGCACGAGAAAGACGCTCGACACGCTTCCGCTCGCGAGGTGGTTCGTCACCGTAAACCAGAGCGCCTCCGCGCAGCCGACTTCCGCCGCACGCTGTACGGCCGCGATGCGCGGCCAGTACATGAGGGTCTTGTGACCGGCAAAGGAATCGAGGGGGTTCGCCCGATTCTCCGCGATCGCGACGGCGACACCCTTCTCGAAGAGTTCATCCGGGTAGCGCGTCGGCGGCTGCACATGGATGGCGACGGTGGGCATCGGCGCACGCTGCTCGCCGGAACTTCCAGCGGCGTTCGCGCCGGCAAACGGACGTCCCATGTCCCCCGCCGTCAACGTGACGCGGATCCGCGCATCGCGCAGGCCGCTTCTCGCCAGGGTCTGCTGTACAGCCTCCGCAAGCGGCTCGATCTTGAGTGGGTCGAACAGGCGCAGCTCGCGTGCACTACCGGCCATGCGCTCGAGATGCGGCTCGAAGTCAAGCACGGCGCCGTCGCGCGCAAGCATCGTCTCGAAGAGACCGATCGCGTGCTGCACGCCTGCATCGAAGAGGCCAAGACGCGCCTCCGCATCCTCGTACACGGCTCCATTGATCCACGCCGTCATTGTTCCGTCACTCCTTGTTCCGTCACTCCTTGTTCCGTCACTCCTTGTTCCGGCATCCCCTGCCAGCCTCGGGATACCCCCACCACCTCGGCACGCCCGTTCAGAATCGAGATCGAGAGCGAGACGGTGGCGCCGTTCTCCGCGCGGACCTCGACGGACTGGATCCACGGTAGCTCGCCTCTCGGGTCGGCCGGACCCCGCACCGCGTAGGTCAGCGCGCCTCCACTCGCGGATCGCACTGCCTCGGGCGCCATCATCGCGAACACGGTGTCGACAGTCGGGTCGATCGCGTTGGGAATCGTCTTCCCGGCGCGCACGGCCGCCATGACCTCGCGCGCCGCCGCTTCGTAGTCCGCCGGCTTCGGCGGCGGAGCGGTGCCGATCATCCCTCGCGACGAGAGATAGACGATCCCCGCAACCACGAGGGTGAGGATCGGGTAGGCCAGCTTGCGGCGGTAGAGTGCCTTGTCGCGCACGGGGGCGCAGTGTACGCAACCCCCGCGGCGTCGGATGCGGAGTATCCTCGACGCATGATCTCGCACGCATGTTCATCCTGCGGGAAGATGCTCGACGGATCGTCGCGCACCTACAGCCCGGAGCTGCGTATGTGGATCGCGCGATGCGGCCGCTGCGGGTTCGCGGTGCGCTGGTCGCCGCGCTTTGCGCGTGAGCCCGCGCGCATCTGGGCCCGGCTCCGGGCGCTCAACCTCCGGCTCGGCGTCGCGATTGGCGCGCTCCAGTTCGGCGTCATCCTCATGCTGTCCACCGGGACCTTCCTGTACGACCGCTTCGATCGCGGCTTCGTGAGCCTCGATCTCGACGCAACGCTCTCACGGGCGGCGCCAGCGCTCATCGCCGGCATCCTCGCCGGGATCTTCGTCGGTCTCTCCGCGGCCACGATCGCCACCCACCGACGGGTGCTCTTGAGCCTGGGAATGGCCTGGGCTGGTGTCGCTCTTCCCTGTCTCGTGCTCTCGTCCCTGCTCGTACTCGGCGACACGGGCCCGGGGAACTTCCTCGGCCGATGGCGCGAGGTCATCGGCAGCTATGCGAGGTATCCGGAGGCCTCGGCGGTCGTGCTCGGTGCACCTCTCGTCGTGAGCCTGGTCACGGCGATCGTCCTGCGCTTCTCCATCGAACGATTGATCCGCACAGCCGTGCGGAAAGCCGCCCGCGCACGCCGCCAGACACTTGCGCTCGGCGGCCGCGCGACCACCGCCTTCCCGAGGCCAACACCATGACCGACGCACCTTCACCAGACGCGCAGCGCGACGGAGCGCCGTCGAAGCCAGCCCCGCTTGAGACCCTCTCCGGCGACCGACTCTGCATGCAGTGCATGCACCCGCTTGTCGGTAGCCCCATCACGCGAGAGCCGCAGACGGGGCTCCTCTACGTGCGCTGCGGCGAGTGCGGCACAGCGAGCGCCCTCTTCGAGTACCCATCGTTCGGACCATGGCTCCGGCGCATGAAGGCCGTGGCCGGCAGCACGCTCGTCGCGATCGCCCTCATCATGACCTTGGTCGTCGGCGGCATCGCCTTCGGATTCACAACTGGCGCCTCGCAGGCCGGCGGCGAGGCCGCGGGCGGCGTGTTGGTCGAGCGCTTTCGGCAACTCGGCGGCACAGCCGACGACACCAACTGGGGCGGCTCGATGTACGGCAGCGCCGACATGAACTGGATCGGCACCGAGGAAGGCGCGCAGTCGCTCGCGAACGTGCGCTGGTCACTGCCGCCGATCCTGATGGTCCTCAGCATCACCGCCATCGGCGCACTGGTCATGGCGCCATTCGCTGCCATCCTCGGCGTGGTGCTCATGCGCCGGAACATGCTCGAGCGCGCCGCGATCTGCGCGCTCCTCATCGGTGCAGCCGCGGCAATCGCCGTGTTGCTCGAGTACGCCTTCGGCGCTTCGCGCGGCGCACCGACCTGGCGATCGCTTGCTGGCGAAGAGCATGGCGGCGCCTACGCGCTGGCCGCCGCGATCGCACTTGCGTCGACGAGCGCCGTCGTGGCGGCGGCCTCGCCCGCCATCGCCGCGGCCATCGCGCGCTTCATCCTTCCTCCGCACGACCGCCGCCTGCTGGCATGGCTGTGGGAGTGGCGCGGAAAGCAAGTCCCGCGGACCTGACGCCACCGAGCCGTGCACGGTCGCCACTTCGATGCCTCCGGCGGCGAAGCGAGGTAGCCGCTACCCTTCTCCTCCCCCGCCGTCCGGACGGGAAGCCCGCACACGCCAACGATCCGCATGTCCCTCGTCACGCTCGCCAACCTCCGCTTCGGCCACGGCACCCGTCTCCTCCTCGACGGCGTGAGCGGCTCGATCCACGAGGGCGAGCGCATCGGCCTCGTCGGTCGGAACGGCTGCGGCAAGAGTACGCTCTTCAAGCTGATTGCCGGCGCGCTCAAGCCCGACGACGGCGAAGTGCAGATCGCACGCACCGTGCGCATCGGCTACCTCGAGCAGGACCCGCGGCTTCCGCAGGACAAGACGCTCCGCGGTGCCGCGGCCGAGGCGTTTGCCGCGATCGAGCAGCTCAAGACCGAGCTCGAGAGCGTCTACGATCGCATGGCCACCGCCGACGGCGACGAGCTTGAGAAGCTCATGAATCGCCAGGTCACGCTCGAGGAGGCGATCGACGCGGCGGGCGGATACGCCATCGACCACAAGATCGACGCCGCGCTCCACGGCCTCGGCTTCACCGACGCCGACTTCGACCTGCCGATCAGGGGACTTTCCGGCGGCCAGAAGGCGCGCCTCGGCCTCGCGCGGCTGCTCCTCTCGAGCCCCGATCTGCTGCTCCTCGACGAGCCGACCAACCACCTCGACATCGAAGGCCGCCGCTGGCTCGAGGATTTCCTCGCCGACGAGTTCAAGGGCAGCGTGGTGCTCATCTCCCACGACCGCTGGCTCCTCGACCGCGTCGTCACGCGCATCATCGAGATCGACCGCGGCGTACTGCGCGAGTATCCCGGCAACTACGCCGCCTTCCGCGCACTCCGCGTGGAACGGATGCTCACCGTCGAGCGCCAGCACGAGAAGCAGCAGGACAAGATCCGCCAGGAGCAGGCGTTCATCGACCGCTACAAGGCCGGCCAGCGCGCGAAGCAGGCGCGTGGCCGCGAGACGCGGCTCGAGCGATTCAAGCAGGACTCGCTCGTCGAGAAGCACGCCGAGATGGGCGTGATGAACCTCGATCTGCCCGATCCGCCGCAGATGGGCGACTTCGCGTTCGTCGCCGAGAACATCTCAAAGTCCTTCGGCGACCGCGTCTGCTTCAAGAACCTCACGCTCTCCGCGCGTCCGGGCGACCGCATCGGCATCATCGGCCCGAACGGCGCCGGCAAGACCACGCTCGTACGCACGCTGCTCGGCGACCTCGAGACGGATTCCGGTGAGATCAAGCGATCGCCGCGCCTCTCGATCGGTTGGTTCCGCCAGACGCAGGACCACCTCGACAAGCAGCAGCTGGCCTGGGAGTTTCTGCAGAACACGATTCGATCGCTCGAGGGCGCGCCCCGCGCAAGCGAGCAGGAGGCGCGCAACCTCGCGGGCGCGTTCCTCTTCACGGGCGAAGAGCAGGACAAGGCGCTCGGCGACCTCTCGGGCGGCGAGCGCGGCCGGCTCGTGCTTGCGTCGCTCATCGCGAGTGCGAAGAACCTTCTCGTCCTCGACGAGCCTACGAATCACCTCGATATCCCGAGCGCCGAGCGCCTCGAGGAAGCGCTCGACAAGTTCGGCGACATCGACAAGTCGAAGATCGGAGGCAAGGGTGGACACGGCGGCGTGCTGCTCTTGATCTCGCACGACCGCGCGCTACTCGACGATGTGTGCGACAAACTCGTCATCCTTGATGGCGAAGGCAATTCGCGCGTCTTCGACGGGACCTACCGCGAGTGGGAGACGAAGGCGAAGGCCGAGCGCGCCGCGGCCAGCGAACGCGCCAAGAAACCAGTGCCGAAGCCGCAGGCAAAGCCGGCGCCGGCACCTGTGGCGGCACCGAAGCCGCAGCAGAAGCACAAGTCGCGGTTCAGCAGCCTGCCGATCGACAAGATCGAGAAGCGCATCGCCGACATCGGCCGCGAGCTGCGCGAGATCGACCAGTCCTTCTCCGACCCGAAGGTCGCCAGCGACACCGCGCGCACGAAGAAACTCCTCGCGCGGCGCGACGAGCTTGGCGGTGAGCAAACGGAACTCGAGGCCGAGTGGATCCGCAAGAGCGATGCGTAAGCGACGCCGAAGCAGCGGCGAAACGACGCCGCTTTTCAACGTTCGGCCCTCTCGGTCAACGACGCTCGCGCTGACGCGACGACACGCACCGACATGCGCCAGCATGCGCCAACATGCGCCAACATGCGACAACATGCGACAACAGGGGAACGCCATCGGCGCATCCCACATGCTTCAGATGAATGAGGACCGCTCAGGCCCGGAACAGGGTCACGCCGTCGCCGTTTCGAATCTCAACGATTCCCGCGCGTGCCATCGCGGGCGCAACCGAGCAAACGGCGCCGAAACCGGCCGCCGTCGCGCGGAAGCGCTGGGTGTACGGCGCGCCACCCTCGGGATCGCGAATCACGATCTCAAGCGTCTCGCCGACATCGAACCCCATGCCGAGCACGGCGATTCGGCCACTCTCTTCGTCCGCGAAGATCTCGACGTGCGCCGACGGCGCAGCATCGAGCCGGATGAGGTCGACGTGCCGCGAGCGGCCGAAGTCGAACCCGGCGAAACTGCTCGCGATCACGCGCATGTCGGCGTCGATCACCTCGCCATTGGCGTAGCTTGCGAGCTTCTCCGAAACGGTGACGTAGCGCCAGTTGAAGAAGATCGAGACGCACAGCGCCGCAAGGAGGAAGAAGGCGGCGGCGCGCCAGTACGGCTGGCGAACGACCTGCAGTCGCTCGCGCTCACGCGCGATGCTGTCGATGATCGAGCGAAGGCTGTCGGGCGAGATCGAGGCGCCGTCGCGCGACGACGCGGGACTGCGCGGCCCGATCGTCGCAATCGGCTTCGCAACGACCGACTCCTGATCGATCGCGTGAGCGACCCGTCCGAGCGTGCGGAGGCGCAGCGAGTCGGGCGGTAGTTCACGGGAAAGGAACGCGGGGTCGACGGCGAGCCGCGACTGCAGCGCGATCACTTCGGCCTGCAGCGAGGGGCTGGCGGCGGCGAAGAGCCGCTCAAACCGAGCCGACTCGACAGGTTCGATCACGGCGCGCACATCGAGTTCAGCAAGTTGCAGCAGTTCGTCGCGGTCGACCTTCTCAGCGGAATCCGCGACGTCGCCTACGGCACGGCGCTCGCGAGCGGACTCGTGCGGGAAGGCCGATGCCGGCTCCCCGTGGGCCCCAGAACGGGCGTCGTGCCGACTTTCCGGGCGAGGATCCCTCCTCGAGCGGTCGGACGAACGATCACTGCTGTCATGGTTCCAATCAGTCATGCAACTTCCCATCCTGCGCTCGCACACAACTCGCGAACTGACATACCGCTTCCTCCGCGCCCGCGAGTTGACCAGAAGGACCCCCTGGAAGTGGCCCCAGCAACGCGTCTACCCCACACGACCAAGCCGCCTCCCACCCCGTCAATGAGCCACTCGGTCGAGTTCTCGGGCGGCGAGAAAGCCCCTGCAGCCTCGCCAAGGAGGAATACGCAAGACCCGCGCGTGCGGTTGCGGCAACGCATCGCGAATTGTCACTCTGCAAGGGGAAACGGCGCGGCCACGGCGCTGGCGCGTTCGCACACGCAGGGAATCGCGCTGGCCGCAAAAAATCGGCGCGCTTCTCGGATTGATTGACAATCTGGCGAGTCACGCCGACCCCCCGTCGGCCTCGTCGCCCGCCTCGCGCTCCACGCCTTCAAGGTCGCGCAGCCGGGAAAGCCCTCGGCTCAACGCGCTCTTGACGGTGCCGAGCGGGGCGTCCAACTGTTGAGCGATGTCGCGCAGACTAAACCCTTGCAGGTAGGCGCGCTCGATGACGGTACGCTGCAGTTCGGGCAACCGCGCAAGCTGGCGCCGAAGCCGGTCCCGCCCCTCGTGCCCTTCCGCCCCAGCACTGCCAGAACCCCCGTGATCGGCTGGCGCGGCCACCGACCCCTCCATCCGAGAGTCGTCGAAGGCAACCCGATCCGGTCGCGCCGATTGCCGACGCAGACGGTCGATTAGATGCCGGCGCGTGATCAGCATGACCCAGGTCACGAGCTTCGCTCGGTGCGGGTCGAATCGGTCCGCGGTGCGCCAGAGTCGAACGAAGACCTCTTGGACGGCGTCCTCCGTCTCCGCACGACTGCCGAGAACCTGCCTCGCCGATTGGTACACAAGCACGCTAAAGCGCGCGTACAGGGCGTCAATCGCCGCCTCATCCGAGGCCGCGACCCGCTGCATAAGTTCCCAATCCGCCAGCTCCTGCGGGTCCAAGGTACCTCCGTACGGAGAATCTACACCGGATCCTTCGCAATTCCAGACCAAACCGCTTCAACTCCTGCTACTCCGATATATCCTTCGTTCGTTCGAAGTCATACAGAAGGCGAATCCGTACCCGCCGCCTGTCGAAATTTTTCCGACCTGCCACCCCGGCGGACGGAAAGCACGTGATGAAGCCCCGCATCCGTGACGTACCTGCAACGATCCGTTTGCCCGGAGCCCCGGGCATCGACGCATATCGTTCCTCCCGCTCCCGGCGCGCCTTTACGGCCCGGGGCTTTACGGTCCGGGGCTTTACGGCCCGGGGCTTTACGGTCCGGCGCTTTACGGCCCGGGGCTTTACGGTCCTCGAGCTTGTCGTCGTCATCGCGGTCGTCGCGGTGCTGACCTCGATACTCATGCCGGCGCTTGCCAAGGTGCGCGAGGGAGGCGTTCGGCTGCAGTGTGCGAGCAACCTGCGTCAGGTCGGCTGCGCCATGATCGACTACGCAGACGATTATCGAGAGCGGCTCCCGCATCTGGCGCTGACCGCCGAGGTCGCCTTCGCCCCGCAGTTCAGCGAGGCGATGGCGCTCACCAGTGCCAACGGCCGCGAGCCGGACGGGCTCGGACGGCTGCTCGGCGGCATCGGCGGCGGCTATCTGAGCGATCCTCGGGTGCTCTACTGCCCCTGCCATCGCGGCGACCACACCTTTAAGCGCTACGAAGCGCAGCTCTCGGCGCGCCGCTTCTCTGGAACTGGCTTCAGGATCTTCGGCAACTACCACTTCCGTGGAAATCTCGACCCGGTCACCCAGCAACTGACGCTGACCGCGCGTGCCCCCGACACCGTCGTGGTCGTCGACGGCCTGCGCACCCGCCGCGACTTCAGCCATATTCGGGGAACGAACCGCCTGAAGGCCGACTGCTCGGTCGACTGGTTTGCCGACGTGAGCGGATCGCTCTACCGGTCGCTTCCGATTGACCCGTCGCCCGTGTCCGATCCGGCGCTTTTCTCCGAGCTGTGGCGCCTGATCGACAACCGCTACACGCCGCCCGAGGACTGAGCGACGCGCACGAGCGGTGTGGCACGGGCTCTCATCTCGTCCGTTGGATGTCGACCACCTGCGCCCGGTGTCGCTTGCCGTGCAAGTCGATCACTTCGGCTCGGAGCGTCCTCCACGGCGCGTGGACAAGCGTGAGATCGATGCGCCAGAGCGGCGTCTCGCGCGGATAGGTTCCACCCCAGCCGGCGCCCGCGTCCGCGAACGAGTCTCGGTAGCCCTCGCCGAACTGCCGCAGCGAGTCGCTGCCGCCGGTGATGTTGAAGTCGCCGAGGATCACATCCGGGGTCGAGCGGTCGATCGCGTCGATCGTCCTCACCAGTTCTCCAGCGGTTGCACGCCGCGAGAGCCTTGGGTCGCTTGGAAGGTCGATCGCACGGATCGCAAGCGGGCCATCGCGCGTCTCGACGACGATGCGCGAGGCCGATCCACGCCGACTCGCCGCCAGCGGCACCGCCTCGATCAAGCGCGCGCGCGTGAGCACGGCGAACCGGCCGGGCACGGCCACGTCGTAGCCGGCGACGTTGAATCGCAGCAAGCGGTCGTTCCCGAGGAACTGACCGGGGTCGGTGATCACGATCACGTCGGCGTCGAGCGCAAGGACGGCGCCCACCGCCCACTCGGCCACCTCCGCGCCCTCGGGATAGCTCGCGTTCCAATGCACAAGCCGCACGCCATCCTTCGGACGTTCCTTCGGGAACCCCCAGAGTTCGAGCGTTCCATGCACGAGGCAAAGGACGGCGACCAGCATCGCGCACGCCACCACCCTGCGCTCGCGCCGCCGATCCTCTCCGCGCAGGCAGAGGACAAGCGGAAGGGACAGCCACGCTACGGCGAACCCCGCTAGGAGAGGCCTCGGCACCCACCAGAGCCACTGCAGCAGCGCGAAGCGATCCGTGAGCGCCTCGGTCACGAGGTACAGCGCGAGCGCCAGCAGCGCAGGCCACTTCAGCACACGAAGGAACCAGTGGGGTCGATCTCGCATCGGAAGAGACGCCGCGGCCGCGACACGCGCATCTTTCGGCCCAATCGCGGGTCAAGCGTGAGCGGTACGCATCTAGCGCCACACGCCCAAGGAAGCGCAGCCAGATGCTACGAAGCGCTCGGTCGCCGCGCGGGATTGACCTCGCTGCGGTCTCGATCGGCGAGCACCTGCGCGACCCGGGGTCCGAGCCCGCGTGCGGCGCAGATCACGGCGCTGTTCGAGGTGAGCCGCCGTCCGGCGCCGCAGTCGATCTCGCCGCCATCGACGTCGCCAATCCACGCGCCGGCCTCCCGCGCCAGCAAGACAGCGCCGGCGTGATCCCAGATGTAGTTTCCGGAGCCCTTCTCCCACCGGCTATAGGCGATCTCGGCCTCGCCGAGAATCACAAGGCCGTACTTCGCCTGACTCTCGGCACGGACGAGTTCGCACCGGTGCCCCATCGCCTCGCCGACCGCGCTGCGTGCGGCTCGCTGCCGATCAGTTGCGCGCGTAGGCGCCACCACCCGCACGGCGGCGTGCGCCGGCAGCGGATCGAGCGGAACCACGAGCCTCCGAGGCTCTCCCTCGTCGCCGGCGTCGAGCGGGTACGCCCAACAACCCTGTCCCTCGACCGCCGAGACGAGGATGCCGCCGCCGAGCGTCGCGTACCCATTCGACGCAAAGACGGGCCGGCCCCTTCGAAGCAGCGACAGGCACGGGCACCAGTGGCCGCCATCGACGTAACCCTGCGTGCCGTCGATCGGATCGAGCACCCACACGTCCTCGGTCGCGTGGGTCGGACCGTCGAACGCGCCGGACGAGAGGAGCCGCGCGATGTCGCCGTCGTCGCCCTCGTACCCCCAATCGTCGAGCAGCGCACGGCAGTGCGACTCTGCCACGGGTTTGCCGCCGATCGAGTGAAGGTCCTCCTCGGCGATCGCGGGTCGGATGCCGTACGCGCGCTCGAGCCCGTCGAGAATGAAGACCTGAAGCGCGACATCGACGGCCGTCACCACCGACCCGTCGGGCTTGTCGACGACCGCCCCAGACGGAAGCCCGCGCCGCGCCGCGCGCGCCAGATTCGTGGCCTCGTGCATGAGGTCGGCGGCGAGGTCGAGCGAGTCGAGATCGATCCGGAGCATCGACGGAGGGTAGCAGCGGCGCGGCCCGCCTCCCGTCCCCCGGTTCGGTGCCATAGTGGCAGACGCCTGTGACCCGAGCGCCAGCTTCCGCATGGAGTGGCACTCAGAAGCGGGAGGCGCCCGCCGCCCGAGGCTGGCATCGGCTTTGCGTTCGCCTTCGACCCGCGGCGGCTCCAAGCCCCCGCGAGGACAGATCGCAAGAAGGCGTCCGGCGCGAACCGCCGGGCGGGAAGGAACGAAACCATGTCGAACGGAAGCAGCAAGATCATCGGAATCGACCTCGGCACCACCAACTCCTGCGTCGCCATCATGGAAGGCGGCCAGCCCAAGGTGCTCATCAACGCGCAGGGCAGCCGCACGACCCCTTCGGTCGTCGCGTTCACCGACAAGGGCGAGCGCCTCGTCGGCCAGCCCGCGAAGCACCAGCAGGTCACCAACCCGAGGAACACGATCTACTCGATCAAGCGCTTCATGGGCCGCCGCACGCACGAAGTGGCCCGCGAGCAGAAGATGGTCCCCTACGCCATCCAGGGCGGCGGCGACGAGCTCGTGAAGGTCGACATCCGAGGCAAGCAGTACACGCCGCCGGAGATCAGCGCGATCGTCCTCCAGGAACTCAAGAAGGTCGCGGAGGACTACCTCGGTGAGAAGGTCGAGCGCGCGGTCATCACCGTGCCCGCCTACTTCAACGACGCCCAGCGCCAGGCCACCAAGGACGCCGGCGAGATCGCTGGCCTCAAGGTCGAGCGCATCATCAACGAGCCGACTGCGGCTGCGCTCGCCTATGGCCTCGAGAAGAAGAAGAACGCCCGCATCGCGGTGTTCGACCTTGGCGGCGGCACCTTCGACGTGTCGATCCTCGACGTCGGCGACGGCGTGTTCGAGGTGCTCTCGACCAACGGCGACGGCCACCTCGGCGGCGACGACTTCGACGACCGCATCATCACCTTCCTCGCCGAGGAGTTCCGCAAGAAGGAAGGCATCGACATCACGAAGGACGCCATGGCGCTCCAGCGGCTGAAGGAAGCGGCCGAGAAGGCGAAGATCGAGCTCTCCACCCAGATGGAGACCACGGTCAACCTGCCCTTCATCACCGCCGACCAGACCGGCCCGAAGCACCTGCAGGTCACCGTCACCCGCGCCAAGTTCGAGGACATGTGCAACGAACTCTTCACGCGCCTCCGCGGTCCGTGCGAGCAGGCGCTCAAGGACGCCAAGCTTGATCCGAAGGATGTTCAGGAAGTCGTGATGGTCGGTGGCTCGATCCGCATCCCCAAGGTCCAGCAGATCGCGAAGGAGATCTTCAAGACCGACGCGCTCGACCGCTCGATCAACCCCGACGAAGTCGTGGCGATCGGCGCGGCGATCCAGGGCGGCGTCCTGGTTGGCGACGTCAAGGACGTCCTGCTCCTCGACGTCACCCCGCTCTCGCTCGGCGTCGAGACCCTTGGCAGCGTGATGACGACGCTCATCCCGAGGAACACGACAATTCCGACCTCGAAGAAGGAGACCTTCTCGACGGCGTCCGACAACCAGAACTCGGTGACGATCCATGTGCTGCAGGGCGAGCGTCCGATGGCTGGCGACAACCGCAGCCTCGGCAAGTTCGACCTGACCGGCATCCCGCCGGCGCCGCGCGGCATGCCGCAGATCGAGGTCGAGTTCGCCATCGACGCAAACGGCATCCTCAACGTGACCGCCACCGACAAGGCGTCCAACAAGAAACAGGAGATCAAGATCACCGGCTCGTCGGGCCTGTCGAAGGACGACATCGAGAAGATGAAGCGCGAGGCCGAGGCGAACGCAGCGGCCGACAAGCAGCGCCGCGAGCTGGTCGACCTGCGCAACCAGGCCGAGCAGATCGTCTACGGCACCAAGAAGGCGATGACGGATCTCGGTGACAAGGTGCCGGCCGCGACGCGAAGCTCGATCGAGAGCGCCATCTCGAACGTCGAGGAGCGCGTGAAGGGCGACGACGCCACCGCGATCCAGAAGTCGCTCGATGCACTGAACCAGGCCGCGCAGGAACTGGGCAAGATCTCGTACGACTCGGCGAAGGCCGGCGGCGGTGCGGGTGCGGCCGGTGCGGCCGGCGACGCTCCGAAGAAGGACGACGTGATCGACGCCGAGTACGAGGTGAAGGACGGCAATTGAGCGGGCGTGATTTGAACGGCCATGAATTGAACGGTCGTGATTTGAACAGCCATGATTTGAACAGCCATGATTTGAACGGTCGTGGCGTGTCTGAGCGCTCGCAACTGGCCTGTGGGCTGCGCAGCGTCCAAGTCCGCAGGCCTTTGCTCGCTCTGGTTAGGCCGGTCGGAGTGAGTCCGTCTCGGCCTAGGTTCTGTCTGACGGATCACCGAAGCCCAAGGTGTAAGGCTTTGGGATCCGCGCGGCGCCCGGCTGGCAAGGAGGCGAAACGAAGCTGTATCCCCAATGATCCAACCACGCGATACAGCGAGTCGAAGCCGACGAAGACGGATCATGGCCAGCCGGGATGCCGCGTGGATCGACGGCCGGGGATCCGTCAGACAGAACCTAGGAACGTCGGAGTCTGAACGCACGGGTGCCCGGGGATGAAATCCCCGGAACCCCGATCGTCGGAGTCGACGTTGGACATCATCCGATCTCCGATCCGTGCTCGCTCTGGGGCTGGGAAGCACCTGGCGGGACCGCCGCGCGCAGCCCGGCGGTCCTGTTGTTTCCGACGCGCGGCCGCCAATCATGATCCGGTAGACTGCCTCGTCCGATGCCGCACACCCAGCCCCAGCCCAAGCCCATGCTGACGGTCAAGGGTATTCCTGTGTCGCCCGGCATCGTGATCGCGCGGGCCTTCGTCCTCGGCGAAGCCGAAACGCACATCCCCCACCGCGAGATCGCGGAGCACGATGTCGAGGGCGAGCTGATCCGGCTCGACGGCGCCCTGCGCGACGCGAGTTCCGATCTCGTCCTTCTGCGCGACCGCACCGAGCAGCAACTCGGCCGCGAGGCTGCGAAGATCTTCGGATTCCACCTCGGACTGGCGCAGGACCCTGCCCTTCTCGGCCCGATGCGCGACCGCATCCGCCGCGACCGGGTGAACGCGGAGGTGGCCGTCGCCGAGAGCTTCAAGAAGGTCACCGACCAGTTCAAGGCGATCGGAAACGAGGTCTTCCGCCAGAAGGCGAACGACGTCCTCGACCTCGAACGGCGCGTCCTCGGCAAGCTGATGGGCGAGAACGAGTCGCGACTCTCGGCGCTCGCCGAGCCTGTCGTCATCATCGCGCATGAACTCACGCCCTCGCAGACCGCGGGAATGGACCGAAAGAAGATCCTCGCGATCGCGACCGATCTTGGCGGGCGCACCAGCCACACCTCGATCGTCGCGCGCGCGATCGAGATTCCCTGCGTCGTCGGCTGCCAGCGCGTGATGCAGCGCGCAGACGACGGCGACCTCGTGATCGTCGATGGCGACACCGGCGTCGTCGTGGTCCGCCCGGACGAGCGCACGCTCGAGGACTACCGAGCCCAGCAGGACCGCTTCTCGAACTACCGCAAGATCCTGCGCGAGACCGCAAGGCTCGAGGCGGTCACCAAGGACGGCACGCGGATCCGACTGCTCGGGAACATCGAGTTCCCGCACGAGGTCGAGAACGTCCTTGCCAACGGCGGCGACGGCGTCGGCCTCTACCGAACCGAGTTCCTCTACCTCACGAACGACCACGAACCGAGCGAGGACGAGCAGTACCGCGCCTACCGGCACACGCTCGAGCTGCTCGCCGGCCGACCGTGCACCATTCGCACGCTCGACCTCGGCGCAGACAAGTACACGCAGCAGCGCGCCCACGAGCCCGAGCGCAATCCGTTCCTCGGGCTGCGCTCGATCCGCTACTGCCTCGCGCACCCAGAGATGTTCAAGACGCAGCTGCGCGCGATCCTGCGCGCGAGCGTCCATGGGCCGGTGAAGGTGATGTTCCCGCTGGTGTCGACGCTGATGGAGCTTCGCCAGGCCAAGCTGATCCTCAACGATGTCTGCGAGGAGCTCGAGGAAGAAGGCATCGCCTTCGACCGCGGCATCCAGACCGGGATCATGATCGAGGTGCCGAGCGCGGCGCTCCTCGCTCGGGCATTCGCGCAGGAATGCGCGTTTTTCTCGATCGGCACCAACGATCTGATCCAGTACACGCTGGCGGTCGACCGCGGCAACGAGAGGGTGGCCAATCTCTACACCGGGGCCTCCCCTGCGGTGCTTTATCTGGTCAAGCAGGTGGTCCGGGCCGGCCGCCGCGCCGGCATCGACGTGTCGCTCTGCGGCGAGATCGCGGGCGAGGCGATCTACACCATGTTGCTGATCGGCCTCGGTTTGCGTACACTCTCACTTGTCCCGAGCCAGATTCCGCTCATCAAGCGCGTCATCCGGTCCGTGGACATCCCACACTGCGAAGAACTGGCCCGACGGGTCGGCTCCTTCGATTCCGACCGGCAGGTGCTCACCACCCTCCGGGACGAACTCAGAAAGATCGACCCCGACTCCTTCGGAGGCTGGATCGCCGAATGAGGCGAGCCAACAGCGCCGAATCAGGGCCGGGCCGATCGAAACAACCGAATTTTCAGCCCCGAACCTGAGGCCGTTTGCGCTGACGCGTCGCGTCAGCAGGCAGGCGATCCGAACGCGAGACTCGCGAGGAATGCAGGACGAAGGGCGTCGAGCGACAGCGGCGGTTCTCCCGCCCCATAGAGCTGCCGATCCGCGCCCCCCGCACCGAACCGTTCTCGTCGGATGAACCGACTTCTGGTCAGGCTGGGCGACCTTGGAACACGCGCGACTGCGCGAACCATGGTTGGAAGGAACATCGCGTGCGCCGCTGCGCATGCCTTCGAGCGACGTCCCTGCGCAACGCGCGGGGAACACCGGCCGAGGTCAACGCAGCGAACCACGCGACGCGAGTGCGCAGAGCACGCGCAAGCCACGCAACGCGTGCGCCCCGCCCTCTGCTCGTTGCCCCGATCGTCTCGGCGGCACGCTCGCTCCGAAGGTCCGCGCGAACGTTGCGCGAAGGGCCTCTCCCAGCTGACCGATGCCTGCAGCACGCTCGTCGAGCGTGTTGCGCAGACTGCCTCGCACACTGGCCTTGCGCCAGAGAAGCGAAACAGTCATGCAGAACGACAGCAACCAGAACGATCCGACCGCGCGCGAGCACCGCGTGCAGTCGATGCATCCCCTCCACTCCGCGCACGACCACGCCGCGATTCCTTCAGGCGAAGGCGATGCGCCTCTTGAGATCGACTCCGGTCTCGAAGCCGGCCTCGAGCCGGGCATGGAGATCGTGCCCGTCGAATCCGAGGGCGACTCGGGCGGCCACGAACTCGACGCCGACGCCCGCGTCAGCATCATCGAGGAACTCGCAACCGACCTCGCGGGCGAGTCCGTGCGCGAACTCACCGAGGAAGAGCGCGCCGAACTCGATGAAGCCGCGCGCGAGGAAGCCGCCGATGCCGACGAGGCCGCAGCCGCGTACGCCCGCGCCTCGATGCGCGACTTCGACAAGCCCGCGGAAGCAAGCGCCGACGAGCAGGACGTTGGCGACGGACCCGTCGTCGTCCAGCGCGAGCGGCCGAAGCAGCTGGTCGTTGTGAACGACGTACCGGGCGATGAGATGCGCATCGCGATCCTCGAGCAGGGCAAGCTCGCGCAGTTCCATTCCGAGCGCGCCTCGAACTCGACGAACGTCGGATCGATCTACAAGGCCCGCGTCGTCAACGTCGAGCCCGCGATCCAGGCGGCCTTCGTCGACTTCGGCGAGGGAGCGAACGGCTTCCTCCACATCTCCGACCTCCATCCGAAGTACTTCCCCGGCTCGAAGCGCGACGGCGGCGAACGCACCGAGAAGGTCGGGCGCAAGATCCCGCGCCGCGCGCGACCGATGATGCAGGACGCGCTCAAGCGCGGCCAGGAGATCACGGTCCAGGTGCTGAAGGAAGGCCTCGGCTCGAAGGGGCCGACAGTCACCAGCTACCTCTCGATCCCGGGACGCCTGCTCGTGATGATGCCCGACATGGACAACGTCGGCGTCTCCCGCAAGGTCGACGATGAGGAAGGACGCCGCAAGATGCGGAAGATCCTCGACTCGCTGAACCTGCCGGAAGGCTTCGGATTCATCCTGCGCACCGCCGGCTTCGACTCCACGCGCACCGAACTCGCGCGCGACGCGCAGTACCTCACCCGTCTCTGGCAGGTGATGGAGAAGCGCATGAACGCCGTGGGCGCTCCGTGCCAGCTGTACACCGAGGGCGACATCCTGCTGCGCACGATCCGCGACTCGATCGACTCGTCGGTCGACGGCATCGTGGTCGACAGCGAGCCCGCGTTCCACCGCGCGAAGGCGTTCCTCGAGGTCGTGGCGCCGAAGGCGGCCGCCAAGGTGCACTTCTACGACCGCCGCATGCCGGTCTTCCACGCGTTCGACGTCGAGCGTCAGGTCGACCTCATCCACTCGCGCGAGGTTCCGCTTCCATCGGGCGGCGCGCTCGTCTTCGACCAGGCCGAGGCGCTCGTCGCGATCGACGTGAACTCGGGCCGCTCGCGCAGCGCGCGCGACAGCGAGACGAACGCCTACCAGACCAATCAGGAGGCGGTCGACGAGATCGCCCGCCAGCTGCGCCTGCGCGACCTCGGCGGCGTCGTGGTTGCCGACCTCATCGACATGCGGTCGAGCAAGCACCGCCGCGACATCGAGGAGCGCCTCAAGAAGAACCTCGCGCGCGACCGAGCGAAGACGACCGTCTCGCAGATCAGCGAGTTCGGCATCATCGAGCTGACGCGCCAGCGCATGCGTCCGAGCATCCGCAAGGCCCACTACATCGACTGCCCGCACTGCGCCGGCCACGGCGAGATCCGCATGCCCGACTCGGTCGCGGCCGATGCGATGCGCCGCGTGCAGCTCGTGCTCGACATGGAGAAGGTCTCGCGCATCGAGATAGTCTGCTCGTCGAAGGTCGCGGCCGTGCTTCTTTCGGCGAAGCGCCGCGCGATGGTGGAACTCGAGGATCTCTTCTCGAAGAAGATCGACGTCCGCATCAGCGAGGCGATCGCGGTCGACCGCGTCGATATCTACGCCTACGACGACCGCGGTGCCGACGTCGAGCTCGATCGGCCGCAGAAGCCGCAGATTCCGGCGCTCACGAGTCTTCCCACCGAGATCGAGGAGGACGACGAAGAGACGCGGCAGCCACAGCGCGGCGAAGGCCGAGTTGAAGAGAGAGGCGAGGGTGGCGGACGTCGCGGACGCCGCCGCCGCCGTCGCAAGCCTGCGGCAGCGGACGCGACCTCGATCATTCTCTCGGGCGGCTTCGACGACCTCCCGGAGCTCGATGAGGACGAGCCGAGCATCTCCGAGACGCTTGCAGATTCGCGCGATGCGTCGCGCGACGACGACGGCGACGAGTCCGAGGGCGACGGGCGCGAAGGCGCGTCGACGCAAGAGGGCGAGCGACGCGACGATGGCGAGGGCGGACGCCGTGGGCGCCGACGCCGTCGCCGTCGCGGTCGTGGCGGAAACCGCGAGGGCGGCGAGTCGGATGGCGATCAGCGCGCGCCGCAGACCTCGGCCCCCGCACGGCCGACGGCTCCCCCGCCGCCGCCGCGCGAGCCGAGCGACCCGATCCGCGTGCACGCGATCGCGAAGGAAATCGAGCTCACCAGCAAGGAAGTCCTTGCGAAGTGCGCCGAGCTTGGGATCGAAGTGAAGGGTCACCAGTCGCTCCTCACGGGTGAGCAAGGCGACGAGATCCGAAAGGCCTATGGCAAGCCACCGTTCGACGTGCCCGAGCCGACCCCGGAGCCGGAGCTGGAGCCAGAGTCCTCCGCGCCGGAAGGCGGCGATGGCTCGGGCGAACCCGGGGAAGGCGGCCGCCGCAAGCGTCGGCGGCGTCGGCGCCGCGGGCGCGGCGGACGCGAGCGCGACGGCGAGCCTGGCTCGGGTGGCGACGCCGGCGATGGCGAGGCCTCTGATTCGCAGTCGATGGACGAGGATTCGTCGGACGGCGGCGACGGTGACGGCGGCGCTCGCTTCGAGGAAGACACCCGCGCGGATACCGACGGCGACGGCGACGGCGACTCGCAGTCGGATGGCGAGTCGGATGGTGAGTCGGATGGTGAGTCGGATGGTGAGTCGGATGGTGAGTCGGACGGCGAGTCGGGTGACTCGAGCGAAGGTTCATCGGACGGTTCGCGCGATGACGGCGACCGTGAGGGCGGCGGACGCCGTCGGCGTCGGCGACGGCGCGGCGGTCGCGGCCGCAACCGTGATCGCGGCGAGGGTGGCGGCGAGAACCGTGGCGGAGAGAACCGTGGCGGAGAGAGCCGTGGCGGAGAGAACCGTGGCGGAGAGAACCGCGGAGAATCCGGGCAAGGTCGTCGCGATGGCAACCGCGGCGACAACCGCGGTGGCGCTCGCCCTGACAATCGAAACGGGCAGCGCGACAACAATGGCAGCGGCAACCGTAACGAAGGCCGCAACAACAACCGCAACGAGGGCCGCAACAACAACCGCAACGAGGGCCGCAACAACAACCGCAACGAAGGCCGCAACGAGAACCGCGGCGAGAACCGCGGCGAGAACCGCGGCAATGACCGGCGCGAGCAGCGGAACGACTCTCCTACCCCGCCGCCGGCTCCAGCCGCGCCTGCAACGCCGACTCCACCGCGTCCGCGCTCGCTCTACGGCGGTCGCGTCCGCAAGCTTGGCCCTGGCGAACGCCCGAAGGGTGGCGGCGACGAGTGATCCGGTTTCGTCGCAACAGCTGACCCCAGCACTCCATGCAACGTCGACGCGTCTTCATCCTCGGTTCGACAGGATCGATCGGCACCAGCGCCCTCGACGTCGTGCGCGACTTCGCGCGACGCGGCGATCGGCGCGGGACCACGTTCGAGATCGTCGGTCTCGCCGCCGCGAAGAGCGGTGACGTCCTCGCGACGCAGGCGCGCGAGTTTGCGGTGCCCGCGGTCGCGCTCGTCGACGACGGCGCCACGCTCGACGTCCCCGCGGGCACGCGCCTCTTTCGCGGGCCGGACGCCGCGAGCGAACTACTGGCGGCGTGCGCCCGCCCGGGCGATCTTGTGCTCGCGTCCATGGTCGGCGCCGCGGGCATTCGTCCCACGCTCGTCGCCATCGAACGCGGCTGCGACATTGCGCTTGCGAACAAAGAGGCGCTGGTTGCCGCTGGCGCGGTGGTCATGCCCGCCGCCGCGAGGGCCGGCGTCCGCATCATTCCGGTCGACAGCGAGCACAACGCGCTCTTCCAGTGCCTCAAGGCGTCGACGTCGATGGACGAGGTCCGTCGCGTGGTGCTCACCGCCTCCGGTGGCCCCTTCCGCGCCAAGACCCGTGAGGAGATGGCGCTTGCGACCGTCGACGACGCGCTCGCGCATCCGACCTGGCGCATGGGCCCCAAGGTGACGATCGACAGCGCCTCGCTCATGAACAAGGCGCTCGAGCTGATCGAGGCACACTGGCTCTTCGGGCTCGAGGGCGACCGGATCGACGCCATCGTCCATCCGCAGTCGATCGTGCATGGATTCGTCGAGTATCTCGATGGAAGCGTCTTGGCGCAGCTGTCGCCGCCCGACATGCGCACGCCCATCCAGCAGGCGATGTGCGATCCCGAGCGCTACGACGGCCCCTCGCGCAAGCTCGACTTCGCGGCCCTGCGATCGCTTGACTTCGAGCCGGTCGATCATGCCCGCTTTCCAGCGATCGGACTCGCACACCGCGTGATCGCCGCCGGTGGTTCAAGCGGCGCCACCTTCAACGCCGCGAACGAGATCGCCGTCGCGGCGTTCCTCGAGCGCCGGATCGGCTTCCTCGACATCGCCGAACTCGTCCGCGACACCCTCGACGCGACGCCCGTCTCGGCTGTGCGATCGCTCGACGACGTGCTCGAGGCGGACAAAGCCGCCCGCGCGCGGGCACGCGCGGTGGTCCGCGCATAGGATGTCCGCCGCGAGGTGCACGTGGGCGCGATTCCAGGCTTCATTCTCATTCTTCTCGGCTTTGGGTTCCTGATCTTCATCCACGAACTCGGGCATTTCCTCGCCGCGAGGTGGGCGGGAATCCGCGCGGACGGCTTCGCGATCGGCATGGGCCCCTGCCTCGTGAGCTACCGTCGCGGCATCGGGCTCGCGGTCGGCTCGGCCGACGCAAAGGTGATGCGCGCGCACGGCAAGCGCCCGATCGAGATGAGCGACGCCGAGATGAAGCAGCATGGGCTCGGCGAGACCGAGTACTCGCTCCGGGCGCTGCCGCTCGGCGGCTATGTGCGGATGCTTGGCCAAGAAGATGGATATCCGTCCGCGGTCAGTGCGGATGCCCGCAGCTTCGGCAAAGCCTCCATCTTCCGGCGCAGCGTGGTGATCCTCGCTGGTATCGCCGCGAACCTCGCGCTCGCCATCGTGCTCTTTCTCGTCGCGTTCCTCGTCGGCGTTCGCTTTCCGGCCGCAACGATCGGCGGAATCGCGCCGGGGTCCCCCGCCGCCGAGGCGAAGTCGCTCGACGCCGGCACGCCCGATGGACTCCGACCAGGCGACAAGGTCGTCGCGATCGACGGCGAAACCACCGAGACTTTCCTCGATATCCGTCTCGCCGCCGCGATGGCGAAGCCAGATACCGTGCTCGAGATGAGCATCGAGCGCGAGGGCGCGAGCAAGCGCTTCAGCGTGCTTCCGCGCCGCAACGAGGCCGTCGGACTCCTCGCCATCGGCGTCGACCCGGCGCGCAGCGCCGCCATCACAGACGTCCGCTCCTCGCGGGCCGAAGTGGAGGACTTGATCGCGACAGATTCGCCGGAACTCGCGGCGGCTGGCGTCGGCCCCGGGTGGACCGCGGTCAGCGTCGATGGCGCCCCTGTCGGCAGCCTCTCCGATCTCGAGCGCGCCGCCGCGACGTCAGACGGCCGACCGCTCACGGTGCGTTGGCGCTCGCCGACAACCGAGGATTCACCCGCACGCGAAGTCGAGACAATCCTGCCCCCGCGTCCCGACTTCCAGCTGATGGTGGCTCCCGCCCGGACGCCCACGGCGGCGCCCGCGAACGGCTCGAACACCGCCGCACGCGCCGATGCGCCAACCTTCGGACTCATCGGCTTCGCGCCGCTTGTCCGCATCGGATCGCTCTCGGAATCGAGCGTGAACAAGAAGACGCTCAAGCCTGGCGACGTCATCCTGCGCATCGGCTCGCAACTTGGGCCGCGCGCAGACGAGATCCGCAGCAAGCTTCAGTCGTCGCCCGGAAGTTCGGTCCCAGCGTTGATCGAGCGCGACGGCGAGGAAATCGCGATTGAGATCCGCACGAACTCGGATGGAATCGCGGGGATCGCGATGGCGCCCGCCGTTGATCTTCCACGCCTCGCGACGACCCTGACCGAGGTCGTGGTGCCGGCCACGGACGGTGGCAATCCCAGCACGAGGCCGACGCCGGCGGCCGCGCTCAAGGCCCTGCCGCTCGGCACCATCGAGTCGGTGAACGATACGCCCGTCGCCGACTTCCGCGCGCTGCGCGCGGAGCTCGTGCGTCTCGCGCGCGGCCATGCGGGCGACGAGCCGCTCTCGGTGCGCGTTTCCATGCGCGATCCTTCGCCCGACGCAAGCACGGTCGAGATGCCGATCGCGATCGGCCCCGCCGATCTCGCTGCGCTCCGATCGCTCGGCTTCGCGTTCCCGGTGAACATCGGCATCTTCGATCCGAACTTCACGCTCCTCACCGCCGATGGAAACCCGTTGAAGGCAGTTGCGATGGGCTTTCGTGAGACGCTCAAGATGATCGAGCAGGTATTCCTCACGCTCGACCGCGTGGGCCGCGGCTCTGTCGGCGTCGACCAACTGCAGGGACCCGTGGGAATCCTCCACACGGGAACCAAGGTCGCCGACGAAGGCTTCATGTACATGGTGTTCTTCCTCGCGCTCATCAGCGTGAATCTCGCCGTCGTGAACGCGCTTCCCATCCCGATCGCGGACGGCGGCCTCTTCATGTTCCTGATGTACGAGAAGATCCGAGGAAAGCCGCCGTCGATCGCCTTCCAGAACGCGGCCGCCTTGGCCGGCATCGCGCTCGTCGCCGGGATCTTCCTGCTGACCTTCTACAACGACATCGTGCGGCTGTTCGCGTGATTGCGTTGGTTTGACAGCCCAGGCGCATCGAACCCGCGCCACCGGGCGAAAGAGCGCGCATGAGCGACCACCCAGTCTCGATCGTCACCGGCGCCGGCAGCGGCATAGGCGCCGCCTGCGCACGCATGCTCGCCGCGCGCGGCCATGCCGTCGTCCTCGTCGGTCGCACCGAGTCGAAGCTCGACGCCGTGCGCGCGGAGCTTGCCGAGCCCAACCGTCACCTCGTCTTTGCGGCCGACGTCGCCGACAGCGGCCTCGCGCACGAGGTCGTCGATCGCACGATCGAAGCCTATGGCCGGATCGATGCGCTTGTCCTTGCGGCGGGCGTCGCGCCGCTCGCGCCTATCGACAAGACGAGCGAGGAGATCCTCGAGGAAGCGTTCTTCATCAACACCTTCGGTCCCGCCAATCTGATCGTGCGCGCATGGCCGCAGTTCAAGAAGCAACGCGGGGGGCGCGTCGCGATCGTCTCGACGATCGGAACGAGCGATCCGTTCCCAGGCTTCTTCGCCTATGCCGCAAGCAAGTCGGCGGTCGACAGCTTCGCGCGCTCGATCAAGGTCGAGGGCAAGGCGATCGGCGTGAAGGGCTTCGCGATCAACCCGGGCGCGGTCGAGACGCCGCTGCTGCGGCAGAACTTCCCGGAGAACGTGATTCCGCGCGCGCGCGCGATGGCGCCCGAGAAGGTCGCGGAGATCGTGGTCGCGTGCGCCTGCGGCGAGCGCGACGACGACAACGGCAAGGCGATCGCGGTAGCGTCCTAACCGGCGTTTCCCCGAGCTGGCGTTTCACTTTGTGCTCGTCACCGGATCAGGTCTCTCACGGAGGCACACAGGCACGAAGGCACACAGGCACGAAGGGATGGAATCTGACCGCTCGATGCTGCGGGGCTTGATCTCGTTTGAGGGACATTGCCTGAACGACAGGAAACCGAAAAGAGAAGCGAAGAGAAGCTGCCCTCGGAGTTGGACGCGACAACCCCGTGCCTCCTCCTCCGTGCCTCCTCCTCCGTGCCTCCGTGAGAAACCTCGGTGCGAAAACGAGTTCCGCGTCAGCCCAGCCACGATCTGGCACACTAAGCCTTGCGGCGGACGGCGCGATCCATGTCGCGCTTGTCCTCGCGCTTGGCGATTGTCTCCCGCTTGTCGTGCTGCTTCTTGCCAAGGCCAATCCCGATCAAGACCTTCGCGCGGCCCTTGACCCAGTAGATCTTGAGCGGCACCAGCGTCGCGCCCTTGGCCTTCGCCTCGGTCGCGAACTTCACGATCTCCCGTGCATGCGCGAGGAGCCGCCGCTGACGGATCGGATCGTGCTGCCTGTTCGCGCCCGCCGGCGGGTACTCGGCGATCGTCACGTTCATCAGCGTCAGCTGTGGCGGATCGACCTGCGCAAGCACCCAGCCTTCCGCAAGGCTCGCCTGGCCTTGCCGCAGGCTCTTGACCTCGGTGCCGACGAGCTTCAGGCCACACTCGAGCGTGTCGGTGACGGCGTAGTCGAACCGCGCCTTCCGGTTCTCGACGACCGGTTCGCGCGCCTCGCCATCCGACTTGTTCTTCTTCCTGTCTGCCATGCTGCATCCGCGGGTCGAGCAGAGTAGCGCGTGAGGACGCTCCCTCGCCCCCCGAAGCCTCGGAAACTCGCGAGTTACCGACCTTCTGTGACTCCGAGTTCCGTCTGTGCGGGCTCGTTTCCTCGCCCTTCCGACGTTCGCGCATGACTTCGCGCGGTTCGACGCCATCATTGAGTCGCGCCAGGCGGGCCCCGCCGCGCGCCCACATCGGATGGCACGGGAATCCCGCTCGAGAGACGCAGCGTGGTTCGCGTTGAGCCCTTGGAAAACCGGAGAGGTGAATCGATGCGTGCGACGCCGCCGCCCATTCGTACCTTCGGCCAGCGCTGTGCGATCTGGCTGTGTGCTGTCGGTCTGTCCGCATCCGCCGCGAGCGCCCAGATCGGCGAGCTGCCGCGCGACCCGGCGACCACGCAGGCGCGCGAGGCGTTCCTCGCGGCGAATCCTGGCGCGCTTATCTATGACGACGAGCCAGTGCGCGGCGGGCGAGTCGGTCGGATCCACGGCGAAGCGTTCTCGCATGGCGAGAACCCCGTCGACAGCGCCCAGCGGTTCCTCTCGGCGCATGCCGGCGTCCTCTCGACCGAACTCGCGCAACTCATGCCGGTCGGGCCGAATGGCGACGGCGCGCATGTCATCGCGCTCGGATACGAGCCGGAAACCGAGAGCTACCGCTTCTCGCTCGTCGGCTATACCCAGCACGTCAACGGCATTCCCGTCTTCCGCGGCGACGTGCGCCTCCTCGTCCGCAACGAGCCCGGCTATCCGCTCGTTCTTGTCTCGAACGGCCTGCGCGACGTTCGCTCGTTTGCAGCAGGCTTCGTCGGAAAGCCAGTGCCGCCGACCAAGATCGACGTGCGTCGCATCTCGCGGCGCGCGCTCAACCAGTTCGGCCCCGGCGCGGCCGTCAGCGGTCAGCAGCAGGTGATCTGGGCCGGCTACGACGACGCACCCGCAACGACGCCGCGCCTCGCGTTCAAGTTCATCGTCACCGGCACCGGCGTCTTCGACCGGAGCGCACGCCAGCGCATGCTCTATGTCGTCGACGCCGCGACCAGCCACATTCTGTTTCAGGAGGATCAGATCCTCCACGGCGACGTCGTGGCGACCGTGCGCGGCAACGCGACGCAGGGCTACGGCGCCGATGCGTGCGCGAACGAAGTGCTCATGCCGCTGCCCTACTCGCGGGTGACGGTCGGCTCCAACACCTACTTCGCCGACGCGAACGGCGTGGTCACCATCCCGAATCCAGGCACGTCCAGCATCACCATGACCTCCACGATCGGCGGCCGCTGGTTCAGCGTCTTCGATTCGGCGAACGGATCGGTGAGCAGCGTGTCGCAATCGAGTTCGGGCGGCGTCGTCTCGTTCGCGCACAACGCCGCGAACACGGCCGCGGACCAGCGCGCGGAGGTCAACGCGTATCTCCACGCAAACGTCGCCCGCGACCACGTCCTTGCGCACAACCCATCCTTCCCGACCATCGCCAACCAGCTCGCGTTCCCCATCAATGTGATGGTGACGGGCACCTGCAACGCCTATTACGACGGCAATTCGATCAACTTCTTCCCGGCGGGCGGCGGCTGCAACAACACCGCGTTTGGCACCGTGGTGCACCACGAGTACGGCCACCACATCGTCGATCGCGCCGGCTCGGGACAAGGCGCCTACGGCGAGGGATTCAGCGACGCGGTCGCGGTCCTGATCTCAGACGACTCGCGGCTCGCGATCGGGTTTCAGAACTGCTCGACGAGCCTGCGCGACGCGAACAACGACTGCCAGTACTCGGCGACGGCCTGCTCGAGCTGCGGCACCTCGGTCCATTCGTGCGGGCGGCTGCTTTCGGGGTGCGTCTGGAGCCTGCGCGACCGGCTGCTCGCCGCGCGGCCGAGCGACTACCGCCGGGTGCTCTCTGAACTTGTGCTCGATTCCGTGCTGCTGCACACCGGGACCGCCATCACGCCGGCGATCGCCATCGACTTCCTCACCCTCGACGACGATGACGCCAACACCAACAATGGCACGCCCAACTACGGGGCGATCAACGGCGCGTTCGCCGAGCACGGCATGGCTGCGCCGCAGCTCGTGACGTTCAACTTCCCGCAGGGCCGCCCCACCACCACCGGAACCGTCGTGGGTCCGTCGTTCCCGGTCACCGTTGCCTTCCAGACCGCGCCGCCGCGCTCCGGTTCGCTTCGACTGCACTACCGCCTCGGCACCACGGGCGCCTTCACCGAGGCCGTACCGACCGAGACGAGCCCCGGCAACTACACGGTCACGCTGCCGGCGGGCGCATGCGGATCGGTGCTGTCGTACTACATCACCGCCGAGACGCTGACGGGCGTACTGAACAGCAGCCCGTCGGGCGCGCCTGCCACCACATTCACGGCGCAGGTCGCCACCGACTACCAACTGGTGTTCGTCGACGACGGAGAGACCGACCGAGGCTGGGTACTTGGTGGCGGCAACGACACCGCGACCGCAGGACGTTGGGTGCGCGTCGATCCAGTGGGCACGGTCGGCTCGAACGGCGTGGTCGCGCAACCGGAGGACGATGCATCGATCGCCCCGGGCACGCGCTGCTTCGTGACAGGCCAAGGCATCGTCGGGGGCGCCGTCGGCGCGGCGGATGTCGACGGCGGGATCACCACGCTCTTCTCGCCGGTCATCGACGGATCCGGCGCCGACTCTCGCATCGGCTATCAGCGTTGGTACTCGAATGCCGCGGGAACGGCCCCCAACGCCGACACGTTCCGGGTCGACATCTCAAACAACAGCGGCTCGACGTGGACCACGCTCGAGGTCGTCGGCCCCGCCGGGCCGGAGTGTTCAGGCGGCTGGGTGAGCAAGGACTTCCGGATCGCCGACTTTGTCACTCCGACCGCGCAGATGCGACTGCGATTCATCGCAGAGGACCTCGGCGACGCGTCGGTGATCGAGGCGGCGGTCGACGAGATCTGGGTTCGGCGGCTCGTTTGCCGCGACCCAGGCGACCTGAACGGCGATGGAGTCGTCAACTCCACCGATCTTGCGGTGCTCCTCAGCGGCTGGGCTGGCGCGGGGCCGTCCGACCTGAACGCGGACGGCACCACCGACAGCGCGGATCTCGCAATCCTTCTTGCCAACTGGGATTAGGTTCTGTGGGGATCTGGATGGAGGGGCAAACTCGGACCGTCGCCCCCCTCGCAAGCGCACCAATTGGGGGCCGGTCCTTGGTTCTCGGCTACAAAGTTGATGCAAAGTTCCGGTTGTGAGCATCATCGGGCTGAAGTGCGCGAATGAGAACGCGATGATGCGTTTTCTCCGGCCCCCTCGGGTGGGTGCCGGCTCCGATTGCCGAAAGGTCCTTCTCGATGCAGCCAAGCCGTATGCAGCCAGGCCGTATGAGGCCAAGCCCTGATTTCGCCCGTGCGCTCCGAACGTCCGCCGTCCTGTCGGCGACCATTCTCGCTTCGTGCTTCACCACCCTGTCGCTTGGGCAGGTCGCCCCGGGCTCATCCGGAACCGGCGGCGGCAAGTCGGTCGAGTCTGCGCCGAACGACGGGACCACAAACGACGAAACCACAAACGATGGGGACGGCCTCGTCATCAGCCCCGTCGTCGACCCCATCGTGATCGAGGCCCGCAGGGCCTTCCTCGAGGCGAACCCGGGGGCGGGAATCTACGACGACGAACCTGCCCGCGGCGGCCGCCTGAGCCGTGTGTACGGCGAGGCCTTCTCGAGCGGCACCGATCCCGTCGACAGCGCCGAGCGCTTCCTCTCCGCGCATAGCGCGATGCTCTCGACCGACATGTCGCAGCTCCTGCCGATCGGCCCAAACGGCGACGGCACCCACGTCACCAACCTTGGCTACGACCCCGAGACCGATTCGTTCCGCTTCTCGCTCGTCGGCTACACGCAGTACGTGAAGGGCATCCCCGTCTTCCGCGGCGACGTGCGTCTCCTCGTGCGCAACGAGCCCGGCTACCCGCTGGTCCTGGTGTCGAACGGCCTCCGCGACGTCCGCTCCTTCGCGGCGAACTTCGCCGGCAAGCCAGTGCCGCCGTCGAAGATCGACGTGCGCAAGATCTCGCGTCGCGCCCTGAACCAGTTTGGCCCCGGCGCGGTGGTCAGCGAACAGGAGCAGGTCATCTGGGCCGGCTATGACGACGCCCCCGCCTCCGAGGCTCGTCTTGCGTACAAGTTCA
>JBIKXP010000294.1:0-3360 GCA_044355685.1 Phycisphaerales bacterium
CGGCGTTGACGGCGTCGGCCGGCGGGCAGCAGGATGCGTCGAAGGCCGCGATCCTTCAGGCGTACCTCGAGGACCGCTACGGCCTCAACGATCCGGTGCTGGTGCAGTACGGGCGCTGGCTGCACAGGATCTCGCCCGTGAAGTTCGGCGTGCGCGACCAACTGACGCCGGCGGGTGAGCGACTTCGTGCGCCGAAGGAGATTCCTGCGCCGCCTCTCGTCGACTGGGTCGGCGGGCCGATTGACGAGAATGAGGTCCGCGCGACCGCGGATCGAGCGAAGGCGATCGACCCGTCGAAGCCCGAAGGCTCCTCGGTGGAGGAGCGCCAGCGCGCCTATCGAAAGGCAGCGAACGACGCGCTCACGGCGCGATCGCGCTACCTCGCAGCGCGGAGGGGCTTCGAAAGCGTGCTGGCCGAGTACGCCACCGCGGCCTCAAGGTCCGAACTCCTCGACCGTCAAGGCAAGATCGTGACCGACCGACTCGAGGGCGAGCAGCTCGACCGAGCGAACCCCGTTGCGCAGAAGGTGGAGACCGCCGCCGCCGCCGTTCGGGAGAACTGGCGCCAGGCCAGCATCCAGCGCGAGATCCTGCTGGCGGCGTTCGCGGAACGACCATTCCCGCAGTCTGGGTTCACGGTGATCCCGGGCGTGCTTTGGGTTGGTCCGCCGGATCTGGGCACGGCGTTCTCGAAGAGCCGTCCGGTGACCGACCTCATCAGCGACGCGCTTCCGGTGACGCTGCTTCTGAACCTCATCGCCTTCCCGATCATCTACCTCATCGCGATCCCGTCGGGCGTCCTCGCGAGCGCGCGCGCGGGATCCTTGTTCGACAAGCTCTCGGGCGCCGCCTACGTGGCACTCTGGTCGATCCCCACGGTGTGGGCGGGCGTTCTGGCAATCGGATACCTCGCGAACCAGCAGTACCTCGGGCTGTTCCCCGTCTCGGGGCTGCACGATCGCGCCGCCGAGTCATGGACATTCCTCCCAGGCGAACAGGTCGACGGAACGTGGCAGATGGGCTGGATGCTCGATCTCCTCTGGCACATGGTGCTGCCGGTCGCGTGCCTCGTGTACGGCGGCTTTGCCGTGCTGTCGAAGCAGACCCGTGCAGCCATGCTCGACAACTTCAACGCCGACTACGTGCGCACCGCGAAGGCGAAGGGCGTCGCGCGGAAGGACGTGGTCATCCACCACGTGTTCCGCAACAGCCTGCTGCCCTTGATCACCATGTTCGTGACGGTGTTCCCCGCGACGCTCGCGGGCTCGGTGGTGATCGAGCGCATCTTCTCGGTGCCGGGGATGGGCAGCCTCATCATCGACGCGATCAGCCAGCGCGACCGCGAGTTGATCCTCGCGAATACGTTCATGATCGCGTGCGTGAACCTCGTCGCGCTCCTGATTGCCGACATCCTCTATGCGGTCGCCGATCCGCGGGTGAGCTATGAGTAACTCGACTGCAACCGGTCAGCCCGCCGCGATCAGCGGCATCGAGGCGATGCGCGGCGTCGGCGCAGGGCAGGCGAAGGGTTTTTGGGCCGATGCCTGGGGACGCGTCCTCGGTCGCTTCGGCGCGCGCGTGGCGCTGGTCTGGATCGGAACCGTGGCGTTCTTCGCCATCTTCGCGCCGGTGCTCGCAAGCGCGCATCCGCTCCTGCGGGTCAACTCCGAGACGGGGGAGTGGGATTCACCGCTCTGGCAGAGCCTGAGTTCCGTCGATCTCGTGCTGCTCGCGGCCGGCGTCTTCATCGTCCCGTGGGTGTTCATGCCGGCGTCGATCGCCGGGCGGATCGGCGTGCCGGCGCGTTCGACGCGTCTTGGGCTTCTCTTCCTCGTGGCGCTGCAGGCCGGATTCACCGTCGTGGCGACGGGCGCGGTCTCCGCGTGGTCGCGGGGCATCGACAGCGCGCCGTGGATCCGCGAGCTCGGCAAGCTTGACAGTTTCCCGTGGCTCGCAAGCGCGGCGATGGGCGTCATCGCGTTGGCGGTCGCGCTGCTCGTCGCCGGACGCCAGCCGGTGCGCGTGGCGCTGATTGCGCTTGCCGCGGTCATCGCAATCGGCGCCGGTGCATCGCGCTGGTCCGACACGCTCGTCAACTTCGACAGCTACGACGCCCAAGAAGCGTCGGGCAAGTACTCGATGGTCTACACGGTGATTCCGTTCTCGCCCGACTTTGGGCGCTCGGATCTCCACGTGCAGCCGCCGCTCACGCAGCTTTCCGAAGCCGCGCCCGAGACGGCGGGCCGCCCTGTCGGCGAGCGCACCGTGCTGCTCGGCACCGATGCGCTTGGAAAGGACGTGCTGTCACAGATGCTGTGGGCATGCCGGCTTTCGATCTCGATCGGCCTTGTGTCGACGGGCATCGCGGTCCTGATCGGCGTGACCATGGGCGCGCTCATGGGCTACTTCGGCGGCTGGGTCGATCTGCTGCTCTACCGCGTGGTCGAGATCTTCATGGCGATTCCCGTCCTGTTCCTGTTGATCGTCGCGGCCGCCGTGCTGCCGCGCAACACCTACATGATGATGGCGATCATCGGGTGCGTGTCGTGGACCGGTGCCGCGCGCTTCACGCGCGCCGAGTTCCTCAAGCTCCGTCGGCAGGATTTCGTGCAGGGGGCGCAGGCCGCTGGCCTTCCGCTGCGCAGCGTCCTGTTCCGGCACATGCTTCCTAACGGCGTGACGCCCGTCCTCGTCGACGCGTCCTTCGCGGTCGCCGCCGCAATCATCGCGGAAGCGACGCTCTCCTATCTCGGCCTTGGACCAGACGGCCAGCCCTCCTGGGGCAAGCTCCTGTCGAGCGCGACGGGCACCACGGGCACGTTCGTCTGGTGGCTTGCCATCTTCCCCGGACTGGCGATCTTCTTCACGGTGCTGAGCTACAACATGCTTGGTGAAGCCATGCGCGACGCGATCGATCCGAAGCTGCGAAAGGCGGCGCACTGATGCAAGCCGCGACCACACCCTCCAACCCCGTCGCTCCGGCCAAGACGAAGCCGATCCTCGAGGTCGCCGATCTCGCCGTCAGCTTCGCGAACTCCGCGGGCGGGCCGCGCATCCAGGCCGTCGCCGGCGTCTCGATGACCGTGCATCCGAACCAGACGCTTGCCGTCGTCGGCGAGTCTGGTTGCGGCAAGAGCGTCACCGCGATGAGCACCATGCAGCTCATCCCGCGTCCCCCGGGACGGTTCGACCGCGGCTCGATCCTCTTCGACGGCGAGGACATTCTCTCGTTCAGCGAGTCGCAGATGCTCAAGGTCCGCGGCGGGAAGATCGCCATGATCTTCCAGGAGCCGATGACGAGCCTGAACCCGGTCTACACGATCGGCGACCAGATCATGGAGGCGATCCTGCTCCATCAGA
>JBIKXP010000100.1:0-11185 GCA_044355685.1 Phycisphaerales bacterium
GTCGCAACGGGGGGCCTCGATCCGCTAGCATCGTCTTCCCGCGAATCGCCCCGGCATGTCCTGCCGAAGCCGCGGCTCCCGGCGGGATTCTCAGCGCTTCTCGCGCGCGAGGCTCTTCCCGGGGGGGTTGGAGAGACGATTGACGGGACACGCGGCGCGTTGCGCCCCGGGTCCGAGCGTGCGGACTTCTGCACGACATCATCCGGCTTCTGTCGCCTTGACGTTTGGCGCGGCCGCGAAGCACACCGAACTGCCATGACCACAATGACCGCCCCACAGCCTCCGATCTTCGACAAGGGACTCGCCAATACCGTCGCCGCAGAGACGCAGATGTCGTTCATCGACGGCGGGAAGGGCGTGCTCGAGTACGTCGGCATCGACATCGACACGCTTGCGCGCAACTCGAACTTCGAGGAGACGGTGTACCTGCTGTGGAACACGCGCCTTCCCACGCGGGTCGAGCTCGACGGTCTCCGCCGCGCGCTCCAGGCCGAGTATGAGATCCCCGACGCGATCTACGACATGATCAAGTCGTTCCCGAAGGACGCCGTGCCCATGCACGCGCTTCGCACGCTCGTGTCGGCGCTTGCGCTGCATGACGCCGACGCGACGTCGAGCGACACAAGCGCAGCGGGCATCGAGAAGGCCAAGCGCCAGGCGCTGCGCCTCGTCGCGAAGACCCCGACCCTCATCGCGAACTTCGACCGTCACCGCTCGGGCAAGCCGTTCGTGCGCCCGAACAAGGACTTCGACATCGCGACCAACTTCCTTTGGATGCTGAACGGCGAGAAGCCCACCGACGCGATGACGAAGGGCCTCGACGTGTGCCTCATCCTGCACGCCGATCACGGTCTCAACGCCTCGACCTTCGCCGGCCGCGTGACCATCGCAACGCTGAGCGACATGTACAGCGCCATGACGACCGCCGTCGGCACCCTCAAGGGCCCGCTCCACGGCGGCGCCAACGAAGAAGTCATGTACATGCTCAACGAGATCGGTTCGATCGACAACGTCGAGCCGTTCATCAAGGGCAAGCTCGAGCGCAAGGAGCTCATCATGGGCTTCGGTCACCGCGTCTACAAGGCGTACGACCCGCGCGCGACCTACCTCAAGACCTTCGCGAAGCAGATCGCGACCGACACCGGCAACCTCAAGCTCTTTGAGATGAGCCAGAAGATCGAGGGCATCGTGCTCGCGGCGAAGGCCGACAAGGGCATCTTCCCGAACGTCGACTTCTACTCGGCGACGACCTACCACTGCCTCGGCATCAAGACCGATCTCTTCACCTGCATGTTCGCGCTGAGCCGCATGTCGGGTTGGACCGGCCACTGCATCGAGCAGCTGAAGGACAACCGTCTCATCCGCCCGCAGGCGATGTACACCGGCCCGCACGGCGCCGCCTACACGCCGATCGCGCAGCGCTGAGCGACGCGTCGAGCATCCATGCAAACGAACGAGGGGCGCCGCACTGGCGCCCCTCGGTTGTTTTTGGCTTGTGCCTCGGCTCTTGCGCTGGCGGGCGTCTGGGAGGTCTCTCACGGAGGCACGGAGGCACGGAGACGGATCAAGGGAAGTCGAGCATCGCCCGCGCGGAGAACGGGATGGATCTGGGGAAAGAGAAGCAGGAATGAGTAGGAAATGAACAAGGCGTCAGTCTCCCTCCTCCTTCTCTGTCCCTTCCTTCTCTCTCTCTCTCTTCTCCGCCTCACCGCATGGCGCGTCAGCACGACGGACTTGACCTCCGCGCATCCGTGCCTCCGTGAGAGAAAAATCCGGCGCTTCAGGAAATCGTGTGGGTGAACTGCGATGGAGGCGCCGATCGGGCTCCGGTTTTCTCACGGAGGCACGGAGGCACGGAGGAAGGACGAGAACACGAAGACTGCGAGCGATGCGAGGACGCGGAAAGACGCGAGAAGACGCGAGGAGTCATCTCTCTTCTTCGCCGAGGCCGCCTCTACGCCTCTGCGAGAGAATCCGATTGCCCGGGGCTGGCGCGGCTCATGGACCTTCAGGCCTGAGGGACCTTCAGGCCTGAGGAATGTTCAGGCCTGACGGATGCCCAGGCCCGAAAGGGCCACAGACAGTTCCGAGCCCATCGGTTCCTCGCCCAGTTTGTTCTCCACGGCCGCTGCGCCTCTGTGCCTCTGTGCCTCCGTGAGAGACCTCGAGACCGTCAGCCGCACGCCGCCCGGCGAGGGCCGACGGTGCCATCGCCCACACGAAAGCCTGAAGACCCAAAAATCCATCGTCAGCCACGCGACATCACCGTCGCGGCATCACTACGCGCAGGCAGGAAAACTGCGGCGACTCCGCCGCCCGCGTCGCCTCGTCGGCGTCACTTCTTCGGGGTCTTCGCCTGCGGATAGAGCAGCATGCGGTCGTGGCAGAGAAGCACGACGTCGTCGGCGCCGTCGCCCGTCACGTCGACCACCACTGCCATGCTCGGCTCGAACTCGCGGGGCTCGCCGCCCTGGAAGAGCCGCGACTCGAACACCTTGAAGCGGGTGATGGGAACGAGGCGGCCCGTCTCGCTGAAGCTGAGGACGGCCATCGACTGCTCGCCGGCGTCGAGGACGACGAGGTCGAGGAAGCCGTCGCCGTTCACGTCGCCGGGGGTGATCTCGTGGTCGACTTCTTGCACGCGGTCGCCGCGGTAGTTCGCCCGCTCTTCGAGCGCCAGCCGCTTCCCGTCGAGCTGCGCGATCGCAAAGCCATCGTCGCCGACAAGCATGATTCCGCGGGAATCGGAGCCGTTGAAGGCGCCCGCGCGCACGGCGCTGAACTTGAAGCCGGTCACCGCGTGCTCGTCGCTCTGGCTCCACGTGCCCGCGGCTCCCGAGGCGGCACGCGTGAACACCGCAAGCTCATTGTTCTCACGGTCGCCTGCGACGAGCGAATCGCCGCGCACGGTCAGCGCCACCAGCTTCGCGTCCGGGCGCGACGCGTTCATCTGGGTGACCACCTGCCAGCCCGGAGGAGTTGCCGCGGGCGCGTAGCGAAGCGCGCGGATGAAGTTGCGGTCCGCGACCACGAGCTCCTTCTTGCCGTCGCCGTCGACGTCGAACGCGACCGAATTGCCGGCATTCGCGGCCTGGGCGAGTCCGAACTGCGCCATGTCCTTCGACTCGCGCACTTCGAACGTGCGCGTACCGTCCTTCTCGACGGCCTGCAGCATCGACATCGGCCGGTCCGCGGTGAAGAGGAGGAGATCGGTCTTTCCGTCCTGATCGGCGTCGAGATCGAGGATCGCATCGGGGCCCTTCACGAGCGAACCGAGCTTGATGATCTCTGGCTTCGCAGCCTCGCCTTCCGCGGCGGTCTCGCCGACGGAGAGGAGTTCGATCTGGTAGTTGCGGCCGTCCTTGGTCACGACCGCGACGCGCGGCCCCGTGTCGAGCCGCACGAGCGAGAGCACGGCCGGCACGGCGCCCGGCGAAAGCGGCATCGCCACCGGGAACGCAAGCGCGCCGTCCTTCCACGACGAACGGCCGACCACGCCTTCCTTCTCGGAGAGGACGAACACCTCGTCGCCTGGCTTGCCGTCGACATCGCCCGCAACGATCGCATCAAGTTCGGCGAAGCTCGGCTGCGCGGCCCCGG
The DNA here is from genome assembly GCA_044355685.1 of Phycisphaerales bacterium. Lineage (GTDB taxonomy): Bacteria > Planctomycetota > Phycisphaerae > Phycisphaerales > SM1A02 > QWPT01. Next base: position 3,601 of record JBIKXP010000100.1, read on the forward strand.
GCTGGAGGCCGCGGCCCTTCGCCTGACGGTAGACGCTGACGGCGCTCGTGGTCGGATCGGTCGCGAGCACGTCGGTCAGGCCGTCGCCATCGACATCGGCGATCGCGTAGGCGCGCTTCTTGCCGCCGCTCGACGAGAAGACCTCGAGCGATGCCTCGCGCGAACCGCTTGAATCCTCGACAAGTTCCTCGACCACGAGGCGCTTCGACTGGCGCTCGATGCGGGCGAGGAGGTCCTTCTTTCCGCCGGGCAGGCGAATCGCCGTCAGCTCGCGCAGCGGCGGCATCTCGAATCGGCGTTGCGCGCCGAGGCGAGCCGACGGCCCGGACGCCGACGGCTCGACCGCCGCGATCCACATGCGGACCGGCGCCGCGTTGTCGGGCGCGACGCCCGCGAGGTCGTTGTGTCCGTCGCCGTCGAAGTCACCGACGACGAGCGCAACGAGAGGCTCGCCCGAACCGAGCTCCACCGGATCGCCGAGCTTGCTGCCGTCCATGGTCCACACGGTCGCCTGTCCGCCGATGATCGCCGCGAGGTCGGGGCGCGCGTCGCCGATCAGATCGGCCACGAGGAACCCGTCGCGCGACGTCGACAGCCCCTTCTGCGGAATCCGGCGCTCGACCTCGAACACGCCCGGCTTGGTCTGCTGCAGGAACACGATGGTGCCGGGCTGGCCCGCGTACACGATGTCGAGCAGGCCGTCGCGGTTGAAGTCGTGGGGAACGATGGCGTTCACCTGATGCGACACCGGGATCTCGATGCGCTTGAACCGCCAGTGCGGGGGAACCTCGTTCACCGAACTCGTCGGCTCCACCGGGTCGTCGGGCGAGGCGCCGGGCTTCTGCACGTGCAGTTCGATCCGGCTCTTGAAGTTGTTCGCCGCCACAATGTCGTTCTTCCCGTCGCCGTCGAAGTCGCCGCTGGCGATCGGACCGGCATTCGGGTCGATCTTCACCACTTCGAGCCCGTCGAACCCGAAGTAGCCCGCAGCCTCCGCGTCCTGTGCATGTGCGGCCGGAGCGAACGTGGCCACGAGCCCGGCTGCGAGGACGGACGGGATGAGATGCGCTGATGCGAGGACCTGTGATGTCAGGAATCGAGGCATGGAGAATCCGAGAGATGGAGAATCCGTGTGGAAGCGTGTTGTGCGCCCGACCCTCGCGGACGCGGCGGGTATAGTACGAACTCGTCATGCACACGACTTCACAAATTCGTCTGTTCACGACCGCCCTCGCATCCGCGGTCCTCTCCGCATCGGTGCTCCCGATGGTCGCGCTGCCCGCCGCCGCTGTCGTCGTTCTGGCGACCTCCGCAACGTCGGCGTCCGCGGACGTCGTCCGGCTCAAGAGCGGGGCCTCGATCGACGGCACCGTGCTGAAGCGCACCGACCGCCGCATCTGGATCGACGTCGGCTCCGACGTCCTCAGTTTCGACATGGACGACGTCGCGAGCGTCGACTCGCAGAGCGCGGGCGCAACCGTTGAGGTGAAGCAGGACACGCTCTTCTCGACCGCGACCGGACTCTCCGAGCTTCCGCCGCGCGAGCAGGCGAAGATCCTCGGACCGGCGGTCATCAAGGTCTCGACGCCCGGCGGGCTTGGCTCGGGCGTCATCCTCTCGCGCGAGGGGCACGCGATCACGAACGCACACGTCATTCAAGGCGAGACGAACATCCGGGCGACGGTGTGGTTCGCACAGCCGGACGGCACCCTCAAGCGCACCGACATCGACGACGTCGAGATCCTCGCGGTCAACAACCACATCGATCTCGCGCTCGTCAAGTTGAAGCACCCGGACGGCAAGGACTTCGTGTTCGCGCCCGTTCAGGACGCCGAGAAGCTTGAGATCGGGCAGAACGTCTTCGCCATCGGAAACCCGCTCGGGCTCGAGCGAACGTTGACGCAAGGCGTGATTTCTACGACCCAGCGGAATTTCGACGGCCTCACCTACATCCAGACCGACACGCCGATCAACCCGGGCAACTCGGGGGGGCCGCTCTTCAACACCAAGGGCGAGGTCATCGGGATCACGAACATGGGCATCCGCGGAGGCGAGGCCCTGGGCTTCGCGATTCCGGCCCGCTATGTGAAGGACTTCATCCGCAATCGCGAGAGCTTCGCCTACGACCGCAACAACCCGAATTCCGGCCACAACTACCAGAAGCCGCCGACCCGCTCGAAGGTCGGCGCACCGCCGGCCCTCAAGGACGGATCGTCCGCCGGTACGCCGGCCGCATCGGGTGGCTGAATGATTTCAGGGTGCGCCTGCGAAACATGCCGACGTGGGTTCCCAAAATCGGCTCCCAACGTCGGCTCCCAACGTCGGCTCCCAACGTCGGCTCCCAACATCGGCTCCCAACATCGGCTCCCAACGTCGGCTCCCAACATCGGCTCCCAACATCGGCTCCCAACGTCGGCTCCCAACATCGGCTCCCAACATCGGCTCCCAACATCGGCGTTCCGTCGCCACGGCGTGTGGAGCTTCGAACCTCCCGCAACCCGCCCGGCCGTAACCCGCCCAAGCCCGAGTCCAGCGCGCCCCACCCCGATCCGACTCCGATCCGACTCCGATCCCGATCCAACTCGCCCGCGCATCTGCTCCGCATCGCCTTCAGCGGCCTCGCCGGCCGCTCGCATTGAGAACGAGTCAGACGTTCAACCCTTCACAAAGGAACCCCCGTGCAGCGTCTCGCAAGCATCGTCGCAACCCTGTCCGTCACCGCGCTCACCGCGTCGATCCACGCGGGAGACACGCTCTCCATCCGCGATCTCGCGCCAGACACGGCACTGCTCGTGGTCGGCGCCGATGACGTGCGCGGCACCATCGACCGGCTCGGCCCGACCGCCTACGGGAAGCTGTGGAACGACCCGGCGATCGCCGAGGAAGTGAAGAAGTTCCGCGGGCAGTTTGAGGAGAGCCTGAAGAAGGCGTCCGCAGAGGCCGGCATCGAGGGCGACACGGTCACGTGGCCGTCGAGCCTCGGGTTGGCTGTGATGGCGGAAGTCGACGAAGAGCTCGGCCTGCCGTCCACGCAGTTCATCTTCTTCTGCGACTGGAGCAAGGAAGCCGAAACCACCTCGAAGATGATCGATGCGCTGATCGCCGACATCGAGAAGAAGGCGAAGGACGACAGCCTCACCCTGAAGTACGAGGAAGTCCGCGGGCGTAAGGCCGTGGGCGTGCCCCTCGCCGCCGCCGACGCGCCTGCGGAGGGCGAGGACGGTGGCGACGAGATGATGGATGACCCGTTCGGCGCAGGTCCGGACTTCGGGCCGAAGGAGGCCTATCTCGTCTCTGACAAGGGGCGGCTCTTCGCAGCGTCGAGCGTCGCGGCCCTCGACATGCTGCTCGCTCGCGTCGATGGAGAGCGCACGAAGTCGGCGGGCGACAGCGAGACTTTCAAGGGCGCTGCCGAGCTCGCCGGCGGCACGCAGGACGTCTACGCCGTGCTCTCGACCGAGGCCGCTGGCCCGATCCTCAACACGATGCCTCAGTTCATGCTGGCGCGTCCGCTCGTCGCCCGCTTCTTCGGTGACATCAAGGCCTGGAGCTTCGGTCTCCACGCGAAGGACGGCGTGATCGAGCTCGGACAGGGGATCTACGTGCCCGGCGGCAAGGTCGGCCTCCTTTCGCTCGCCGACCTCGCGACCGAGCCGAGCGCGCCGCCGGCGATCGTTCCGGCCGACGCGATCAGCTACGGCCGCATGAACCTGCGCTTCGACAAGCTCATGGCGATGCTCGACGAGGCGATCGGCGGCATGCCGCCAGAACAGGGCGAGATGATCGGCCAGCAGCTCGAGCTCTATCGCCCCGCGATGACGGCCGCATTCGGCGCCATGGGCCCCGAGATGCACATGTGGTCGACCGCGCCGAAGGCCGATGACCCGATGTCGGGAAGCACGGTCACCGCGATCAAGGTCAAGAGCGACAAGGATTCCTCGCAGGCCGTGATGGACTTCATCAACCTGCTGCCGCTTGGCCTCCAGTCTCGCGACTTCAACGGCATGACCATCATGTCGGACGAGTTCGCGCCGGTTGCGATCGGCGTCGGAGGCGGCTACGTCGTCCTCGGCTCGGTCGAGTCGGTTGAGCAGACGCTGCGTGCGGTCGATGCGAAGGGCGAGGCGGGCCTCGCTGGCGACGCCGACTTCACCCGTTCGTTCGGCCTTGTGGGCAAGGCGCCCACCGTCGGCTACGCGTGGTGGAACACTGCGAAGCAGATGGAGTCGCAGCAGCGGATGGTCCAGATGATGGCCGCCCAGGTCGAAGGCATGGCTGGCGACGGCGAGGGCGCGGAAGTGCCCGGTGTCGACGTCGGCCTCGACGACCTCGCCGGCTTCTGGGATCTGATGAAGCCCGAGGTCGTCAAGCGCTGCTTCGGCGACTCGATCCTCGAGTTCAAGGGCACGAACGCCGGCTTCTCGACGATGTACCGCGTTCACCCGGGCGGCCAGAGCTGAGTTCGGCCGCTCCGCGTGATGAAGGCAACCATCGACGCCCGTCGGCCCCCGTGCCGGCGGGCGTCGTGCTGTTGGACGTCGTGCCATTGGGCGTCGTGCTGTTGGACGTCGTGCCATTGGGCGTCGTGCCATTGGGCGTCGTGCCGTAGGGCGTCGTGCCTTGCAACGCGCGTCCGGCGGGCGTTCGCGCCAAAGCGCGCGCACTCAGGACACGCGCGCGACCCACGCGACCGCATCCGCCATCTGCTGCGCGCCGAGCGTATGGAAGTCGTCGTGGCGGCCGTGACGCACCACGTCGAATCGCGACGTCGATGACGCGAGCGCGATCGCCTTCGCCTCGTCGAGCGGCGTCACCGGATCGGCATCGCCTGCAAGGACAGCGACCGGACAAGCGGCGCGCGCGGCCGAAGCGCGCGTCGAGCGTTCCTCGATGCCGAGCGCTCTCAGGACCGCGACAGCCGGGCCGAGCAGCGGCCCCCTTGGCATGCCGCGCAGATCGAGCCGTGCGCCAAGCGGCGTACTCATCCGCTCGTAGGGCGCAAGCGCGACGACGCCACGGATGCGATTGGCGAGGCTCTCCCGCGCTGCAGCGTGCAGCGCGATCGTCGCACCAAGCGAGTGGCCGACGAGGATCACGGGAGACTTCGTCGCCGTCTCGATGAGGCTCGCGACAAACGCATCTTCGTCGCTTCCGATTCGGGTGCCGCGCCCGATCGCGTCGCCGTGGCCGGGGAGATCCGGCATGAGGACACGCTTGACGTGGGGCAGCACCGGGCTCAGTCGCGCAAGGGCGTCGTAGCGCGAGCGAGCGAAGCCATGCAGCACGATCGCGGTGGGGGCGCCGGGATCGTCGACGCCGATGTCGAACACCGGGCACGACGCGCCCTCATGGCAATGGTCCCACTCGCGGGTTGGAAGTCCCCAGACCGCCGGATCTGCGGGCGAACCTCGACCGAGGGCCCAGCCCACCGTCTTTCGTTCGGGCCGGAGTGCTTCGCGCACGACTCCGCCGAGCGCGATTGCGTAGGTTGCGCCGGCTGCGACACCGAGAAACGCGCCTCCACCAAGAATGGCTGCTGGATCGATCACGTCGCGAGTCTATCGCTCCGCGAAGGCCCGGGTCGAGCGTGCGTGTCTGACCGCGGCATCCCTGCCTGACGGCCGGGCGGCCTTTGCCGCAACCTGCGTCTTCAGGTTCTGTCTGACCGATCGCCGAAGGCCCGGGGATCAGTCAGACAGAACCTAGTACGCCTCGAACATGCGGCGGCTGGTGCCGCCTTCCCCAACTGGCACCTCGAGGTGGGCAAGGCACCTCGGGCAACGGCCCTCGTAGTACAGGCCATCTCGCGTCTTGTTGAGCCGTCCGTAGGCCGCGCAGCAGCGGAACCAGATCATCAGAAAGGGCTTGCGTGTACCGCCACCATGGCCGTCGTCCCCATCTCCCGATGGCAGGGCGGGGTCGGTCGCTCGGCGGAGGCCGTCGATGTCGACGATGTCGCGCGGGTCAGGCACGCCAAATGAGTCGGCAGGAACCTCGGCCGGACTTGAGCGTCCGTCGGCGGTTCCGACCGGAAGTGGGGTTCTTAGCCTTCCTTCTTTGGGGCCGCCGGGGCCGCCTCTGCGGGCTTCGCGGGAGCGGCGGGGGCGGAGGGAGCAGCGGGCTTCGGCATGGTTTCGGCGGTCTTCGCCGCAGCCTCCACCAACTTGTCGGCCTCAGCCTTCGCGACCATCTCGACCTTCGTCATCACGACGTCTTCGACGGGCCAGTCGCGCATGGGGCCGCGGCTGCCGCGCGGAGAGCGGGCGATCGAGTCGACCACGTCCATTCCGACGATGACCTTGCCAAACACCGCGTAGCCGGCTCCGCCGGAGATCGGCTGATCAAGCGTGTCGTTGTCCTTCAGGCTGATGAAGAACTGGCTCGAGGCGCTGTTCGGGTTGTTGGTGCGCGCCATCGACAGCGTGCCACGCTTGTTCTTGAGGCCGTTCTGCCACTCGTTCGCGATCGGCGCGCGGGTCTTCTTCTGCTCGCCCTTCGGAGTGAAGCCACCGCCCTGGATCACGAAGCCCGGCACGATGCGATGGAACACGGTGCCGTCGAAGAAGCCGTCCTTGATGTACGTGACGAAGTTCTCGACGGTGATCGGCGCCTTCGCGCGGTCGAGCTCGATCACGATGTCGCCCTTCGTGGTCTTGATCAGCGCGTACTCCATCGCCACAGCGGGTGCGGGCTCCTTCGTCGGCGCAGCCTGTGCTGCGGGTGCGGTGGGCTGTTCGGCTTGGGCGAACGCGAGAGACGAGAGCGAGAGGGCGGCGAGAGCGGAGAGCGAGCTGAGAAGGCGCATGGAGACTCCTGAATGCGGGTTCGGGCGTTTGCGGCGGCCGCGGCATGTCGAGCGGCCGAGGTTCGGCGCAGCCCGTCGATCATAACCGCTGCGAGGAGCGCGGAAACGGCCGCCTGCATCGCGATCTCGAAGCGGCGTCCGCAACCGGATTTGGCGGTGCGCGTACGCGTTTGCTCGCGTAGCATCGCGTTCCCGCGCATCGCGCACCACGATGGTTTCCGACCCTCCGACCAACATGAACTCCGACGCGAAGTCCACCTCACAGGCCGGCGCTCTTCCGACCCACGATTCACCCCCATGGTGGCGCACGGGCGTCATCGGCGCGGTGCTCGACTTCTTCACCAACGTGAAGCTCGGCATCTGGCTGATGGTGCTGCTGTTCATCTACTCGTCGATCGGCTCGGCGGGCATCGTCTACCCCGAGCACCCGAACATCTTCAAGGCGGAGAACTGGGCGCACGACCAGATCCGTCAGTGGCCTGGGCTCGAGATGACCGAGTTCGAGTGGTTCCACTGGTGGCCGTTCGACCTGATGATGATCCTCCTCACGATCAACATCGTGGTCACCACGCTGCGCCGCATTCCCTTCAAGGCCGTGAACTACGGCGTGTGGATGATCCACACCGGCATCGTGATCCTCGTCATCGGTTCGTTCATCTACTTCGAGACGAAGGTCGAGGGCGACTCGCCCGTCGCGCGGCGCAAGGTCGTCGCGCAGTACACGGTCGAGCAGGGCGACGGATCCGTGCGCACCGAGACGATCGACTTCCTCGCGTCGCC
>JBIKXP010000007.1:0-36468 GCA_044355685.1 Phycisphaerales bacterium
GGTGTCGGACTCCGGCGTCACCAGGCCGCCGCGATTCACTCGCGGCGAGCCTGACCAGAGGGAGCGGCCGCAGCCGCGACCGCTCAAATCACGGCCGCGGCGAAGCCGCCCCGCAGGCCAGTCGCGAGCGCTCAAACACGTCGCGAGCGCCGCGTCACTTTCGCGGCGGCTGCTTGCGGCAGCCGCCTTTGGTGTGAGTCGCACCAGAGCGAGCGAAAGCGAAGCGAGTCGCGAGCGCTCAAACACGTCGCGAGCGCTCAATCCAAAAAACGTCGCATCCGCTCGCCCACTTCCTCCGGCTTGTCGTAGAGCAGCACGTGTCCCGCGCCCTCGTACACCTCGCCCTCCATCGCGGAGAGTCCGTCTCGCCACACCTCGATCATCGATGGATCGGTCAATTGGTCGAGCGATCCGTAGAGGACAAGCGCGGGCGTCTTGATCGAAGGCATCATCGGCTCGACGCCACGCACGAGAAACGGACGCAGATCCTCGATGATGCGGAGAAACGTAGGTCGGCGCTCGATCGCGAGCGAGACGAACTGCTCGCGCACCGGCGACGGAATCGGCGGCGGATTCGGGAAGTTCAGCCGCAGGACCTCGCCAAAGCTGGCGTCGTCCTTGATGTCGAGCGGCAGTTCCCCCGCTGCGACGCGCTTCATGAACTCATTCTGATTCGGCGCGATCACGCCAGCCGGCGAGAGCAACACGATGCGTCGCACGGAATCGGGGTAGGTGGCCGCGTACGCCGCCGCGAACGCGCCGCCCATCGACGTACCGACGACATCGACTTGACCGAGCCCCTCGTGCACTCGGAAGCGTTCGATCGCGTCGATGTAGAGGCGCCAGTCATGCGGCATGTCGCCATGCATCGGATGCTCGCCAAACCCGGGAAGATCGGGGATGACGACCCGATGCGAACCGTCGAGGATGCGCGCAACCTCCATCATCGCCTCTGCGGTCGTCCCGAGACCGTGCAGCACGAGACAGTTGCGCCCGGGCGCGGGCGCCGTCGACACCTCCGGGACGTGCGTATCGAGCACGCGCCAGCGGATCCCATCGATCTCGACGACGCGCACGGAGACGCCCGCCCGCGCGTGACCGGCCGCCATCGCGAGGTCGAAGGCGCGGACCGGGTCGTTCCACAGCCAGATGGCGCCGGCTCCACCCGCGACCGCGAGGACTGCAATCACAGCAAGGGCAGCACGAAGAAGCCGTTTCACGCTTTGAAGCGTAGCCGTGCGCACCCTCCCCTGCCATCGCCATTACGATGCATTCACCATGACGACCATGCCGTCCACCGGTTCAGAGCCGCAGGCCCTTGCCTTCCGAGACACGTTCGAGCGGACGCGCGCTGAGATCGCGAAGGCCGTGGTCGGCCATCAGGAGATCGTCGAGGGCGTCCTGATCTGCCTCTTCGCGGGCGGTCACTGCCTGCTTGAAGGCGTTCCGGGGCTCGGCAAGACGCTCCTCATCCGCTCGCTCTCGCAGGCCCTGCATCTCAAGTTCAGCCGCATCCAGTTCACCCCCGACCTGATGCCGGCCGACGTCACCGGCACGACGATCGTGGTCGAAACGGAGAACGGCCGCGACTTCCAGTTCCGCAAGGGTCCGATCTTCGCGCAGATCGTGCTCGCCGACGAAATCAACCGTGCGACACCGAAGACGCAGTCGTCGATGCTGGAGGCGATGCAGGAACGCAGCGTCACAGTCGGCGGCAACTCGTACGAGCTCGAGAGGCCGTTCTTCGTGATGGCCACGCAGAACCCAATCGAGCAGGAAGGCACGTATCCGTTGCCCGAGGCGCAGCTCGACCGCTTCTTCTTCAAGCTGGTCGTCGGCTACTCGACGCGCGACGAACTGTCGGTCATCCTCGACCGCACCACGACCGGCGAGTCTCCGAAGATCGAGCGCGTGCTCGACGCGCAGGGAATCATCGCCGCACAGAAGCTCGTGCGCAGCGTCGGAGTGGCCCCGCACGTCCAGGACTACGCGGTGCGCATGGTGCTCGCCACGCATCCCGGCGGTCAGTTCGCAACGCCGATGGCGAACCAGTTCCTCCGCTTTGGGGCCAGCCCGCGCGCGGCGCAGACGCTGATCCTCGGCGCGAAGGTGCGCGCGCTGCTCGCGGGCCGCACCGCCGTCGCCTTCGACGACATCAAGTCCGTCGCGCTTCCGGCGCTCCGCCACCGCATCCTCCTCAATTTCGAGGCGGAAGCCGAAGGCCGCACGACTGATGAGATCGTGCAGAACATCGTCGACACGCTCGTTCTCGACGCGCGCTGAACGCATCACCCGACGCCACTCCAGCCAGATCCCAGATGGGTCCAACATCATGATGAAGCATCTCGCCTGCACGTCCGTGCTCGCTCTCGCGTTCCCGTCCACACTCTTCGCCCAAGCGTCCGCCGAAGGCACGGCCTCGGCGCCGAGCGCCGCAAGCGCGGCGGTGGATGAGGCGAAGGAGGACATCAAGTTCGTCCTCGCTGGCGGTTACGCGCACTTCTTCGATACCGATTTCGACACTGGTGGCGGCGGCGTGGCCGTGAACCGTGGCTTTGGATCGGTCTCGATGCGCGGCGCGCCGAAGGACGAGTATGAATGGGGCGTCTCGCTGAACTGGGAAGGCTCGTGGTACTCGTTCGACGCAGGTGGAACGCTGGCGGCTGCGGCCGGCGGCAAGCCGTGGGGCGTGGTGCAGTCGCTGACGATTGCGCCTTCCGCGACCTTCAAGTTCGGCGAGCATTGGCGTCTCACGACGGCGCTTCTTGTCGGCCTCGCCGGCGAGAACGACGTCGACGTCGGCGACAGCGCGACCTTCGGCGGCATCGTCGGTGCGTCGTACGCGTTCTCGCGCGAGTTCGTGCTCGGTGCCGGCGTACTGGTGACGACGCGCATCGAGGAAGACGTGCTGGTCGTGCCGCAGCTCCTCATCGACTGGCGCCCATGCAAGGAGTTCCGCCTCTCGAACTTCGCAGGACCCGAGGCATACCCCGGCGGAGCCGGTCTCGAGGCGATCTGGATCATGAGCGACGAGTGTGAACTCGCGATCGGCGGCCGATACACCTACCGCCGCTTCCGCCTCGATGACGACGGCGCCGCAGCCCGCGCCGGCGGCGTCGGCACCGACGAGGGCATGCCGATCTGGCTTCGCGCCACCATGCGCGGCGAGTGCGGCGGGCGCGTCGATCTTGTCGCCGGTATCCAGGTCGCAAGCGAGATGCGCATCGACAACGCGGCCGGCGATGAACTCGCAAGCGTCGACGTCGAGCCGAATCCGTTCCTCGGCCTCTTCGCGAGCTGGCGGTTCTGAATGACCTCGCCAAGCCCCGCGCGCGAACCTAGGTCGCGGCCCTATGCGCTTGTCACCGGTGCCTCGGCCGGAATCGGTCGAGCGTTCGCGTGCGCGCTTGCGGCGCGCAACTACAACCTCGTCGTCACGGCGCGGCGCACGGAGAGGCTCGAGGAGCTCGCGCGGGAACTGCGCGATCGCCACGCGGCCGAGACGATCGTGTTCGCCGCCGATCTCGCCGAGCCAGACGCGCCGAAGGCGATCGTGGACACGGTCGGTGCCGCCGGCGTCGAACTCGCGTATCTCGTGAACAACGCTGGGTATGGCATTCGCGAGCGCTTCCTCGCGACCGACTGGGGCACGCACGCGCGCTTTCTCCGCGTCATGGTCGACTCGTGGCTTGAACTCACGCATCGCCTCGCGCCTGCGATGGTCGCGCGCGGCCATGGCCGCATCGTGAACGTCTCGAGCCTCGCGTCGTTTGCGCCTGAACCTCCGGGAAGCCTCTATCCGGCCGCGAAGTGCCTGATGACGAGCGCGAGTCGATCGCTGCGGCTCTCGCTCCTCGGGACAGGCGTCCATTGCACGGCACTTTGCCCCGGCTTCACCTACACCGAGTTCCACGACGTGCTTGGTGCGCGCGAAGCGATGAACAGGCTGCCAAAGCTCATGTGGCAGTCGGCCGACGATGTCGTCGCGGCCGGAATGCAGGGCGTCGAGCAGAACGCCGCCGTCGTGATTCCAGGCCTCTTCAACAAGTGCGCCGCCGTCGCGTGCCGGTTCATCCCTTACGCGCTCGCGCATCGAATGACGCCGAAGGCGATTCTCGAGGAGAGCATCACGAGCGCAGGCGCGACCAGCGCCGGGCGTGGAGAGAGGTGATGCGATGTCGCTGATCTGCTGCCCGATCGCAGTCGAGAGCGCCGCCGAGATTCCGCGTGCCGTCGAACGCGCCGGACGCGCGCGGGTGCTTGGCGCGCGCATGGTCGAGTGGCGTTGCGACGGACTCGCCTCGCGCGAAGGCACAGCCGCGGCCGAGGCGATTCTTCGGCTCGTGCGCGAGTCGCCGCTGCCGTCGATCGTCACCGTGCGTTCGGCCGAAGAAGGCGGCGCGTGCTCGCTCGGCGAGTCCGAGCGCGTCGCGCTGCTCGCGCGCATCGCCAAGGCAGATGGCGCGCCGCGCATGATCGACATCGAGCACGCGGCGCTCGCGCCCGATCTCGTGCGCGCACTGATGACATCGGCGGTTGCGCCGCGCGTGGCCGCCGACGACGCGGAGCCCCCGCCGTCGCCGAAGTTCATCGCGAGCTCGCACGACTTCACCGGGCGTCCGATCGATCTCCTGCGGCGCGCCGCCGCGATGCAGGACGACCCGCTCGCGTCGATCGTCAAGCTTGCGTGGATGGCGCGGAGCATCCGCGACAACCTCGAGGCCTTCGATCTTCTCGCGACGCGCACGAAGCCATTGATCGCGCTTCTGATGGGCGAGTTTGGCCTGATGAGCCGCGTGCTTGCGCCGAAGTTCGGCGGATTCCTCACGTTCGCGTCGGACGCAGAGGGGGCCGGAACAGCGCCGGGCCAACCGTCGATTCGCGAACTTCGCGATCTCTACCGCTTCGGCTCGATCGGGCCGGCGACGCGCGTGTTCGGCATCGTCGGCTGGCCGGTCGCGCACTCGAAGTCACCGTCGTTCCACAACGCGCGCTTCGCAGAGCACGGCTACGACGGCGTGTATCTGCCGCTTCCGATCCCGAGCGAATGGGAGCACTTCAAGGCGTCGGTCGGCGCGTTGGTCGACCATGAAAGGCTCGACTTCGCGGGCGCGAGCGTCACGATTCCGCACAAGGAGCACCTCGTGCGCTTTGTGCGCGAACGCGGCGGAGAGATCGACGCCGACGCGGCGTGGCTCGGCGCTGCGAACACGCTGATCGTGCGGCCGCTCGGCACGCCTGAGGCGCAGCGACTGTTCGCGACGAACACCGACATGCCCGCGGCGGTCGGCGCGCTTGCCGATGCGTTCGCGACGCGGGGCCGCGCGCTGAAAGGCGCGCGCATCGCGGTGATCGGCGCAGGCGGAGTGGCGCGCGCCGTCGCAGGCGGCCTTGCGCTTGCGGGCGCGACGGTCGTCGTCTTCAACCGCGATCAGGCCCGGGCACAGCTGCTCGCGGAGTCGCTCTCCGGTCGCGAAGTCGTGCGGCCCGACGGCGGCACGCATCGAACGAAGGTCGTCGCCGGTGCGGCAAGCACCGCCGACACACGCGGCGAGGATGCGCTCGGCTGCGGCTGCTTCCACGCGTTCGTCAACTGCACGCCCGTCGGCATGGCGGGCGGACCCGATCCGGACTGTTCACCCCTTCCCGACGATGTCCATCTCGATGACTCGGTCGTGGTGATGGACACCGTCTACACGCCGCGGGAAACGCCCCTCATCCGCGAGGCCCGCGCCCGGGGCGCCGTCACGGTCGACGGCGAATCGATGTTCCTCCGGCAGGCCGAACTCCAGTCGGAGCTCTTCCTCGCGCGCTGGTGAAGCCTGTACCATCGCGTCATGAGCGACGTGCCTGATGACGCCTGGATCGACGAGTCGGTTGTCGACGCATGTCGATATCTGCGTGCCCACCTCACTGGGCTCATCAGTTTCGACGGCGAGGTGGTGCCCATCAAGCTCGTGATCGCACCTGACGGCGCGCTCGTCGCGCCGGTGATGGTGGCGATGCTGCGCTCCTTCGACATCGCGCTCTTCATGCCCGACGAGGGCGAGGACTCGATGCAGATGCAGGTGACGCTCGAGGAAATCAGCGAGAAAGACGAACGCGACGGCGTGCCGAATGGCGCGCTCTGCGACCGCTGGCGCATCTACCACGGCGAGCCGGACGATGTCCGCTGGGCGCGGATCACGATCGACGCGGCGAAGTTCCGCGGACTGGTGTTCGATGGCGTCGCGCTCATGCGGCCGAACGCGCTCGCGGACGTCGAGGCCAAGCTCTGCCGGCGCATCAACGCGGAGATGCGCGAGGCGCTCAAAGCCGCCGTGGCGAGCGTCGTGAGCCTCGATGTCGAGGATCCGAGGCTTGTTGGCGTGGACCCGCTCGGGTTCGACGTCCGCGGCCGCTTCGACGTGGTGCGGCTCCCGGCCGACCCGCCCATCTCCGATGGCGACGATGCCGTCGATGCCCTCGAGGAGCTCGCGTCGACCTCCGAGGAGGGCGACGCCGAGAGCGACGCCGCCGAGCAGGACTGAGAACCTCGCGACCCGCGGAACGCCCTTCGAATCTCCTGTCGGACGAGATTGCCGAACGGCACGTGGATCTTCTACGATGGCGCGAGGTTCTGTCTGACCGAACCTGGGTCGTTGAACAGGCGCCTGATGCAACTGCGGCGATTGCCGCGCCTTCTGCGAGGAGCAAGCATGAGCAAGAACGAAGGTGATCCCAAGTTTGCAGGCAGCCTCAACCACGCCATGATCGATGGACCCGAGGGCCGCGCCGCGCAGGAGTACGCGAACAACTTCGGCTCGCCTGGCTACGGCGACATCACGAAGGTCTACATTCATCAGAAGTACGACGGCTACACCGCAGAGAACCAGGAGAGCTGGCGAACGCTCTACGACCGCCAGATGCAGTATCTGCCCGAGCACGCCTCGCAGGTCTATCTGCGTGGCGCGAAGGCGATCAACCTGGTGCGCGACTACATCCCGTACCTCGAGGGACCGAAGAGCGTCAACCACTTCCTGTCGAAGCTCACCGGCTGGCAGAGCCGCGCGGTGCCCGGGTATCTCCCGGCGAAGGCGTTCTTCGCGTGCCTCGCGCGCCGCGAGTTTCCGACGACCGTCGTGATCCGTCCGAAGGAGTCGCTCGACTACCTGCCGGAGCCGGACATCTTCCACGACATCTTCGGCCACGTGCCACTGCACGCAGACCCGGTTTTCGCCGACTTCTTGCAGACCTATGGCAAGGCCGCGCTCTTGACCGACGACCCCTTCCACACCGAGCGACTCGCGCGCCTCTTCTGGTTCACGGTGGAGTTCGGCCTGATCCGCGAGGATGGCGAGATCAAGCTCTACGGTTCGGGCCTGATCTCGAGCCCGGGCGAGTCGAAGCACGCGCTCATGAGCCCCGAGGTCGATCGACGGCCGTTCGACCTCGACCGCGTCTGCGAGACGAGCTTCGAGATCGACCACTACCAGCCGATCCTCTACGTGCTCGAGAGCTTCGAGCAGCTTCGCGACGCGATGAATCGGTATGCGACGCGCCTGATCGAGGCTGCGGAGAAGAAGTCGCACGCGGCGGGAGTCTGACGCGCGACGGCGAGGGCGGAGCGCAGCGAAGCGTGGGCTGACGGCGTGGAAGCGCCGCAGGCGTGTCCCAAGACGGACCGTCATGCCACAAAGCGGCGCTACACTCCGCCACTCTATGGCAAAGAAGACGAAATCAGCCGCGAAGACCGCCCCCGCCGCAACCGCCTTCCTGCACGGGATCGCGCTGTCCGAGTACGCCTCGCGCCGCGAGCACGTGCTCAAGACGCTCAAGGACTCTGTCGCGCTCGTCTTCGCGGGCGACATGGACGCGAGCCTCCACGGCGACTTCCGCGCGCACGCGCACTTCCAGTACCTGACGGGCATCGTCGACGAACCGGGCGCTGTGCTCCTCCTCGACCCGCTGAATCCGGTCGAGGCGCGCCGCGTCATCCTCTTCCTCAAGCCGCTCAACCCCGAGCTCGAGAAGTGGGACGGCTTCCGCGAGGAGATCTCGTCGAAACTGAAGTCGAAGTACGGCATCGGCACCATCATGCGCACGACGGCACTCGCGCGGTTTCTGCTCGAGGCGGCCGCCCGCGCGAAGCGCTACGCGCTGCTCCACCCGCTTGCCGCGCACACGGCGCCCGTCTCGCCCGACCTCGATGTCTTCCGGAAGAGCGCCGAGCGCATTCCCGGTTCGTCGTTCGTCGACCACACGCAGCTCCTTGCCGGCATGCGCGCCGCGAAGTCGAAAGCCGAGCTTGCGCTCATGCAGCGCGCCGCCGACATCACAGCGAAGGGCTACGACGCGGTGCTCAAGGGCCTGAAGCCCGGCATCACGGAGTTCGACGTGCAGGAGCTCGCCGAGCATGGCTACCGCTCGAACGGCGCGCGCAAGCCTGCCTACGGCACGATCGCGGGCGGCGCGTTCAACGCGACGGTGCTTCACTACCACGGAAACCGCGAGCCGCTGAAGGATGGCGACCTGATCCTCATCGACTCGGGCGCCGAGTACATGGGCTATGCGTGCGATGTGACGCGCACCTTCCCCGTGAACGGCAGGTTCACCGCTCGCCAGCGCGAGATCTACGAGATCGTGCTCGAGGCGCAACGTGCCGCGATCGCCGCGACGAAGGCCGGCGCAACATTTGCCGCAATCGACAAGGCCGCGCGCGATGTGATCGCGAAGGCGGGCTACGGCGATGCGTACTTCCACGGCACGGGCCACCACCTCGGCCTCGAGGTCCACGACGTCACGCCCGAAGGCCCCGTCCCCGAGAATGCGGTCATCACGATCGAGCCGGGCATCTACCTGCCGAACGAGAACCTCGGCATCCGCATCGAGGACGACATCCTCGTGACGAAGAAGCCGGGCGGCGTGAACCTCACCGCCGCGATCCCGAAGACGATTCCCGAGATCGAGCGCGCGATGCGCGGGTGAGTGCGACCACGCATTGACCGAACATTGACGAGACCTTGACGCCGGCCACGGACGATGCGTCGATCCTTCCATCGATGCATGGAGGCATCGATACGTCGCCGCCGCAGAACGCGCCCCTTGGATGCGACCTTGGACGCGCCCTTGTCCTCACGGGGTCGGTCGGCTCTGGGCACACCCGTGCCGCGCAGGCCGTCGCCGAGGCGATGATGCGATCGGGGCGTTCGAGCGACGCTGAAGTGGTGGATGTGCTCGCCTACGCGTGGCCCGCCTTTCGGGCGCTCTACCGCGACGCGTACATCGCGCTCATCGAGCGATCGCCCGGCGCGATCGGATGGCTCTATCGTTCGAGCGACACATGCGAGGGCGGAGGCATGCGGCGGGCGCTGCAGCGTCTTGCGCTTGCGCGCATGCGCCAGCTCGTCGCGCGCGAGCGGCCCGACTCCATCGTCTGCACCCACTTCCTCGCGGCAGAGCTTCTCAACGGAATGGTGGAGCGCGGCGAGTGGCGCGGGACGTTCGGAGTCGTGGTCACGGACCTCGACGCGCACGCGCTGTGGGCGGCGTGCCCACGCGCGGACCGCTGGTTCGTCGCGCTGCCGGAGACGGTCGAGATCCTCGTCGGCAAAGGAGTGGCCCGCGAGAGGATCGTCGTCACCGGCATCCCCATCATGGGCGCCTTCTCAGCACGGCTCCCGTCACGCGAAGAGATTCGCGCGCGTCACGGAATGCCCGCAGACAAGCCGCTGATCCTCGTGTCCGGCGGTGGCGTCGGGGTTTCGCGCATGCACGCGACCATCGACGCGCTGCTCGGACTTGAGATCGAGTGCGGAGTCGCGCTCGTCTGCGGAAAGAACGAGCGGCTGCGCGCCGCCGCCGAGCGGGCGGTGACGGCCGCCGCGAATCCGTGCGTCCGCTGCACGGTGATCGGCTTCACCGACCGCATGCATGAACTCATGCACGCGGCGGACCTCTCGGTCGGCAAGCCGGGCGGCCTGACCTCGAGCGAGGCGCTCGCCATGGGTCTTCCCATGGTGATCATGAACCCCGTTCCAGGCCAGGAGGAGCGCAACAGCGACCATCTCCTCGAGTGGGGCGTCGCCATCCGCGTGAACTCACCGGAAAGCATCCGCTGGCGAATCGGCGCGCTGCTGTCCGATGCGCGGCGGCTTCGCGCGATGCGCGAGGCGGCGCTCGCGCGTGCGCGTCCCTTCGCGGCCGATGCGGTCGTCGAGTCGCTCCACCGCGTCGCGCTCGGTACGAACCCGGCGTCGGAACCCGCGGCGGCGCCCGCTACTCAGGGAAGAACTCGTGCACGACGAGCAGGAACAGCGACCACACCACGGGTGAAGCGCTGATCACAATCGCGGCTCCGGCGAGGAATCGGCCTGCGCTGCGCTTGAGTCGCGCGAGGATCTCGCATGCCACGATCACCCACATCATCAAGGCGAACTTGAACGCGATCGCGCCCTGCATGCCCCACGCCTCGATCACGGCGTTCGCGACCGGATTCACCTCGACGCCGCCTCGGTCGAGGATCTTCCAGGTGAGCATGATGTCGAGGCTCGAGACGAAGATGATCCAGACGTAGGCGTTCTGAAAGTGCATCTCGGGACTGTGCGCGAAACCCAGCGGATCGCGGGCGTACGGTGTCCCGCACTCTGAGCAGAGCTCGGGCCGCTTGACGGCGTGCGAGTCCGCCGCGTAGCCACACTTGCCGCATCTGCCGTACTTCTCGCGCCGCCGTTGGCGGATCGCCAGCGGAAACGCAACCGATGCCCAGCACGCGCTCGACCAGAACACGATGTCGCCGGCGAGACCGAACCAGAGCGGCCGCATCGGCACGAGAAGCAACTGTCCGTCGACAAGGCCCAGGTTCCAGCAATGACGCGTCTCGGGCACGGGTACATGGCCATCCGGCAGGTTCGCGGGTCGGTACCACGACTCGCTCGCAAAGGCGCGAAATGGCCAGCCCGAGAGACCGGTGTCGATCCGGGCGAACGACGTAGCCTCCGCCGGCGGCGGCGCGACGACGACCGTCGCGGGCGGCGTTCGCTCCACCTCCCTCATCGCGTTCTCAAGCTGAAGCTCGATCACCGTGCCCGTGGGCCAGGTGCCACCGATCCGGCTTGCCTGCACGATGTACCAGTCGGACAACATGCCCCGATGGACAACGATGGTCGACATGCTGGCCGCCGTAGCGCCGATATCGATTCCGATCGCGCCGGGCCGCTCGTCGGCAACCGGCTTCAAAGGCATGGACAGCCAGTAGAGCCTCGGCTCGCCCCTTGCGGACGAGCCCTTGGAGGTGAGAATCAGCGGCAGTCCCCATGCCATAAAGAGCGTGATCACCACACCGCTCACGAGGAACGGAAGCAGTCGTCGCAGCCGTGCGAACGCCGACGTCATAACTTCACTATCGCATGGAAGCGAGGCGCCCGCCAATCGAACGTGCCCCGTCCCGGGCGAATCGCGCGCGGGACGGGGCACGGGGCCTGCGGATGGCGCGGCCGAGGCGAATCTCAGCGGCGGCGACGGCCCACGAGGCCGGCGAGGCCGAGCAGCGCAAGGACGCCCGGCGCTGGAATCGCCGAACCGATCGAAGCCGTGTCGCCATTGGCGGAGACCGTCACCTGCGATCCGATCGTGCCGACCGTGCTGACGATGCCGTTGTAGGCTGGGTCAAGCGTTCCCGATTCGGTCCAGCCGTAGAAGAAGCTCGAGCCCGACGTCGCGGCGCCGAAGCTCACCTGCGTGACCAGCGCGTTGGACGCGTCGAACAGGCCAACGCCATCGCCACCGGACGCGAGGCCGACGCCCGAGCCCGAGTAGAAGCCGACCTGCACGCCGCCCAGGCCGCCCCAGAAGTTGCGGAACCCCGCGATGGCCTTGCCAGCCGCCGACTCGATGAAGATGACGCTCTCGCCGGCGTTGATCGTGGTGATCCCGTTCAGCGCAACGGAAGCGGCGAAGCTGAAGCTGCCGTCATCCACGCGCCAGTTGGCGAGGCTGACCGCCGACGAACCGAAGTTGGTGACCTCGATCCAGTCGGGTGTCGCTGAGCCATTGCCGTTGGACGAGCTCATGGCTTCGGTGATGCGGATGTTGGCGTTGGCCGACGATGCGAAGACGGAAAGGGCGGCGAGCATGCTGCCGCAGGTCGTGAGGGTTCGGGACATGAGTCAATCCTTGTCGAGGGGGCGATGGCAGTCGCGGAGGGGACACCGCGGCTCGAAGCACTTCGAGTCATAGAAACCTACGCGCCCGCTGTTCACGATCAACCAAGAACGCGCTCAGGAACGCTTCTGATCATGTCAAGGCGCGCCGGCGCAAGATGACCAAGCAGCACCTCGGCGACGCGCCGCCAGCTCTGGCCGCGCGCGTGCGCAACGCACGACGGCCTCGGGACTTGCAGCGCACGCGCCGCAGCGGCATCGAGTCGCTCGTCCAGCGCACCGTTCACGCCTTCCCGCACGACGTCGATCGGACCGGTCACCGGATAGGCGGCCACGGGCAGTCCACATGCGTTCGCCTCGAGCATCACGATTCCGAAGGTGTCGGTTCGGCTCGGAAAGACCAACACGTCTGCCGCAGAGTAGTGCGCAGCGAGCTCGTCGCCAAACCGGTAGCCCGCGAACACGATCTCGGGACATGCGCGCTGAAGCCGCTCCCGCTCCGGTCCGTCGCCGACAACCACCTTGGAGCCTCGGAGGTTCGCCTCGACGAAGGCGTCGATGTTCTTCTCTCGCGCGACCCTCCCGGCATAGAGGTAGATCGGCCGCGGCAGGTCTGCGAACAGTTCGCTTGCGACGGGACGGAAGAGATCGGTGTCGACGCCCCGGCACCAGGTCTGCGCGCGCGTGATTCCCTCGCGCCGGAGCTGGTCGGTCACCTGCTGCGTGGGCGCGAGGGTCGCGCGGGCACCGCCGTGGAACCACCGCATGAAGCGCCAGGTGATGCGGCGCGGAAGTGCGAAGTACTGCTTGAGATACTCGGGAAACTGCGTGTGGTAGCTCGTCGTGTAGGGAATGCCACGCGATTCGCAGCGGCGGCGGGCCTCGAGGCCGATTGGGCCTTCGGTCGCGATGTGCACCGCGTCGAACGGCCGCTCCATCGCCTGTCCCACGATGCGCCAGGGCGCAAGCGACAACCGGATCTCGTTGTATCGCGGGGACGCAATGGTCCGCCCGAGCCCCGGGTGAAGCACCTCGACCTCATGCCCCATCGCGACCAGTTCGCGGATCGTCTGCTGCCACGTGCGTACGACGCCATTCACCTGCGGCGACCAGGCATCGGTCGCCAGCAGGATCCTCACTTGCCCTCTCCGGAGAGCAGGATCCGCGCATCGAAAGCCGTGCCGCGCTGAAGCCACGGATCGGTTTCGTCCGAGTCGTCGCCCGAGTTGTCGGCGATCGCCCTCGCAGCGTCGCGCTCGGCGAGGAATGCGAGGCCGTCGAGAAGCTCGATGCGGCCGTCATCATGCTCGACGAGCGCGGTGCAGCTCTCGACCCAGTCGCCGCAGTTGAGGTACTCGAGCGTCCCGATCATCCGCTGCTCGGCCTTGTGGATGTGCCCGCACACGACGCCGTCGAAGCCGCCGGCGCGGGCCTCCGCCACAAGCGCCTGCTCGAAGTTCGAGATGAAGTTGCACGCGCTCTTGACGCGCGCCTTGATCGCCTGCGAAAGCGAATCGTAGGGAAGTCCGAAGAGTCGCCGGCCGAAGTTGTAGACGCCGTTGATCTTGAGGAGTACCTCGTAGCCGACCGTGCCCGCAAGCGCCAGCAGCCGCGAGTTGCGCACGACGAGATCGAACTGGTCGCCATGGGTGACGAGGAGGCGCCGACCATCGGCCGTGAGATGCACCGCCGTCATCGCCATCTGCATGCCGCCGAACGAGAGCCCGCAGAACGGCCGCGCAGCCTCGTCGTGGTTTCCCGGCACATAGACGATCGTCGTGCCCTTGTGCGACATCTTGAGAAGGCGGCGCATGACCGAGTTGTGCGTGTCCGGCCAGTACCAGCGCTGCCTGAGACGCCACATGTCGATCACGTCGCCGACGAGGTAGACGGTGTCGCAGTCGACCTGCTTGAGGAAGCGCGCGAGCTCCTTTGCCTTCGCGCCGCCCGAGCCGAGATGACAATCGCTGATGAACAGAGTCCTGTATCGCGCCTTCATGCGTCGAACCTCCGTGGTTCTAGGTGACAGAACCGACTCCGCCGAATCCATGGCGGAATGGACGCTAGGAAGATCGACTTCGTCTGTTCAGACGCGGATAAACCCGCGCGAAGGCACGGTGAGCGGTTCGCGTGGAGCTGGTCGCGTCACACCACGCGGTCGCCCGCGGGGATGTTGAACGCAGGGCCGAGGTTGACCTGGATGAGCTTCTCGCCTGTCTTCTCGGCCTGCACGGCCTGCGCGGCGGTTGGGTCGACGAAGTCGGAGTGGCACGACGCCTTGCCTTCGGCGGCGCCGACGGCCTTCTTCGTCTTCGACGCGAGCTTGTGGATCTCCTCGGGGCTCAAAACGCCGCGCTTCGCGAGGATCTCCTGCTGCTCGGGCGTGAGCGCGGCGCTCTTCACGGGCTTGCCGCGCTGGTACTCCTCGTCCTTGCCCGATGCGAACTCCTGGATCTCCTTCGAGATGCGCACGCTGCACCAGTCGTGGCCGCACATGGCGCAGAAGTCGGTGTCGACATCGAGGTCCTCGTCGTGGTAGGCGCGCGCGGTGTCGGGGTCGAAGGAGAGCTCGAAGTGCTTCTCCCAGTTGAGCGCGGCGCGGGCCTTGGTGAGCTCGTCGTCGCGGTCGCGGGCGCCTGGGATGCCGAGCGCGACATCGGCCGCGTGCGCCGCGATCTTGTAGGCGATGCAGCCCTGCTTCACGTCGTCCTTCTTCGGGAGCCCGAGGTGCTCCTTCGGCGTGACGTAGCAGAGCATGCTGGCGCCGTGGTAGCCGGCGGCCGTCGCGCCGATGCAGCTCGTGATGTGGTCGTAGCCCGGGAAGATGTCGGTGACGAGCGGCCCGAGCACATAGAAGGGCGCGCCATGGCAGAGCCGGCGCTGCAACTTCATGTTGAACTCGATCTGGTCGAAGGGCACGTGGCCAGGCCCCTCGATCATGACCTGGACGCCCATGCGCCACGCGCGTTCCGTGAGTTCGCCGAGAGTCTCGAGCTCTGCGAGCTGCGCGCGGTCGGTCGCGTCGGCGAGGCCGCCCGGGCGCAGGCCATCGCCGATCGAGAAGGTCACGTCGTGGCGGCGCATGACCTCGCAGATCTTCTCCCAGCCGGTGTACATCAGGTTCTGCCTGTTGTGAACGAGCATCCACTTCGCAAGGAGCGACCCGCCGCGCGAGACGATGCCGATGAGGCGCTTCTTGATGAACGGGAGATGCTCCTTCAGGACACCCGCGTGGATCGTGAAGTAGTCGACGCCCTGGCGCGCCTGGTGCTCGAGGGTTTCAAGCACCATTTCTTCGTTGAGGTCCTCGATCTTGCGGCCGATGATCATCGAGTAGATCGGGACGGTGCCGATCGGCACGGTGGAGTTCTGGCAGATCGCCGCGCGGCATTCGTCGAGGTTGCCGCCGGTCGAGAGATCCATGACCGTGTCGGCGCCCCACTTCTCCGCCCACTTGAGCTTCTCGACTTCCTCATCGGTGCCCGACGAGACCGGCGATGCGCCCATGTTGGCGTTGATCTTCGTCTTCGACGCGCGGCCGATCGCCATCGGGTCGAGCTTGAAGCCGAGGTGCGCGCGGTTCGCGGGGATCACCATGCGGCCGGCCGCGATCTCGTCGCGGACCTCGATGGCGGTGAGGTGCGGCTCGCGCTCGGCGACGCGCTTCATCTCGGGCGTGACGATGCCGAGGCGCGCGCTCTCGAGCTGCGTGATCGGCGTGAACGACTTCGGATAGATGACGCGGCGCCACTGGCCGCGGGCGCTCGCGAACTCGACGGAGTCGAACGACTCGCCGCAGCATCCGACGCACTTCGCGTGCGATGGCTCGGCGAGCTCGACCGTCGACCAGCCCGCGGGAAGGAAGTCCCACGCGGTCCTGGCGCTTGGTTCGGGCATGCCGGGGGTGTCGGGCGACGCGAACGCGTAGGGCCCGCCGACATCGGCGCGCTTCGCGAATGAGCCTGGCGTGGTGCCCTGTGCGCCGGTCGACGGATTGTGCGCACCGTGCATGGGGAGCGCGTAGGAGGTGCCGAGCGTGTTCGCGGTGGTGATCATCGTTCTTCCTTCAGGCGCCGGTCTGGCGACGGAAGTGAAGGAAGGCGCGGATCCGCGCATTCGCTTCCCTCCGCCGGTGCGAGCCGGATCAGGTTCAACGGGTGCTTCTCAGCGTCCTCTTCTGGCGGGACGCGCCCCGAGCGAGGCATTAGTGTAGCCGAAGCGTCATCCCTTCCACTGCTCGCGGGACATCACGATGAAGTCGCTGGGGCCCAGGGACTTGCCCATCTGCCGGAGCATGCTTGAGATCTGCGCGGCGTGGTAGTGCTGGTGCGTGCAGACGTGGAGGAAGATGTCGTGCCCGTTCGTGACGTACGACTTGCCGTCGCGGACGCGGCCGAAAGGCTTCGCGAGGAACGCGGGGTCGGCTGCGCGATCGAGGAGCTTCGCCCAGCGCGCGTCGATCGGCTTCCACGCTTCCTCGAGCGCAGCAAGACTCGGGAACGCGTCGACGGACGGGATCAGGGTGGCAGGGTCGACTTCCTCGAGCACGTTCGCCCAGACGAGTTCGGCGCCCCACAGGTGAACGATGGTCCCGAACAGGGAACCGACGCCCATCTCGAAGGGACGGCGGAGTTCGGCGTCGGAACAGGTGCGGGCGGCGGCGAGGATCTTGTTGCGGGTCCAGAGGCGGTGGTCGTGGAGACGGCGAATGGTGTCGGCTGCGGTCATGCGACGAGGATACGGCGGCTGCACGGCACGTGCAGCGATCAGGCTTGGCCGCGGAGAACCGCCGCCCGCGCCACGATCGACGCCGCCGCGCACGCGACATGCCGTTCGCCGCGCGCGCACTCGTCGACGATCAGCGCTGGCTGCGACGCGGCCAGCGCCGCAGCCACCGGGCGGTTCGGTGCGAAGCGGTCGACCCGTGCCAGCGAGAACGCCCGCGTTGCGTGCAGAGCCGCCAACACCCGCACATGCATCGCCGCCAGAAGCCGCGTCTCATTGCCTCCACTCGATCGAAGCGCCGATGCACGTTCCTCACGCGCCACAACCTCGACCGCGTGCGCACAGTGTGCTGCAAGCCACCGCGCGAGCGCCGCGATCTCGGTCTGCGTGCACATCTTGGAATCGCGAACCCCACGCGCAAGCAACTCATGCTCGCTCGAAACCGGCACCGCCACCGCCGCAACCGCCAGCGGCCCCTCCCGTTCGCCCTTGCCGGACTCGTCGCTGCCCGCGACCACCGCAACGCGCTCTGGAGCGTCGCCGCCATCCGGAATCGCGCGGTCCGAGGGGAACGCCGTCCGGTGCCGTGCATCAAAGTCGTCCGCACGCCGGCCGTCGTCGGCCTCGACCAACACGAGGCCCGCACCGCCGCGCACCCGCACGCCGTCGTCATGGTGGTACTCCCACTCGCCGAGCGCATCGGGCGGCAACACCGCGTGGAAGTCGTGGCGCTCGAGCAGTTCGCGCAGCGGCGCAAGCCGCACCGACGCGCGTCGGTAGACGAGAATCACCGGTGATCGCTCGGTCGCCACGCGGGTAGGCTACCCGCATGACGACGACGGCAGCACCCACCTATGCCGCGGATCTTGACTCGATCCGCGCCGCCCAGCGACGAATCGACCCATTTGTTCGCAGGACGCCCGTTCTCACGAGCGCCACGCTGGACGAGATCTCGAGCCGCCGGCTCTGGTTCAAGTGCGAGCTCTTCCAGCGGACTGGGTCGTTCAAGTTCCGCGGCGCCACCAACGCCGTCCGCATGCTCGACGACGCGACGGCGGCGGGCGGCGTCGTCACGCACTCTTCCGGAAATCACGCGCAGGCCCTCGCGCTCGCCGCACGCATGCGGGGCATCGATGCGCACGTCGTCATGCCGTCGAACTCGGCCGAGATCAAGAAGGCAGCGGTGCGCGGCTACGGCGCCCGCATCGTCGAATGCGAGGCGACGATCGCCGCGCGCGAAACCGCCGCCGCGCAAGTCATCGCCGAGACCGGCGGCACGATGATCCCGCCCTACAACCATCCCGACGTCATCGCGGGCCAAGGCACGATCGCACTTGAACTTCTCGACGAGTGCCCGCAGCTCGACGCGATCGTCGTGCCGCTCGGAGGCGGAGGGATGATCGCGGGCATGGCGATCGCCGCGAAGGCGCTCAAGCCGTCGATCCGCATCATCGGCGCCGAGCCGGAGCTCGCGGGCGACGGCGCCGCGTCGAAGCGCGCGGGCGCCATCCAGCCGCAGATGCCGCCCGTCACGATCGCGGACGGCCTCCGCGGCACGCTCGGCCCGCTCACGTTCCCCGTCGTGCGCGACCTCGTCGACGAGATCGTGCTTGTCAGCGAGGCCGACATCGCATCGCACATGCGCCTCGTCTGGGAGCGCATGAAGCTCACGATCGAGCCAAGCGCCGCGGTGGGCGTCGCGGTCGCGTGCGGCGAGTGGATGCGCAAGAAGAAAGACCACGCCGACGTCGGCGTGGTCCTCTGCGGTGGGAATGTCGATCTCGCGCATCTGCCGTTTGGCTGACGCGCGTCAGGCATCACGCATCGGCCGGCTTCTGCTTCCGTGTCTCGCGCTCGCGCTCGAGCTCGCGGCGCAGTTCCTCCATGCGCTCCTCCATGCGGCGCAGGCGTTCCTCGCCCGCATCGGCGGCCGGTGCAGGAGCGCTCTTCGCCTCAGGTTGCTTCGGGTCGGCGGGCGCTGCCGCGCTGCCTCCGGCTTCAGGTTCCTCGCTGAACATGCGGTCAAGCCGCTTGTTGAGTCGATCGACCATCTCGCGCACGCGGGCCTCGATCTGCTCCATGCGCTCGGCATCGAGTCCCTGGAACTGCGAGAAGTCGGGCATCTCCGGCATGATCGTGATGTCTTCGAAGTTCGGCATCCGGATCTCACGGCGCTTGCCATCGGGCCCGATGAAGAACATCACGTTGTCGCCGGACTCGGCATACTCAAGGCCAGCGTCGCCCGCGAGGCCGGCGGCCGCGATCTTCGCGGCGTCGAAGGCCGCAGTCTCGACCTTGACATCCTTCGTCTCGCTTCCGCGGCGAACCGAGAGCGTCATCGTGGTGCCCGGCGCGGCGTCGGCAATGGCCCGCCGAAGCGCATCCATCGGGGCGCCGGGCTTGCCGTTGATCGCGACGATCACGTCAAACCTCTCAAGGCCGGCCTTGTGGGCCGGCATCTGGTCGAGGATGCTCGTGACCATCGTCACCTGGAACGGGTCGATCTTGAGGTGATGCGCGAGCGCTTCATCGATCTGGCCGAAGCCCACTCCGATCATCGACTTGGCAGGAGCGGCGGCGACGGCCGGAGCGATGCCGACGCTCGGAGCGATCGACATCGAGAGCCCGGAAGTCCCGAAGAGCATCGGGATCTCCTGCATGACATTGCCGTTCTCGTCGAGGACCTCGACCATGCTTCCCTTCTGACGCACGCGGCTCGCGGGAACTTCTTCGTCGTCGATGCGCAACGAGACGATCTTGCCGTCGGCCATCGTCATCTCGATGATGGCGCCGTCGGCGGTCTCCGTCTGCATGGTGATGGTGGCGCGCGTCTCGAGCGAGAGGCCGCTCTGGGGAGCCGCGAGCGCGCCGCTTGCAGCGGCTCCTGCGAGGAGACCCGAGAGAATCGTGCTGGTGATGGTGTTCATGCGTGGCATGGTGAATCCAATCGGTGGTGTGTTGCAAGAGCAGGACAGGCGTACGCCCATCGGATGCATCAGCGAATCTCTTCCGTCCGAGGGCGGATCACGACCGGCGCGAGCGCGCCGGATTCGTCGACGGGCGCGAGGCGATAGAGCTCGGGCAGCACGCGCCGCTCGACGATCTTCCGCATGATGAGAACCTCGAAGCCCTCGCCCGCACCGAGCTCGCGCGAGCCGATGATGGTGGGAGCCTCCACGTCGCCATAGATGACGCCTTCGGAGCGCGCCTTCTCGACGTAGGCGTCGAACGCGTCGTCCGACGTGGCGAAGCCGCTGAATCCCGCGAGGTTCTCGCGTGGCTGCGCGTCGAAGGCGCGCATCGGCACCACGCTGCGGCCGAACCATGCGAGCGCGATCAGCGCGGCCACGGCCCAGCCGAGGCCCACGCGTCCGCCAAACGCCGGGCGCGCCGATGGCAGCGCGACCGTGTCCGCGACGGCGTGGATCTCGCGCGCGGCGCGGGCAAGACGCAGTTCGTCGGCCTGCCACATCGCGAGTTCCTCGAGGATCGATGGGTCGGAGGCGCCGCGGGCACGTACGGCCGCAAGCGCATCGCGATCGCCCGACACGGCGCGCGACAGGAGGATGTCGAGCTCGATCTCTGGATCGAGCCGCGGGTCGTTGTTGGAGTTGCCGTCGTTCATGGAACCGTCTCCGTCTGTCATGTCACTGATCTATCGAACGCCATCCGCCGCATCCATTCGATCCATCTCGCCGGAATCAAGCTGCTGAAGCAGCTGGCGCAACATGCGCCGTCCGCGTGCAAGCCTCGTCTCGACCGTCGTCTCAGGCACGCCGAGAAGCTGCGCGAGCTGGCGCTGCGAGAGCCCCTGCGTCGCCTGCAGGAGCAGCGGTTCGGCGAACTGCGACGGGAGCCGCTCAAGAAGCGCCAGCATCTCGGCGGCACCACGACCTGCGTCGGCCTTGGCCACGGGCTCACCGCCGGCGTGCGCCACCGCGCGCACCGCGCGCGTCTCAGCCGCCTGGCTGCGCGCAGCCATGCGAGCAACGTTCACAGCCACGACGCGAAGCCAGCCCCGAAGGCTCGCCGCGTCGCGGACATCCTTGCACTTCGCGACGAAGGTCGCGGCGACCTCCTGCAGCAGGTCCTCGACGTCGGCCGAACGCGGCGCATGGGCCGCGATCACGCTGGCGATCCAGCGCCGGTTGGAGGCCCACACTTCCTCAAGCGCGGCGCGGTCGCCGCTTGCTGCGCGCGCAAAGAGCCGGACTTCCTGGACGTTCGCCAGAACCGCGTCATCGCCGGCGTCGCGAATATCGCTCGCAACTGCCTTGATTTGAGGGGTCTCCTCGCGTTCCATCATTGTGACGTTCAGCGTACTCATCGGTGTTGCACACGGCATTCTGGAGCGGCAATCGACTACCGAGACCCCTTGGATGCAGATCGGAGGATGCAGAGACGCCACGGATCCGTCAGACCGGAGAAGATTTCCCCCGGTTTTCGGACGCTGAAGCCGACGTTGGCTACCAGTTCGAGAGCAGGATCCCGAGGTCTGCTGAGCTGATCTCGCCGTCGCCGTCAAGGTCCGCGTCCGCGGCGAACGGGTCGATCGGCGCCCCGGGGTCGATCGGACCCCAGGCGCTCAGAAGCGCCCCGAGATCGGCGGAATCGACGGCGCCGTCGCCGTTGATGTCCGCGATGCCAAGGCAGTCGATGCGAAGACGCCAGCGGGTGCCCACCACCTGGACCGGCGGAGGATCGGTCGGATCGGGCGGCTCCTTGGGATCGATCTCATCGCAGTCGATCCCATCGCGCCACGAACGGTTCGCGTCGCCGGCGCCAAGAATCAGCGTGCCCGTTCCCGCTGTCGTGAGGAACACGAGCCGCACCTCGCCCGCGCAAAGGCCGGGAGCCGAGAGCCAGCGGACCTCGTTCGGACCCTCTGCGCCGCCGAGCATGTACTGCAGCTCGATTGGAAACTCCGCCTCGACCGTGACGGCCACGCGCCGCCGCGCCGTTCCATCGAGCGCGAACCACTCGAGGTCGCGCGGGCCTCCGTCGACCACACGCCCCTTGAGCGATGCGCCGCAGGCAAGGTCGATGCGCGGCCACTCCACAGCCGCGCCCCAACCGTCGTTCAGACGCTTGTAGCAGGGCTCGGCTTCGTCGGGAATGCCTTTCGTGTCGATGGTGCAGCGCGGCACGTCGCAGAATCGCTCGGCGGCTGACGCGCACACATCGTCCCACGCGCCGAAAGTGCACCACGGATCGACGGCGACGATGAACTCGCAGCAATCGAAGTCCTCGCAGCCGGGTGACCCATGCGCGACGCCGCACGCGCCCGTCGCCGGGCAGTTGATTCCGTCGCATTCCTGCAGCGCGATGTCGACGCAGGACTGGGTCCACGAACTGTCGCAGCAGGCCGGATCGATGTCGCAGACGATCTCGCAGCACTCCGGCATGACGCAGCCGGGATTGGCGTGCACTTCGCGACAGTCGCCCGGCGCCGGGCACTGGGCCACCGCGCGCTCGGGTGCGCAGGTGTAGGCGACCGCGAGCGCCGCGAGCAACGCGCCGATGTCGCGCCGCGAGTTCATCGCGTGGACTCCTGCGTGCGCGCGGCGGGAATAGCGGGTGCAGGCGTCGACACGCGCGCATCGCCGCGCGGCGGACGCGCCAGCGACAGAAGCCAGATCGCGATGTCGCACGAGTCCGCCACGCCGTCGTCGTTGAAGTCGGCCACGACCGGTGCGAGCCGCGCGGGTTCGTCTGATGTCGTCTCGGTTGCGTCGACGTACACGGGAACGGCTGCGCCCTTCGCGGGCCTCGCGTCGCTCGCGCCATTCGCGTCGCTCGCGCGCGGCGGACCGCCGGCGACGCCATCGCAGCCTTTCTGCTGCGGCGTGGTGTTGCGTCGAACGAACAGCGACCGGCCGATCCCGTCAATCCCGATGAGATCGAGATCGCAGTCGCCATCGACGTCGATCGCATCGAGATGGCGCGTGAGCTGGCCCGACGATGGCGCGAAGTCGACCTCGAGCTCGAATCCCGCCGTATTGACGCGCCGCATCACCGCAACTCCGCCCGGCAGCGCCTGTCCCGTCACGGCGTCCATGTCGCCGTCGCGGTCGAGATCCGCGCAGATGATCGAGAAGGCGTACCCAAGCGGCGCACCCACCGCGACCACGCGCTCGACGAAGCGGCCCGTGCCGTCGTTCATGAACGCAACGACCTTCTGCTCACCGACGTTGAGAAGCGCCGGCAGCGCGACGTCGAGGTCGCCATCGCCGTCAAGATCGACAAGCTGGATGCTCGTGATCGCCGGGCGATTGCCATCGACGAGCGGCACCCGGTGCTCGATCGCGCGCACGAACCGACCGCCTTCGTTCCTGAGCAGCGCCCAGCGCCCACCACCGAGTTGATTCGCGACGAGATCGAGATCGCCGTCGCCGTCGACATCGCCTGCGACCACCATGCGCGGGAGGCTGAGACCGCCGAGGAACGTGCCGAGGCGTACGCGCGACGTGCGCTCGAAGCGCTGCGCGCCATCGATCCGGCCGTTGTTCGTGAACACATCGACGCAGAATCCCGCGTACTGCGAGACAGCGACGTCGACATCGCCGTCGCCGTCGAAGTCGCCCACGGCGATTCCCTGTGGATCGCGGCCCATGCCCGTCGCAGACGTCGCGGATGGCTCGATGCCCACGAGCGTCTCGGCCGGCGCGAACGTTCCATCGCCAAGACCACGATGAAAGACGAGCCGTGGAACATCGCCGCGCCATGCCGTCACGAGGTCGGCCAAGCCATCGGCGTCGATATCCGCAAACTCGAGCCAATCTGTGAAGCCCTCGGCGACGAGCGTCTGCATGACCGTGAACGTCGCGCCGACGCCGCCCTTCAGGATGAAGAGCCTGTCCTCGGTGTCGCGGCCAGCCACCGCGAGATCGACGCGGCCATCGCCATCGATGTCGCGCGCCCGGAACATGGTCGGAAAGTACTGCTCGGGGAAAAAGAAGTTGACCTGCGACGCGAAGGTGAGCGGTGTCTCGTCTGCTTCTGCGGTTGCCGCCGTGGCGATTGCCGCGCACGAGCACCCGATGGCGATTGCGAGCGCCGACGGACGTCGAGTGGGGAGCGGAGTCGGGCGGGCGCGCTCGTGCATCACGCGCATGGGTTCTCCGGAAGCAACGAACGTCCCATCACCTGCGCTCTCCCGCGCGACTCGGCGCAGAGGCTCACGCCGTCCAGTTGGTCAGCACGATCGCAAGATCGGCGGAGTCGGTCGTGCCGTCAGCGTTCAGGTCGCTTACGCCGGGCTGGCCCCAGCTCGTCAGCAGGATGCCGAGATCCGACGAGTTCACGAGGAAGTCGCCGTCGAGGTCGCCTGGCACAGCCTGACGCGTTCCCGTTGCGGCGAGGGTCGCGTTGAGGTTGGTGCTCAGCGTGACCTGGGTCACGGTGCCGCTCATCAAGAGATTCGCCGTGTTGCCGGCGGGAAGCACCGTCGGAAGCGCGATCGGCTGGTCGGTGAACGCGCCGTCGGTGATGGGCTGCGTCTCGGACGACTGATTGCTGATCGAGAGTGCGAGCGATACGCCCGTGTCGGTGACGGTCACGGTGCCCGAAAGCGGCAGCACGCCCGGCGACACCGAGCTCTCGGCCACGGGCGACCCGAGCACGTCGGCGGAGAGGATCACGTTGACCGGCACGGCGACGGCGAGCGTGTACCGATTGCCCTTCTGCGGCACGAGCGCGCCCGTCGCATCGGCCGTCTGTACGGCGCGCAGTTCGGTGATGCTCGCATCGCCGACCGGGACCGGCACGTTGAACCCACCGAAGAACGTCGAGTTTGGCGCGAACGTGCGGAACGTCTGGAAGTTGATGTTCACGGTGGCGGGAAGCGTCGCCGACGTGCCGCCGAGCAGATTCATCGAGAGCGAGCGGATCGTGACCTGCAGCGTCTCGAGGTCGATCGACGCGACCCAGGCGCCACTCGGCACCGAGTTGATGTTTCCGTTGACCGCGAACGAGGCCGTGTAGTTCACCGGCAGGTTGCCGCTTCCGCCGAACAAGCCTGGGCGCGTGAGCGTGCCGGTCGGGTTCGTCGTCGCGTTGTAGTTGCCGATCAGCGTTCCGCTGAAGGGCGCGGTGATGCCGGTGGTCTGGACCAGCGAACTACCCGTCGGGTTGATCGAGCAGCTGTAGTTCGCTCCTGCCGCGAGCGTGGCGGAGGTGACGGACGCGGCGACGGACAGGGCGACGAGGGCTGCGGAGGCGCGGATGATTCGTGCGAGTGTCATGTTCTTCATCTCGGGATTCTTCTTCGCGAGTACTTCATCGCGGATACTTCATCGCGGATACTTCATCGCGGATACTTCATCGGGTGGCTGGGGCGAGCGCGCTGCGAACGCGGCATTCGGGACGTCGGCGTGCGCGACTCCTCGCGCGGCGAGCAGATCGCCATCGTCGCGTGGCCCGGATCCGTCGCGACAGCGTACCTCTCGAGAGGCCCGATCCAAGGGGGTCGTAGGCATTCAGCGGAGGAAAGGTGCCATGCGATGCCGCCCAGGCCGCGTCCGGAGAGCGCTCGGCCCGCCTTTATCCCCCACTGGGCGCGCGACGCTCGGCGATCAGCGCATCGAGTCGCTCAAGCCGCGTCCGATGAAGCGGCCGGTCTGGCTCGAGGAACATGAGCGCCTCGATGTGCGGACGCGCGCGCTCGAGCGAACCCGACTCGACCGCGATCGCGGCCGCAAGTTCGCGCACCGACGGGTCGAACGGGTTCATGCGCACCGCGCGCTCGACAGCGGTGATCGCGGCGGGGAAATCCTTCCCCGCTCGGCGATTGCGCGCGATCGCCACGGCGTAGATGTTGTCCTTGTCGGCGCGGATGTCGAGTTCGCGCAGGTGGAAGAGCGCGCGCTCGTCGCCGCCTGCGGAGAGGTCGCCGGACGCCGTCGCCATGCGCGCCCAGATCCGATGCGGGTACGGATCGACCGGCCGCAGGCGGGCGTAGCGCTCGAGCAGCTGCAGCGCCTCGCCCGCTTCCTCGCCTGCGCCGAACTTCGCGCGACGGAGCTGCATCTCGACGAGATCGCCGTGGTCGGGGAAGCGGGCGACGAAGGCTCGCACGGTCGCTTCGTCGAACTCGACCTTCGGCATCGGAGTCGGCGGCCACTCCGCGGCGCGGAGTCTGAACCGCGTCGAGCCAGGCGCACCGATCGCATTCGCCCATGCCTGCGCGACCGCCGCGAGGCGCTCGGCCTGGGCTTCCGCGAGCGCGGCCTCCGCCGATTCATCGCCTGCCGCGAGCTCAAGCGCGAGTTCCCGCATCGATGGACGCGGATCAAGCCCCCACGCGCGCACCTCGGCGCCGGCCCACGAGAGGAAGCCCGCGAAGAACTCCTCGCGCGAGATCCCGAAGGTGCGGCGCATCGCCTCATCTTCGGTGATTCCCTCGGCGTACGAGTTGAGCAGCGTGCGGATCGCATCCCAGCCGTAGCGATCCTCCATGTACTCGACCATCCAGCGCCCTTGCGCGTACGCCTGCTGGCGGTCCGTCGCCTTGCGCGGACGGACGAACGCCCAGTTGATCTCGTCGAGATCGAACAGCATCTGCCGCCGCCACGCGGCCGCAAGCAGCGCGCATGTCTCGAAGGTCGCGGGCGTGTCTTCGAGCACCACGGCAACGGCTTCGGTCAGCCAGTGCGGAATGCGGTTGCGCGTCATCGAGAGCGTGACCGTGTGCGTGTACTCGTGCCGCAACACCGCCAGCGGATCGAAGAGCCCGAGATGCTTGTCCCGCGCGCCCTCCTTGGGGATCTCGATCGCGATGGTCGGACCCGTGCAGACGGCGATCGTATGGATGCGCGGCAGTCCGGTCACGCGCACGCCGAAGCTGCGGTGGTCGGGCATCACGTCGATGATCGTCTTGCGCGATGGCTCATGCTTGAGCCGCGCACAGATCTCGTCGTGCATGGGGTCGAGGACGTCGGCGAGCAACCGTGCCACCAGCGCGGCGTCGCCGTCGGGGTGGCGGATGATGAAGTGCTTCGTCTCGATCCGGTTCCACGACGCGAGCTGCTCGGCGATCTTCAGCGTGAAGAGCGCGCGTTCATCGTGCGGATCAAGCGCGACCGCCTGGCGGAGATCGGCGACGGCGCGCGCCTCTTCGCCATCCTGCATCGAGAGAAGCCCAAGCTCGGCGCGCGGCGCGGACCATGCGGGTTCGAGCGCCGCCGCCCGCTCGAGCGTGGCGCGCGCCTCCGCGTACTGCCGGTCGAACACGAGCTGCCGCCCAGCGACCAGAATCGCCTCGGCGGACCCTTTCTCGCGGGCGGCGATCTCGGCGAGCGTCGTCTCCATCGCCTTGAAGTCGTACCGAGCCGCCTCGGACGCAGCGCGCCACGCCAGGGCCTCGCGCGGACGATCGGCGCGCGCGAGCACAGGCGCGAGCGACTCCGCAGCGCCCTGCGCGTCATCCGAGAGGAGACGCGACTGCGCCTCAAGGAACGCCGCAAGCGGGTGCGACGGATCGAGCCGGCGCAAGGCCGACGCAGCGCGGCCGGCGCCGACGAAGTCGAAGCCACCGAGCGCCAGCCTGCCGAGGAGGTACCACGCCTCCGCGTTGCGCGGCGAGAGGCCGAGCGTTTCCTCAAGCGCGGCCGCAGCCTGCTCGCGGGCGTTGCGCTCGAAGAGCAACTGCGCCTCGCGAAGCCGAATGCGCGGCTCGAGGCGATCGAGGGTGTCACGGGCGCGGCCAAGCGCGCGCAGGAGCGACCCGTAGGTGCTGGCGGCGCCGGCGTCGAGCCGGATCCGGAGCGCGCCGAGGTCGACGGCCGCAAGGACGTCGTCGACGTCCTTCGCATCGGAGAGCGCCGCGGTGGCGGCGTCGGCGGTCGCGATCTCGAGCGCCTCTGCGCCGCGACCGACGCGCGCGAGGCTCCGGGCTCGGAGCGCGAGGAGCGGAAGCGCAGATGCGCCCTCGGTCGCTCGCAGGACACCCGCGTCGTCGCCGAGGCGCGACAACGCCTCCACGCGCAGCGCGAGGGGGACATCGGCGGCCTCCGGCGACTCGAGCGCGAGCGCGGGATCGCGAAGCTGCCAGCGCTCGAGCGCGACGCGCGCGCGCCGGCTCGGCGAGGAAAGATCGAGGTCGTCGTAGAGGCCGTGGCGGACCCGCAGGTCGCTTCGCTCGTCTTGAGTCAGGTACCCGGCCGACGCTGCCTCGAGCACCGCGGGCAAGGGCGCAATGAACTCGGGAATGCCGGAATCCTGCGCAAGGCCGGGCCGAACGGCTGCAAGGACGGCCAAGGACAGGAACCAAGCGGCAACTCGGGTGTACGACACGACGTGAGCGTAGCACGGGGAGCACCACCCCGCCGGAATCCGGCCCACTCGGCTACCGTCTACCAACCATGCTCCCGATCGGAACATCGCTTCTCTCCTGCCTCTTCGCCTCGCTCCTCGCACTCGCTGGCGGCGCCCAGGACGCGCCGCCTTCGCCGCCGGCGGGTGGCGCACCCGCAACGACGCCGGTGCCCGCAGCAACGCCAGCGCCAATTGCGAAGCCGGCCGAGACGCAAGCCGACCCGGTGAAGGCGCGCGTTGATGCGTTCCTCGACGAACTCGAGCGTTCCGGCGCGACGACCGCGAGTCTCAGCGGCAACGTCGCGATCGAGACGAACGATCTCTTCAAGGAGACGAGCGAGTACCGCGCGGGCCGTCTCGTGGTCGAAGGCAAGGGCTCGAAGCGTCGGATCGCGCTCCATCTCGACGAGCTCATCGTCGACGGCCACGCATCGAAGACGGTCGACCACTACATCTTCGCCGATGGGTGGTACTGCCGGCTCGATCACAAGAACCGCTCGTTCACCAAGCGGAACATCGCGCGCGGCGAAGACGATCCCCTGCAGTCCGTGGGCGGACAGATTCCCATTCCGATCGGGCTCAAGAAGACCGACATCCTCGCGCGCTTCACCGTGAACGAGACGCAGATTCCCGTGGACATCCCCATCCTCGGAAGCATGCAGAACGTGGCCGGGCTGAAGCTTGTGCCGAAGGAGGGCACCGAGGCCGCGAAGGAGACCGACTCGCTCGAGCTGTTCTTCGACCGCGTGAGCCTCGCCCCAATCGGCGTCGTGATTCGCGCGAAGGTGGCGCGGCCGGAAATGGCGCGCTGGACTGCGGCGCGCCTGACTGCTCCTGTGGTGAACGGTGACGTCAGCGAGGCCGACCGCGCGAAGCTCGTCGTGCCAGAACGCGCGCCCGAGGGCTGGGCGACCGTCGACGAGACGAAGTAGCAGCCCGAGCGCGCCACAAACACGCGCGTTCGAGGCAGGCCGCGGATTCACTCCAAGGCCTTCCCACCAAAGCTCGCCGCCGCAGCGGCGAGCGCTCAAATACGCGGCGAGCGCTCAAATACGCGGCGAGCGCTCAAACACGCGGCGAGCGCTCAAACACGCGGCGAGCGCTCAATCGCGCATCGCCACCTGCTCGACGATCTCGAGGCCGAAGCCGTGCAGGCCCGGCATCGCCTTGCGCGGATGGTTGGTCAGCACGCGCAGTCGCGAGAGCCCGAGATCACGCAGAATCTGGCCGCCGACGCCGAACTCGCGGCTGTCCATCGGCTGGGCGCGCGCACCGAC
This sequence comes from Phycisphaerales bacterium, assembly GCA_044355685.1. Classification (GTDB taxonomy): domain Bacteria; phylum Planctomycetota; class Phycisphaerae; order Phycisphaerales; family SM1A02; genus QWPT01. The sequence goes on from JBIKXP010000007.1 coordinate 29,456, forward strand.
ACCTTCGGTTCGCGTCAGATCCGGCACATTGACGTCGTCCGTCGGGCGGCGGATCTGCTGAAGCCGGGCGAAGAACTCCTCGCCCGAGCCTTCGGGACGCAGATAGACGATCGCGCCACGGCCCTCGCGCCGGATCGCGCGCATCGCCGCGCGGAGATCGTCGCCCGACGACGCGCGGCCGGGGGTGTGCGCGACCCCGAAGATGTCGCCGAGAAGATCGCGGCGATGCATACGCACGAGCACCGGATCACTCATCTCGGCCACGACGCCGTTCGCATCGGGAATGCCGACGCCGCCGTACGAGAGGACGAGGTGCGGCACGGGATCGACCGCGCTTTCGAACGCCAGCAGCGTGAAATCGCCCTCCGGCGTCTCGATGCGCGCGCCGGACACAGGCTCGACGCGCGTGACGAGCGTCTCACGCGCGAGGCGATGCTCGATGATCTGCTCGACCGAGCACATCTTGACGCCGTGCTGCACGCACAGCTTCTCAAGGTCGGGAACGCGCGCCATTTCGCCATTCTCGAGCACGATCTCGATGATCGCGGCCGCGGGGCGCAGGCCAGCCATGCGGCAGAGATCGACCGATCCTTCGGTCTGCCCCGTGCGCACCAGCACGCCGCCGGGGCGTGCGCGCAGCGGATTGATATGGCCCGGTCGCACGAAGTCGTCGACGGTCGAATGCGCGTCGGCGAGGAGCTGGATCGTCTTGGCGCGGTCGCGCGCGCTGATTCCGGTGCCGACGCCATGCTTCGGATGTCCGTCGACCGACACCGTGAACGCCGTGCCGCGGACGCTCGTGTTGACGCCCGTCTGCGGGCCAAGATCCAGTCGTTCGCAATCCTCCGCCGTCATCGACACGCAGAGGTACCCCGCGCCCACGCGCGTGAGGAAGTTGACCATCTCGACGGTCATCTTCTCGGCGGCAACGACGAAATCGCCTTCGTTCTCGCGGGATTCGTCATCGACGAGCACGATCGCCTTGCCGGCCCGGAGGTCATCGAGGATCTCGGGAATCGATGCAAACGCCATCAAGAACCTCCCCTGCCTGCCGTCACGATCGTCGAATGCCGCGACCAGAGCGTCTCCATCAGCGCGCGGTGACCCGCCGCGATCTTCTCGTCGTCGAGCCTGCGCGCCACGACCTCGAGCAGCTCGATGAGCCAGTGGAAGTCATTCGCAGAGATGCATTCGCGCCCGACGCGCGGCTTCTTCTTGCCCGCGAGCACCGCGTCGATCTCCTCCATGTTGTGGTAGTTGCCGAGCGGCAGGCACACGCAGGTCGACGCGATGCCGTAGGCCGCGAACGCGGTCGCCTCGCACGCGCCGCCCGGCATCAGCTTGCGCTGGAACCTGAACGCGGGGTTGTCCTTCGCGTGCGCGGCGGCGATGTCGCCGACGCGGTTCGTGAGCTCTGGCGTGAAGACGCTGAGCCGGTCGCCCACGCGCACGATCGGACCGGCGCCGATCGGCGAATCATGGGGGAAACTGCGGGAATTCTCGAGACAGACGAGGCGCGCGCCCTTCGGCACCGTGCCCTCGCGCGCGGCGCCGATCGCGCCGATGAAGCCGATCTCCTCGCTGCGCGTGAAGAGAAGCGCGACATGCGCAAGCGCCGCGTCGCGCGAGAGTCCGTCGAACGCCGCAAGCGCGGCCGCGACGGCTGCGAGGTCGTCGCACGCATGCGTGTGCACGATGCCCTTCTTGATCTCAGCCTTCGGAAACTTCCAGCGCGCGATCGATCCCGCCGCGATCGACTTCGCGGCCGACGCCTTCGCGAGCTTCGCCACCACCGTCTTGAACGGCTTCGTCGCCGGATCGGTCTTCGCGTCGAGCGAGACGATCTTGGCGTCGAAGCTCTTCTTCGTCGCGCGGTCGAAGACCTCGAGGGCCGCGCCCTTGAAGTACTGGTCGTGGACGCCGCCGCGGAACTCGAGGTCGAGCTCGACCGTCTTCTTCGCGGCGCGCACCGCCGTCACGACGAACGCCGGGTGGTCGAGGTGCGCGGTGATCATGACGGGCTGCGCGCCTTTCGCGCACGCCGCCAGGAAACCGTGCTGCGCGATCGTGAGGTTGCCGAAACGGTCGCGTGCGAGGACCACGCGCTTCGCGCGCGCAGCCACCCAGCGCTCGATGAACCCGATCACGCGGTCTTCGCGCCCCGCCGCCGTCGGCAGCGAGGTGACCTCGAGCAGGAGCTTCTCGCGCGCCTTTCGGAGCGAGGTTGAAACGGCGGGCTTCTTCACGGCCATGGCGGTGTCTCCGGACGTGCGCGCGGGGGCGAGATCGTAGTCGCTCGACGCACGGGCCGTGCGGGCTCCGATACCATCCGCGACCCATGGCAGAGACGCCATCCAGCCCCCTGCGCCCCGCCTGCGACCCCGCCACCGAGCTCGACGCGCGCTTCCGCACCGCGATCCGCGCAGCCACGGGCGCGGAGGCCGACCCGACGATCCGCCCGAGCGGCAACGCGAAGTTCGGCGACTACCAGGTCAACGCCGCGATGGCGCTGGCAAAGGAGCTTGGGAAGAACCCGCGCGAACTCGCCGAGGCGATCCTCAAGGCGGCGGACCTCGCGGGCGTCGCTGCAAAGTGCGAGGTCGCTGGTCCAGGGTTCATCAACGTCACGCTCGAGCGCGCGTTCGTCGAGAACCGGCTCGCGTCGCTCGCAGCGTCGGCCTCGCTCGGCATTCCAGCGCCCACCGATCCCCACGCGGTCGTGATCGACCTCTGCGGCGTGAACGTCGCGAAGCAGATGCACGTCGGCCACCTGCGCGCGACGATCATCGGCGACTCGCTCGCACGCGTGTTCGAGCGCCTCGGCCGCAAGGTGTGGCGCGAGAACCACCTCGGCGACTGGGGCCTTCCCATCGCGATGACGCTGGCGAAACTCATCCGCGAGAAGCGCGACTTCGCGCGGCTCACGCTCGACGACCTCAACGCGGCATATCGCGGCGCGCAGCGGGAAACCGCGACCGACGACCTCGACGCCGCGCACGAATTCCGGTGCGGCCCGCATCGCCTCGCCGAGCTCGAACTCCAGTACGAGCCCGCGCGCGCGGCGATGGACGACGCGAAGAAGACGCTCGTGCGACTCCAGTCGGGCGACGCGGAGATCGTGCGCCTCTGGGAGCGGCTCATCGAAGTGACGATGGAGCAGGTCTACGAGGCCGCGCGCACGCTGAACGCGAAGCTCGGCCCCGCGAACAACCGCGGCGAGAGCTTCTTCCGCGACCGCCTCGCGGGCGTGGTCGATGCGTTCCGGTCGTCGGGCCTCGCGAAGAGCGACAGGGGCGCGATGGTTGTGCCGTTCGCAGACCGCGAGCGGCCGCTCCTCATCCAGAAGTCGGACGGCGGTTTCCTCTACGCGACCACCGACCTCGCCGCGGTGCGCTTCCGCACGTTCGAACTCGATGGCGACCTCGTCGTCTATGTCGTCGATGCGCGCCAGCGCGACCACTTCCGCGACGTCTTCGACGCGGCGCGTCTCATCGGCTGGAACAAGACGAAAGACGCCACCGAGTCGACGCTTGTCCACCTCGGCTTCGGCGCCGTGCTCGGCGCCGACAAGAAGCCACTCAAGACGCGCTCGGGCGAGAACTTCACGCTGAAGGACCTGCTCGACGAAGCGTGCGAGCGTGGCGCCACCGAGGTGATGCGCCGCGCGGCCGACCCGAACGCGCCGACGCACGGACTCGCCGAGAGCGAGCTGCGCGCGATCGGCGCAGCCGTCGGCATCGCAGCCGTGAAGTACGCCGATCTCTCGGGCGACCTCACCAAGGACTATGTCTTCGACCTCGATCGCATGGTCGCGTTCGAAGGCGACACGGGGCCCTACTTGCAGTACGCGCATGCGCGCATCGCGTCGATCCTGTCGAAGTCGGGCGAGCCGGCCGACGCGATCACGCGCGCGCCGTTCGCACTCGCCGAGCCCGCCGAGCGCGCGCTCGCGCTCCACATCCTGCGTTACCCGCAGATGGTGCTCGATGTCGGCCGATCGCTCGAGACGAACCGCGTCGGCCTCTACCTGCGCACGCTCGCGGAACTCTTCAACGCGTTCTACCAGTCGTGCCCCGTGCTGAAGGCCGACGACGCCGCCGTGCGCCTCGCGCGTCTGCGGCTCTGCGCGGTCGCCCGCGCGGTGCTCGCCGACGGATTGACGCTCTACGGAATCGCCGCGCCCGAACGGATGTAGCGGTTACGCCCCGCCCGCTCAGCGGCGAGCGAACGCGCCAGGACGACGTTGCTGCCGGAAGTAGAGCGCATAGGCCGAGCCGAACGCTGCGACGAGAAGCGGCGCTCCAAGCAGGGGAAGTCCGACGCAGAAGAGGATGATCGTCAGTCCTGCGATGATGCTCATCAGGACGAGGAATCCGAACAGCGATGCGCGCGAGTCCCTCGTCTCATCCCAGACCATCCGGACGGCATCGTTGAGTCCAGGCGGACCGAGCGAGGGGTCGCACAGCACGGCGGGAAGGAAGAAGAACGGCACGAGATATCGAGCCGCGAAGTAGACCCACGCTGCGATCGACACGACGAGGCCCGCACCGATGAGCACGACTGCAGGCCCCCCGCCTTCCATGTGGCGGTACGCGATCACGATGCAGGCGATGGCGGGGAGCGCCGACAGGAGCGAAAGCAGGACGTAGAGCACGGTCGCGAGAACCGAGCCGAGGAGCGCCATGTGGTAGCGCTTGAAAGGCTCGAGAACGTCGAGCGGCTTCAGTTGCCCGCACACCGCCTGTGCCCCCGCGTAGCACGCACCCGCATAGGCCGGCAAACCGATCAGGACGAAGAGGATGTTCGAGATGCACGAGCCCGGATCGGCGCGCGGACGCATCGAGGGCGCTGCATCGAGCGGTGTCATCAGCCCGCTGACGAATGCGGGCAGACCGACGACGGCCTGCAGGCCGAAGAAGATGAGCCCTGCGATGAGGATCGGCACCGGCTGCGCGCGGATCAACGCAACGGTCATCGAGAGCGCCGAGCCGAACGAGAACCCGCTCGCCATCGCGATCGGCGCCGATGTCGCCTGGCCGCCACCGCCGCCGCCGCGCGCGTGCGCGCGGGCGACAGGCGTCGCGGCGACAACCACGAAGAGGCCCGCGAGCTCGGGGTCGAGCCCAGCGTCACCCCACTCGCTGGCGCCGGGCCGTGCCACCTGCGATCCGAATCGCAGCGTTCCGACCTGTGCCATCGAGCGCATTGTGCCGAGGTCGTACGGACCTTTCGGCGTAGGCGTACCGCTGCTGTCATCAAGGATGAACCACGTGGCCACAGGGACCTCCACAGAGAATGTTGAAGGCGACGCACGCGAAAGACGAAACGCGTACCCATACAACCTACCCGACGTATCGTCTCTGTCAAGGAAGACGCGCGCCATCCACTGCATCGGGCCCGGCAATGCGATTCGCACACCCCGACACGCCGCGCGGGTACCTTGTCTCCATGCCATCGACCAGCGCTCGCTTTCCGACCGTCAAGGTCTACGACCATCCGCTGATCCAGCACAAGCTCACGATCCTGCGTGACAGGCGCACCGGCCACGAGCAGTTCCGCGTGCTTCTGAATCAGATCGCCGGGCTGATGGCATACGAGGTGAGCCGCAACCTGCCCGTCCGGACGCGTGAGGTCGAGACGCCGGTTGCGCGTACGACGGGCAGCGAGCTCGCGTCGCCAACGACGATCGTGCCAATCCTGCGAGCGGGCCTTGCGATGATGGACGGCCTGCTCGCGCTCTTCCCCGAGGCGCGCGTCGGCCACATCGGGATCTACCGCGACGAGAAGACGGCGAAGCCCGTGACCTACTACGCGAAGCTTCCGCCGGACATCGCGGAGGGGCCGGCGATCGTCGTCGACCCGATGCTCGCGACCGGCGGCAGCGCGGCGCACGCGGTCGACATCCTCAAGGAGAAGGGCGTGCGCGACATCCGCCTGGTATGCCTCGTCGCGGCACCTGAAGGTATCGAAGCGGTCGTCCGCGCGCATCCCGGCACGCCGATCCACGTCGCGTCGATCGACGAGCGCTTGAACGAGCGGTTCTACATCGTGCCGGGCCTCGGCGACGCGGGCGACCGGATCTTCGGGACGATGTAGGGCGGTCACGGCTGCGGCGGTTCGCCTATCACCCGCGCTTCGCAGGCACCCACGGCACGTCGCCGACGCCCGCGTCGTGATTGGCGCGCCGCGCCATCGCGAACAGCAGATCGCTCATGCGGTTCACGTAGCGAAGCGGCCCCGTGCCGACCGGCTCGAGTTGCGCGAGCGACACCATGAGCCGCTCGGCGCGGCGGCAGACCGTGCGCGCAAGGTGCAGCCGAGCCGCGAGTTCAGAGCCAGACGGCATGACGAAGGTCTTGAGTGGCGGGTTCTTACCATCGACTTCGTCGATCCAGCCCTCGACCTCGGCGACATGCGACTCCTCGATGCGCACGATCTTCGAACTGTTGTTCGCGCCCTCTGGCGTCGCGAGATCGGCACCGATGTCGAAGAGGCGCGACTGGGCCTGCGCGAAGATCTCGAGAAGGCGCGCCTCGTACGGATTCGATGCGCGGCACGCGGCCATCGCGAGCCCGATGCAGGCGTTCAGCTCGTCCACCGTTCCGTACGCCTCGATGCGCGGATGATCCTTCGAGACGCGCGTGCCCGAGAAGAGCCCAGTGGTGCCGTCGTCGCCGGTTCGTGTGTAGAGCTTCATCGGGAGTTCCTCGATCTCGCAGTTCGTGGCGGGGAGAGCGCTTCGCGCAACTCCGTCCGGGAGATGCAAGCCGCACTGACTTATACTCCGCTGCGATGCTTCGTGCAGCCGGACACCGACCCAATCCCGCGGCCGCCGCGCTCGGTTTCTGCGTGTTCGCAGCGGTCGCCAGCGGCTGCGTGTACACCTCGGGCCGCACGGTGCGCGAGGTCGGGCCGCAGATCTCCGAACAGGCGATCGCGGCCATCGAGCCGGGAAGGACCCGAGTCGACTGGCTGACCGCTGCCTTCGGCGAACCAGCCAGCGCAGTCTGCCT
>JBIKXP010000101.1:0-11176 GCA_044355685.1 Phycisphaerales bacterium
CGACGGTGATCCGAGAAACCTCAAGATCACGACGCCCGACGACCTCGCCCTCGCGCGGGCGATCATGAGCATCGCGCCGCCCGCGAACCGGTCGCCGCGGTTCTGACACCGACTGGTTCCGTTCCCGCGCCACCCGGGCAATGCCGAGCGCTCAGGGCTTGACGCGCTTGCCGCCGATCGTGAGATCGACATGCTTCGGTCGCGGCGGCTTGTTGGCGGCCTCGCCGCTCGGGCAGCCCGGGCAATTCGCCTGCTTGCGCTTGCGAATGCCGACGAGCGGCAGCCAGATCGGCCGCGCCAGGAAGAGAAGCGCCGCCGCCGCGAGTCCAGTGACAACCCAGAACTGCCAGTCGCCGTGCGGCATGCTTGCGATCACGCGCCGCCCCCGAACGAGAGCACGGCCACGCGCGTTCCGAAGGCCGCCACATAGGCGATGGCGCTCATCCACACGAACTGCACCGCAGCCCACTTCCACGAGCCGGTCTCGCGGCGGGTGACCGCGAGCGTGGGCAGGCACTGCATCGCCAAGACAAAGAACACGAGAAGCCCGGCGCTCGTCGCGGGGTCGAAGAGCGGGCTTCCGTCGGCGCGCGTCGCTTGGGCGAGTTCCTCCGAGACGCGCGCGTCGTCGTCAGAGTCGCCGCCGCCAGCGAGCACGGTGATCGTGCTGCGGAACACTTCGCGTGCGAGGAAACTGGTGAGGACTGCGACAGTCAGCCGCTCGTCGAGGCCAAGCGGCGCGAAAGCCGGCTGCGCGAGGTCGCCGAGCCGGCCCGCGAAGGAGTGCTCCTGCTGCGCGCGGATGGCGAGGGTTTCCGCCTGCGCCGTGAGCGTCTCCTGTTCGGCCGAGAGCGTCTCGACGCGGGCTGCGTCCTGCGTCGCCTCGATCTCGGTCGAGATCGCAGCCACCCGCGCCTCGATCGTCGCGACTTCACCGGGTACCTCGGCCTTCGGATAGGCCGACAGCCACCACATCACGATGCAGATCGCGAGGATCACTGAGCCCGCATTCTTGAGGAACACGATGGCGCGGTCATAGGTGGTGAGGAGCGCGGAACGCAAGCTCGGAAGCCGATAGGGCGGCAGTTCGAGCACCATCGGCCGGCTCTTGCCCTTGAGGATTGTCCGCCGGAAGAGGACCGCGGTCGCAAGCGCGGCGATGGCGCCGAGCGCATAGCACCCGGCGAATGCCAGCCCGGCAAGAAGCCCCGAGTGCGGGAACAGGATTCCCACAAGAAGGACGTACACGCCGACGCGCGCCGAGCAACTCATGAACGGCGCCACCAGGATGGTGGCGAGGCGGTCCTTCGGGTCCGGGATCAGCCGCGCGCTCATGATGCCGGGCAGCGCGCAGGCATGGCTTGAGAGAAGCGGCACGAACGCCTGACCGGGAAGGCCGAAGCGGCACATGATCCGGTCCATCACGAACGCCGCGCGCGCGAGGTAGCCCGTGTCCTCGAGCAGCGCAAGCAGGAAGAAGAGCAGGCAGATCTGCGGCAGGAACACCACCGTTCCCGCGACGCCCGCGATCACGCCGTCGACAAGCAGTTCGCTGATCGCACCGGCGGGGAGCACGGCTTCGACCTGACCGCCGATCGCGGCGGCCGCGCCCTCGATCAACCCCATCGGCACTTCGGCGAGCCGGAAGATCGCCATGAACACGGCGGCCATCGCCCCGACAAACACCAGCGCACCGAGGATCGGGTGCGTGAACGCAGCGTCCAGGCGGTCGGTCCACTTGTCGCTCTCCGAGCCGATCGAGTTCGGACCGCCAAGCACCGCTGCGATGGAGTCGTCGATCCAGCTGGCGCCCGTACTCGCTGCGATCACCTTCGCCGGGGCCTCGTTCGCAGAGCACAACGCCTTCGCGAGCGCATCGACTCCGCTGCCATCACGTCCGTTCGCCTCGACGCAGGGAACGCCCAGCGTCTCCGACAGGCGTCGCGCATCGACGGAGAGGCCACGCGTTCGGGCCAGGTCGCCCATCGTCAGCGCAACGGCGATCGGGCGCGCCGCCGCCGCGATCGACTTGAACAGACGCAGCCCGCGCGCAAGATTGGTGGCGTCGATCACGACGAGCAGCACGTCGGGCGTGCAGCCGTCAAGACGTCCAGCAAGGCAATCCCGGCAGAGCTTCGATTCCGGCAGCTCGAGATCGACCGCGTAGATGCCCGGCAGATCAACGATCTCAAGTTCGGTCGCGCCGTGGAACGCAGACCCCATCCGCGCCTCCACGGTTGATCCGGGGAAGTTCGCCGTCTTGGCGCGCAGTCCGCACAGGCGATTGAAGAGCGACGTCTTGCCGACATTCGGGTTGCCGACCATCGCCACTCGGATGGGAACAGTTGTGTCTCGCGTCTCGCCCATCGTCGTCGCTCACTGGGGTGGTCGCTCATGCGACGACGGAGGCTCGGGCGCGCGACACTCGGTCGCGCTCGCACAGTCGCAGGGGCGGGTAAGAATTTTGGCGGCAAGTTCCGGGGAGAGGCCAAGACGGGTGGCGTCCAACCGGATGATGCAGGGGCCTCCGCCGCCGGCCCTGCAGACGGTGAACTCCTTGTGCTCGTCGAGCCCCATCGCGCACAGCATCGCGCGGTCTTCCGGCGAGAGGTCTGCCGACGACATGACAGCACGCTCTCCCTTCCTCAGTTGGCTGAGCGGGAGGTGTGCGGGCGGTCGGGCTGGGGGGTCGGACACCATGGCCGGGATGATATTGCGACTCAGTCGCAACGGCAATGAGGACCGAGAAGTGTGTGCATGCGCAGCAAGCCGGGCGGAGGCCCCCAGTCGGCGCGGATTGACCGCTTCCCATGATCAGGACGCTCGGGACGGTCGATGTCAACAACATGCTGATTTGGTTGCGAAATCTGGGGGACTTCTTCGGGCCGGGGGGCGACCACGTCCACTCGGTGCGCGATGTCCTTCAGGCCGCCGCCGCGCGCGAGGCGCGGGTCGGCATCCGCGCCAACAGTGACGAGATCTCGCCGCCGGACGACGGCCATCTCGTCGATCTCGACGCCAACGCGCTCGTGATCCAGCTTCCCCGGACGGGCGGTTGGCTGCCGATCGTCGGCGAGCATCTGCATCTCACGATCGACGCCCAGCCGGGGTTCGATTGCTGTGAAGTCTGCGTCGAGGGCCACTGGGAGCGACACGACGGGACCACACGGCGCTCTGGCATCCGCGTCTCGCTGCCGAGGTTGGTGGAGCATGTCCAGCGCCGCGAGTGCCATCGACTGACCGTTGCCTTCGACCTCTCACCCACGGCGGAGACGTTCCTCATCGGCGCCGATGGCGAAACCCCGCTCGGCCGTGGCGACATCCTCGATGTCTCCGAGGCAGGCATGCGACTTCGACTTTCACCCGCACGCAAGCTCGCACTGTCGCAGCAGCTCCGGCTTGTGACGAGGTTCCCCGAACCATTCCCAAGCTTTGAAGCCACCGCCGAAGTGGTGCACGTGAAGGACCTCGGCAACGAGTGCAGCGAGATTCTCGGGCTCAGGTTTCTTGATCCGGCGCCCGACATCGGGCAAGCGATCCGTCTGTGCGAAATGCGCCGTGCGCGTCGGCAGCGTCGCTGAGCGAAGACGCGGACCGACGCTGGACGGGGGCGAAACCCGTGCCACGATCTTGAGTGGCGGCGACGATTCGCTTCAGTTCACACCTCTTTCAGTCGATCAATCACCCATGCGGGTCTGGTACAAGAATCTCTCGTCCTTGCTTGGCTCCGATGAATCGGAGGAAACGTCCGTCCGGCAGATCCTCGATCAAGCGTCGAGGCAGAAGGCGGTCGTCGGACTCTCGAACTCCGACGAGGTCCGCCCCGATCCAGACTGCGGCGTGCTCGACGCGGTCGACGGCGACGACCTCGTGATCAGCCGCCATGAAGGTGGGGCATCGCTCATCTTCAAGCCGGGCGACCGCGTCTCTATCGCCATCGCAGCCACGCGTGGCTACTACAAGGGCGAGACCGAGATCGTCTCGGCCTGGACCGGCCGTGACATCGGGCTCGACCGCTGCGGCTACCGCGTGCGGATTCCCGAATCCATCGTCCACTCGCAGCGCCGCTCAAACGAGCGCGTGCCGGTGGCGTTCGACCTCGCGCCGAAGGCGGTCGTCAAGAGCCCGGATGCCGTCTCCCAGATCGGCCTCGGCATCGTGCTCGATCTGTCGGGAACCGGCATGCGCATGCGCGTGGTGCCGATGCGCGAGATCCTCCTCGGCGAACTCCTCACCATCGAGGCCCGCTTCTCGAACTCGATTCCCTCCTACAAGGGTTTGGTCGAGGTCGTGAACGTGTTCGCGTCGCGGGTTCCGGATGCGCGCATCCTCGGGCTGCGGTTCGTCGACGAGCGTCCCGACATCGCACGAGCCATCCGCTCGCTCGACTACAGGCGCAGGGGCCGTTCTGCGGCCTGACCCACGGGAAGTTCGGAGTCTTGCCATGCGTGTCTGGTTCAAGAGCATTGCCGCGAGTCTCGGTTTCGACGACGCCGCAGAGCGTTCGGTGAGGGAGATCCTCTCTGCAGCCGCGCTGCGCTCCGCGGAAGCCGGACTCGGTTCGTCTGAGCACAACGTCTGTCCAGACTCCGATTTCGGCTTCGTCGACAGCGTCGACGACGACGGGGTGTCGCTTGCATTCGCGCCGCAGCGGCGCGGTGTCGAGTTCATCGTGGGCGAGCGCCTGTGGATCGCAATCGCGACGAGCCGCGGGTTCCACCGAGGCGAAACCGAGATTCTCTCGCGTTGGAGCGAATCCGCTTCTGGCGGCGGGCGGCGCCGGATCGGTCTCCGCATCTCGATTCCCGCGTCGCTGACGCACATCCAACGCCGCTTCACGCTCCGCGTCCCGGTTGCGTTCGATCTCGCGCCGACGGCGATGATCACACGGATGGAGGGCGATCCGACGCCGTTCAAGGTGCCGATCCTCGACCTCTCGGAAAGCGGCGTTCTCGTGCGTGCGCCGATCTCAGCCGAATTCAAGCTCGATCTGCCGGTCAAGATCGCTGCGACCTTCCCGTCTGCGATCCCTTCGTTTGAGACGACTGCGGTGGTCACGCGCACCGGCTCGTCCAAGGTCGAAGATTGCGTGAGCGTGGGACTCCACTTCGTGCAGCCGCTGTCGGATCTCGCGAAGTCGATCCGCGCGCTCGACGTGCGCCGTGGCAATCGCCCGGCAGCGTGAGTTGCCGCAATGGCGCCGCGCGACCGGCACGCACCGATGCGTCGCCTTGTTTCCACGTGCGGGAACCGCGCCCGTCCTGAACCCACAGGAAGACGAGCCTCGTTACGACCCTGCTCCGGAACCGCCGTCCTCGGCAGCCTCGCGGTCGCCGGATTTGCGATAGCGGGTGCGCCGCTTTGCGTACTCCTCCGGAGAGACGGGGAGGTCGACGGGCTTTCCCTCGATCGAGAGTCGGTGCAATTTCCTGAGAAACGGCACGCACCACTGGCACCCCGTGCCCGCGCCAAGACACTCCGAGATCTGGCTGGCGACAACCGGCTTCTCGCGTGCAAGGAAGTTCGAGATCTTCCGAAGCGAGACCCGGAAGCAGAGGCAGACCTCGTCGTCGGGATCCATGAAGGCAGGATAGTGATCGGGCGGGTACGCGGCCGGACGGGAGGAGGGCGGCTGGCGCTGGGGGTCCAATCGGGGCTTGGGTCTGCGGAGCGACTGCGGAAGGCCCCACCGATCTGCCGGCCGGGGCCGGGTTTCGGCTGCGGAATCGTGCCCAATTCGGCAGCCGTCCGGCGCACAGAGGTACGATAGAGAATGTACCGAGCCGATCCACATTCTGCGTGGGCAGATGCGGGCGCGGTTCGGACGTGCGACGGAAGACCTTCGGTGTGCACCACCTTGCTGAACGGAGCTTGTCGGAATGGACCGAATCAAGGCCCTCATCACCCTGGCGCGTTCCCGTGAGCGCTTCGCGGCGCTTGTGCGCTGCGCTGCGGTCGGACTGCTTGTCGCTGCGATCCTGCTCGCGCTCCTCGTCCTCGTGGCGAAGGTGGTGCCGGGCACCGAGGTGCCCGATCGCGCCGTCTTCATCGCAGCCGCTGGCGGTGGCGCGCTGGGTTTCTTCGTCGCTTGGTTCGTGCCCGCGTTTGTGCCCGCGTTTGGGGGCCGCCGCCGTCCGACCTCCGACGCGCAACTGGCGCTTCGCATCGATGAACGCCTCAAGCTCGACGAGCGCCTGACCACGGCGCTTGCCTTCGAGCGTTCGACCGACTCCTACGCGCGCGCGGCCGTCGCCGATGGCGTCGCCGTCGCGTCCGACCCCGCGCTGCGCGGCAAGGTTCGCGCAGCGTTCCCGGTTCGCGTGCCCATGTCGATGTGGATCACGGCGCCAGCGGCCGCGCTCCTGGTCGCGGCGCAGATCTACCTGCCCGCGATCGCGTGGCCGAAGGAGGAAGTGACGCCGGCCGAAGAGGCCAGGCTCGCGCAGAAGAAGGCATCCGAAGACGCGCTCGAGCGCGTCAAGGAAGAACTCGAGAGCACGAAGGCGCTGCCGCAAGACGTGCGCGACTCGCTGTCGCAACTCGCGAAGAACGCAGAGGCGCAGGTCGGCGGCGAAGCCGAGGGCGAAGAGGCCCGCCGCGAGACGATCCGGCGCATGAGTGAACTCCAGAACCGTCTCGACCAACTCAAGAAGAGCGACGAGGCGATGCGCAACGAGGCGATGAAGCGCGACCTCGCCGGGCTCGAGAAGCAGGATGGGCCGCTCTCGAAGTTCTCCGAGGATCTCGCGAAGGGCGACTTTGCAAGCGCGAAGCAGCAGCTCGAGGAACTCGCACGCAAGGCGCAGAGTGGCGAGATGAGCGACGCCGAGAAGGCTTCGGCCGCGCAGGCGCTCGAGCAGATGTCGAAGTCGCTCGACGCGCTGGCCGACAAGCAGCAGTCGCTGAAGGATGAACTCGCGCGCGCCGGCCTCGACCAGCAGCTTGCCTCGAATCCCGAAGCGCTCGAGCGCGCGATTTCCGAGAACCAGAATCTCACCGAGCAGCAGCGCCAGCAGCTGCAGCAGGCCGTCGCGGCGTCGAAGGCAAGTCAGCAGGCGTTGCAGAAGGTCTCGAGCGCCGCGAAGAAGGCCGCAGACCAGAAGAAGCAGCAACAGCAGAAGCAGCAACAGCAGAAGAACGAGAAGAAGCAGCAGCAGAAGCAGAACGGCGAGAAGAAGGATGGCCAGCAGCAGCAGGGCGGCGACAAGAACCAACAGCAGCAGCAGCAGCAGCAGGGCGGCTCGAAGCAAGAGCAGCAGAGCGGCGACAAGCAGCAGCAACAGCAGCAGCAGCAGCAGGGCGGCCAAGCCGGAGAGTGCGAGAATCCGGGCGGTGGCGAAGGCGAGAAGTCAGGCTCGCAGGGCCAGCGCGACGGACAGTCCGGAAGCAAGGAAGGTCAGGAGGGCCAGCAAGGTCAGCAGGGCCAGCAGGCCAGCGGCAGCGCGGGAAGCGAAGGCGGCGACGCCGGCTCTGCCGAGGCGCTTGCCGAACTCGCGCAGTCGCTGTCCGAACTCGAGCAGGTTCAGCAGATGATGCAGGAGGCCGAGGCCCTCTCGAACATGGCGCAGCAGGAGTCCCAGTCGCTTGGCGAGGGGATGTGCAAGGGCGGCAGCTCGCAACAAGGCGGCCAGAATGCAGGCCAGGGGCAGCAGGGGTTCGTGAACGGGTTGCGCAGCGGCGCTGGTCGCGCGCAGGGCGGCAATTCCGGCAAGGCGAAGACTCCGACCGGCACCAAGGTCCAGAAGGCGAAGACGCAGAACGCCGGCGGCGACATCATCGCCCGGCAGCTGATCGACAACCCGAATCCCGAGGTCGCCGAGAGCGTGATGCCGGTCGAGTCGATCGAGCAGGCGGCCGACGGTGGATCTGGCGTCGCAGTCGGCGAGGATCAGGTTCCCTCGCATCTGAAGGAAACGCACAAGCACTACTTCGGGACACTGAAGAAGGAACTCAAGAAGCGCAGCGAGCAGTCGGGCGGCGGAGCCGACAAGCCCTCCGAGGGCGGCGCAGCGGGCGCGGGCTCCACCTCTGATTCGAAGAAGTAGAGCGATCCCCGCGATGCCCCAAGAGAAGAATCAGACGGATCCGATTCACCCGCGCGCGATCGAGCGGCGACGCTTCGTTCGCACGGCCGTTGGAGTCGGCGCGTTGGGCCTCCTCCCCGCGATCTCTGCGTGCGCGCGGCGCGGTGGCTCGCCGCGCGTCGTGGCCTATGTCTCGGTCGACGACGTGCTCGCGCGCGAGGTGCTTGCCGCGTGCACGGCCGCCACGGGAGTCGAGATCGATGCCGTGTTCGACACCGAGGCATCGAAGACGACCGGGCTTGAGAATCGCGTGCGCGCCGAGCGCGATCGCCCGCGCGCCGATCTCTTCTGGAGTTCCGAGGGTCTCGCCGCGGTGCGTCTTGCGAAAGACGGGCTGCTTGCGCAGCTTCCTGATTCGGTGTGGTCGTCGTGGCCCGCCTCGCATCGCGACGACGACCGACGCTGGGTCGGGTTCGCGGCACGCGCACGGGTGATCGCCTACGCGCCTTCGCGCGGCACGCCCCCGATGTCCGATTGGCGCGACCTTGCGAAGCCTGGCATCGCGAAGGGAAGCCGCGCTGCGATCGCGATTGCCGATCCGCGCTTCGGAACGACGCGTGGCCATCTCGCCGCGCTCGAACTCGCGTGGCAGAACGCGCACAAGCGCGACCTCGATGCGCCCACGCTCGACGAGTGGCTCGAGGGCCTGCGCGCGAACGGCACCGTCGTCCTGACGGGGGGCAACGCAGCCACCGTCGAGGCGGTCGTCTCGGGCGAGTGCGCGTATGGCCTCACGGACACCGATGATGTCTTCGCGGCGCAGGCCCGGGGCCTCGCCGTCGAGCTGACGCTGCCGCGTACGCTCAACGCGGGCGTGGCCGGCGGCGGCACGATGCTTGTCCCCAACACGGTGTCGATGGTGGCGGGCCGCCCGGGCCCGACGCAGCACGTCGAGCGCGTGGCCGCGTGGCTTATTTCGCCGGAAAGCGAGGCGATCCAATGCCGGTCGCCGTCGCGCAATCTTCCGATCGGCCCGAACGCGACCTGCGACCCCGGCTTCAAGGCGGAAGACCCGCTCGCCTTCGAGGTTGCCGACATCGCCGGCACGGCCGACGAGACCGCCGTGCGTGCCCTGCGGATTCTCGGGGGCACTGCGTGACGCGCACCCGCGAGGGGCGGCTCTTCGCGACGTCGGTCGCTCTTCTGCTTGTCCTGATCGTCGGCTTGGTCGCGCTCTGGCCTGCGCTTGCGCTTGGCATCGAGGCGCTGTTCGGCGGCCAAGCCGCAGGCGGACGTGCGTCGACGGTGCAGTTCATCGGTGGCCCGGTCGATGGCGGCGGCGCGCTCGCTGTCCTCCTTCGCAGCCTCGCGTGGAGCCTCGGCGCTGCCGGCTCGGGCGCGCTCCTCGGTTGGGCCGCGTCGCGCGCGCTGCCGCGCGTCTCGCCCCGCGCGCTGCGCGTGGCGCTCTCGCTTGCCGTTCTTCTGCCGATCGCGTTGCCACCGTGGCTTCTCTACGCCGGCATCTGGCTTTCGGTTGGTCCCGGGACGCCGATCGGCGATTTCGCCGAGCGCTCGAATGCCGTGTCCGAGGTGCGCACGGCGATCCTCGCGCTTTCGCTCGTCGCCTGGTGCGCCGCGCCGGCCTTTGCGGCGCTTTCAGCGCGAAGCCTGCATGGTTCGTCGGGCGATACGCGCCTTGCCGACATCGACGGCCTTCACTGGGGCGCGCGCCTGCGGGCAGCGTGGTCGCGCGACTGGCGGCTCCTCCTCGTGAGCGTTGTCGCCACCGCCGCGTTCCTCCTTGGGGAGACGACGGCGTTCGACCTTGCCTTCATCCCGACCTTCGGATTCGAGCTGCGAAGCATGGATGCCTTGGGCGCGCCGGCCGGCCGCGTGCTGGCGGCGGCGCTGCCTGCGATCGCGCTTGCCGTCCTCGGGCTTGCGCTTGTCGCGTGGATGACGCGCGCCACGCGCGTGCGCGGCCTCCGCGACCGGGCCCGGCAGCAACCCGAGGCTCGCCCGACGTGGACGGCGCTTCTCGCGGTGGCGCTGCCGGCGGCCATCGTCCTGACGCCGGTCGTGCTCTTCGCGCGTGCGCTCTTCAACGCGCCGCGCCTCGGCGACTTCCTCGTCCTGCATGGCCGAGCGCTCGTCTCGGCCCTTGTCGTCGCTGCGATTGCCGCGCTCGTCGTCTCGCTTGTCGCGGTCGCGCTGCGCGCGGCGCTCGCGTCGCCCCGGGGAACGACGCTCCGACGTCTCGGCGCGGCGGCCACGGTCGTCTGCGCGCTCGCTTCGCTCGTACCCGGCACCGTCGTCGCCGTCGCGCTCGAGGCGGGGTACAACCACCACGCGAGTGCCTTCGTGTACGACACGCCGCTCATCGTCGTCTGCACGCTGGCCGCGCGGGCGCTTGCCGTGGCGGCCGTGGTCGCGGTCGCGCTCGATGGCCGCGAACCGCAGTCGGCGCGAAACCTGCGCGCGCTTGACGGCGGCCGCTTCGGCGCGCGGGTGCGCGGGTTGCGCGCTGAACTCGTCCTCGCCGGCTTCGCTGCGTTTCCCGTGGCGCTCGCGTGGAGTCTCGGCGAACTCACGGCGAGTGGCCGCGTGATCCCGCCTGGCTTCCAGTGGATCGCGACCGACATTCTCAACGCCATCCACTACCAGCGGCCCGAGACGGTGCTGTTCGGGGCGGCGGCGCTGCTCGCGGCTGCGATTCTCGCGATCGTCGGCGTACGCGCCGTCGTTGTGGCGGTGGGGCGTCACGCGCCGCGCGCGGCGGGTTTCGCCATGCTTGCAGCGCTTGCCGTCGGCATGACGGCGTGTGATCGGCCGAGCAGCGGGCCCGATGGTGCGCGCAGCGCCGATGGCCTCGCCGGGGTCGACGACGCCAGCGCGCCCACGCTTGCAGGCAAGCAGGGCGGTGCGCCGGGCGAGTTCGATGTACCGATGGTCGCACGCGGCGTACCTGTCGAGGTTGCCTTCGGCGTTCCGGGCCGTGGACGCGGTCAGTTCAACGGCCCGCGCGTCCTCGCCGCCGATCCGACGTCGGGCGACATCTACGTCATCGACAAGGATGCCCGCGTCCAGCGCTTCGACCGCGAAGGTCGTCACATCTGCGAGTGGCCGATGCCGGCCTTCGCGCGCGGCAAGCC
>JBIKXP010000102.1:0-11079 GCA_044355685.1 Phycisphaerales bacterium
TCGAGATCGGCTTGGCCAAGATCTCGGTCGTCGGAACCGGCATGAAGAGCCACGTCGGCGTCGCGAGCAAGATGTTCACGGCGCTCGGCGCGGCTGGCATCTCGATCCACAACATCACGACGAGCGAGATCAAGATCTCGTGCATCGTGGCCAAGCAGGATGGGAAGCGCGCGCTCGAGATCGTGCACGAGGCGTTCGGCCTCGACAAACTCGGCGCGCTGCAGGCCGCGGCGACCGCCGGTTGAGACGACCAATGAGACGCGACCAAGTGATCGCGCGTCGCACCCAAGCGGCACAGCTCACAAGAGGAAGCAGGCGGAAGCGGACGGGCCAGAACCGGGCCAACGTCAGCGCCACACCGAGAGACTTCCTGCTCAGACACCCCACTTAACAGAATACATATTATAGGACTTTCAAACCTCTTCGAAAGGTGCGGGGCTCCGTCGCGCCCGAACCGATCACCGCCGACGTCACGAGCAAGCGCCGGTCACGGCGCCGGGTACGTCGTGCCGTCGCCGTGATTCGGCTCCGCGATCGGTCGGTTGGGCGCTGCATCCGGCGCCCACGGCGCGTCGCCATCTGCATCCGGAGCAAGCGGCGCGCCTTCAGCCTTTCCGGCGCGCGCGAGGCGATCCTTGGTGCGAACGAGCGGCTCGACTGTGAACCTGACCTGCGACCACGGACCCGACGCGATCAACGCATCGAGCTTCTCGTGGTCGGGGGCTTCGATCATGAAAACCACGTCCTGCGCGCCAGCGACAGCGCCGCCCCAGGCGAAGTGAAACCGCTCGAGCTCCGCGAGCCAGGCGTATCCGGCCGACGCGTCCTCGCCCGAGCCGATCCGGCCACGGACAAGGAAGACTGGCCCCGTGCCGGGCTTGCCCTCGGTGATCCAGCTCGGAAGACCTGATCCCCGGGGCGCCGCGTCTGTCGCGCTTCTGCCGGAAAAAGTCGCGGTCGGGAGCGCGAATGCGAACCCGGAGGCGAGGAGGAATGCTGCGACGAGGGTGGTCGTTGGCGTGGTTCGCATGGCGGTGGGGTCTGACCGGAGTTCGGATCGCGGGACGGAGATCGATCCTATCGACAATCCGGCTTCGATCGTCGAAGAATCGCCCGTACGATCCGAACCCATGGAGAGCCGAGACCACCCGGAACCGCTCGACGAGGCAGCCGACTCCGCCGAGTCGCGCGCGCCAGAGCGGGGCGTCGACGTCGAGCAGACCCCCGCCATCCCGGTGTTCGTTCCGCTCTGCGCCGTGTTCCGTCGCTTCTTGAAGAGCCGCGACCTCAAGTACACGCAGGAGCGCGCGGACGTCCTCGACGCCATCATTGCCCGCGACGGGTCGTTCGAGGCCGAGGAACTGCTGCTCGACCTCCGAGCCCGCGGCCTCGACGTCTCGAAGGCGACCGTCTATCGCACGATCCGGCTGCTCCTTGACGCGGGAATCATCACGCAGTCGCTCTTCGATGCGAAGCAATCCCACTACGAGCTGCTGTACGGCCGTGAACCGCGCGACGTGATGGTGTGCCTCAAGAGCGGACGCCGCGTCGAGTTCCAGAGCAAGGAACTCGCCGAGCTTCGCAACCGCATCTGCGCCGAGCTCGGCTGGAAGCCGGTCGGACATCGATTCCAGATCTTCGCCATCGCGCCGTAGGTTCCGACTGATGGAACGCCGGCCGTCGACCGATGCACGCGTTCAGACGTCGTCGACCGTTCAGACGTCATCGAACTCGGGCGTCTCCGGGCCAGCGATGCGATGGCGCATCGTCAGCCAGTCGCCGAGATCCGCCTGCCGGCAGCGCACCGAACAGAAGGGGGCAAAGGCGCCACTCCCCCGCTCCTCGCCGTCACGTGATGGACGCTCGAGCGTCCCGCCGCACGACGGACACACCGGCGGCGCGATGCGCGCCGCGCGCACGAGGAGCGCGAGACCTTCCGCGAGGCGGCGCATCTCTCGATCGTCGAGTCCGGCGGCGGAGATCGTCGCGACGCGTCCTGGCTCCGCGCCTTCCTCAAGTGGGTCGGCGTGCTCAAGACGCACCCTGAGATGCCGTGGCGGAAGTGCCGCCGCGATGTGCTCAGGCCACTCGATCGCGACGACGGCACTCGATGCGAACGCCTCGTCGAGGCCGACCGATTCGAGTTCTTCCTCGCGCCCATGACCGCGCATGCGCCAGGCGTCGACGTGGACGAGCGCGCGTTCGCCGGCATGATCCATTCGCAGCGTGAACGTGGGGCTGGCGACGGCTTCGGCATCGGCGCCAAGGCCGCGCGCGAGACCGCGCACGAACGTCGTCTTGCCAGCGCCGAGGTCGCCTGAGAGAAGGACCACTGCGGCGCCTCGCGCAGTTGGCGCACTTCGCAAGAGATCGCCGAGCACCTCTCCGAGTTGCTCGGTGGCGTCGCGTTCCCTCAAGTGAAAGGCAAGCGGCAGCGCTGGGCGTTCGTGCATCAAGTTGCCCCCCCTCCGCGCGCGGCGCCCCCGGGTGAGTGGCCCCCGGGGGAGTGGCCCCCGGGTGAGCTGCCATCGTGCTCGAAGCCGGCGCGGGTGATGTCGATCCAGTTGCCGGCCTGGTCGCGCGCGCGAACGCCGCGCGCATCGCCGACGGCGGCAACCACGATCCCAATGCGCGTGACCGCGACGCCGGCAACCGAGGGCGGAACGTCGCCACGCGCGGTGAACGCGAGCTCGTAGTCCTCGCCGTGCGCGATCGCATCGAAGGCGTCGGTACCGGTGGGAACAGGCACCCGGGCGAGGTCGACTTCGATCGCGACGCCCGATTGCTTGGCGATGTGGCCGAGATCGCGGCCGAGCCCGTCGCTCACGTCGATCATGGCGCCGAGGCGTTCGCCGAGTGTTGCGGCGAGTTCCTGCGCAGCGTCGATCCGCGGCGTGAAGTCGAGGTGGCGGCCGAGGCCCGTCGCGCGGTCCCATGCCCCGCCGATCGTGCCGGTCACGTAGACGCCATCGCCCGCGCGCGCGTCGGCACGCGTCGCAATGCGCGCACCGGGCGAAAGCGGCACGGCGAGAATCGTGACGCTTGCGATGATTCCGGCGCCAGCCGCTGCGGCCGCGCCGGTCGCGATGTCTCCGCCCACAAGCGGCGCACCCCAGCGTGCGGCCGTCTCGCGCAGGCCTTCCGCCAGCCGCCAGGCGCGCGCCTCGTCGATCCCACGAGGAAGGATGGCGCACGCGATGGTTGCAACCGGACGCGCGCCGCCCATCGCGGCGACGTCGCTCAGGTTGCGCAGCACGGCCTTCTTCCCGATCAGGTAGGGATCGCAGCCGAGCGGCGCATGGCGACCCTCGATCGCGCTGTCGGCCGCGACCAGTACCCGGTCGGAGCCTGCGAGCGAGACGAGCGCCATGTCATCTCCCGGCGGGATGAGGACAGACGGCGGGAGTTCCGCGTTCAGCGCGAAGAGCCGGTCAAGCAGGGCGAACTCGCGCATCGTTCACCAGAGGTTCCGCACGATGATCTGGGTGGCGACGAGCGCGTAGAGCCCGGCGACGAGATCGTCGATCAGGATGCCGAGGCCGCCCTCGAGCCGCTGCCACCCGCGTGCCGGCGGCGGCTTGATGATGTCGAAGAGCCGGAACATGAAGAACGCGATCGCGCAGGTGGCGACGACGCGCCAACCATTGGTGCTCCACGGAAGCCACATGAGGGCGAGCGACTGTCCCGCGATCTCGTCGGCGACGACCGCTCCGGGGTCCTTCTTCCCGTACCGTCCCTCCGCGCGCTGCCCCCAGACGAGGCAGCCGATTCCGAACAGAAGCCCAAGCGCCGCCAACGCCATGTCGATGTGGCGCGGGTTCATCTCGGCGAGGGCAAGCACCATCGCCAGCGCCACCGGCGGCAGCGAACCCCATGTCCCGGGCGCTGGCCGCAGCCGCCCGAGTCCCATGCCAGTGACGACCCAGTCGCCGAAACCGCCGAAACCGCCGGAACCAGCGCTCATATCGAGGCTCCCGTCTCACGGGGCACGCGCAGCGCCCTGTGGATGTAGGTCAGTGAACTGAGGACCGTCAGCACAACGGTCGCCCACGTCGATGTGTCGCGCAGGAAGATCATCCAGTCGGGCGGCTCGACGCGCGTTCCGACGAAGACGCAGCAGCCGACGCAGAAGGACTGGATGAACATCTTGAGCTTGCCAGACCAATCGGCCGGGAAGGCGATTCCCCTCGACTCGATGTAGGAGCGGAGCCCCGTGACCAACAATTCGCGCAGGAGAAGCACGACGACCATCCACGCCGCCACGCCGGAGCCGATCATCCGGTGCTCCTCGCTCGGGGCGTAGATCGGGGAAGCGAGGTAGATGAACCCCCCGAGGACGAGGATCTTGTCGACCAGCGGGTCCATCACCCGGCCGAAGGCGCTGACCACCTTCCAGCGGCGCGCGAGATAGCCGTCGAGAATGTCGCTCAGGGCCGCCACGATGAAGAGCGACATGGCCCAGCCGCCCAGGCGCTCGATCGCCTCGGCGGAAGACGCACTCCCGATTGCCTGCAGCAGCAGGAAGAACAGGACGGCGAGGCCGAGCCGGGCGATGGTGATCGCGTTTGGGAGGGCGCGTCGGACCGACGACGGCATAAGGGCAGGATCGTACCCGCACGCCCGACGGCAAACCCAAGCGAAGGCAACGGGTTGGTTGCGGGATCGGGTCCTGAGCCATACATTCCCGACCTTACGCGTCCGGCAGTCGGACGCTGCTCGGCTGAGGGACCGCCCCTCAGTCCGAGGCGCCGTCCGAGGCGCGTCGGGGTGCCGTGGCATGTCACGCACCACGAACGTGGCCGAGAACCTTCGAGCACGAGGCATGGATTCCGCCATTCTCCCCCTCCCCGAGCCATCCTTCCTTCCGTGCATGGTCACAGCGCTTGCCGAGGGCAATGCACCGGCGATTTCTCCGGCGCTCACGCTGACCATCGCCTGTGCGGTCAGCGCCATCGCGCTGGTGTTCCTGATGCGGCCCGGTCCCCGCGGCGTCCGTGTGGCGGCGACCGTCGGCGGCCTCGCGGCTTTCGCCGTGCTTGTGGTCGAGGTGCTCAAGCGAGCGGGTTCGGGCGACGGTCTTCCGCCGATCTTCCCGGTGGTGTTTGGCTTCATCGGCTTGGCCGGCGCCGTGCGCATGATCACGCATCCGCGGCCGGTGTTCGCCGCGCTCTACTTCATCCTCGTCGTCATCGCGACCGCCGCGCTCTTCCTGCTTCTTGGCGCGGAGTTCATGGCGTTCGCGCTCATCATCGTCTACGCGGGCGCGATCCTCATCACCTACATGTTCGTGCTGATGCTCGCGCAGCAGTCGCCCACCGAGCAGGATGGCGGCGCGTGGTACGACCGCGTGCCGCGCGAGGCGGGCAGCGCCGTGCTCCTCGGCTTCGTCATGCTCGCGTCGTTGTCGGAGGCCTACTTCTCGAAGTCGGCGCAGTCGTTCCGCGACGATGTCTCAGAGCGCACCGCAGTCATCGGCGCGAACGAGGCGTGGGAACGGCTCGACGCGATGCCGAAGCTCATGCTCACGACCGCGAGGGAAGCCTTCAACGCATCGTGGAAGCCAGCGGCACCGGACACCCCGAGGCCAGAGGTCGTCGAGGTCGTGCGCAACGCCGACGGCGGCGCGCTGCGAACGCTCGGCGACACCGCTGGCGTCGAGGTGCGGCTCTCCGATGGCTCGTCGCAGTTTGTGGAGTTGACCGCAGAGTTCCTGCCCGACAACGGCCGACAGGTCGGCGTCGACCTCGTGTCGAAGTATCCCGCGGGCCTCGAGATCGCCGGCGTCGTGCTGCTGATGGCGCTCTTCGGCGCCGTCGTGCTTGCGCGCAAGCAGATCGAACTGGGCGAGGACGAGCGGCGCGGCCTTGCCGGCATGCGTCGCTTCACCGTCGAGGGTGAAGCCGGCGGAACGGGAGGCGTCCGATGAATCCAATCGAACTCGCATCGATCCAGCCCGACTTCGGCGCTGCGCTTCTCGCGGCCGCCGATGCGGGCACCGTGAACATGGCGCTCCTGATGAGCGCGCTCCTCTTCACCTGCGGGCTCGTCGGCTTCCTTAGCCGTCGGAACATGATCATCATGTTCCTCTGCACGGAACTGATGTTCCAGGCGGCGGCGCTTGCGATGATCGCCTTCGGCGCCGTGCACCACGACGTCTCCGGCCAGGTCTTCGTCATCTTCATCCTGACGATCGCGGCGGCGGAAGCCGCACTCGCGCTCGGCCTGATCGTGCTGCTCTATCGCCGCCGCGAGACGCTCGACTCGGAGGCGTGGTCGGAACTGAAGGACGCATGAGGCGCCAGGCGCGCGCATCGGGAACAGTCGTCGGGAACCCAAGCGACGGAGACCGTTGGTGACAGACATGATCGAACTTGCCAGCAACCTGAGCCTCGCCTCCGCGCCAGCGATCCTCGCTGCAGACGCGGCCATTCCGGCCGCCGTCGCTGCTCCCGAACTCGCGTGGGCCGGGCTGATCCTCCTTCTCCCCGCGCTCGCCGCCATCCTGTGCGGCGTCTGCGCCGCCATGAAGATCCGCGGCAAGCTGCCCGGCATCATCACCGTGATCGCGCTGCTTGGCGCGTTCGCGACGACCTTCATGCTCTACCGCGCGTGCCCGACCGACGCCGCGCGCACGATCCACCTGTTCGACTGGGTCGCCTTCGGATGGGGCGGCGACGCGCAGGCGCGCTGGCACTCGTTCCTTGCGCCATTCGCGCTCTACGTCGACTCGCTCACGCTCCTGTGGATGCTGTTCGTCACCGGCCTCGGCTCGCTGATCGCGATCTATGCGACCGAGTACATGGAGGCGGATGTCGGCAAGGGCTACGCACGCTTCTTCGGCTCGGTCAGCATCTTCCTCTTCGCGATGGGCGCGCTCGTCATGGGCGGCAACCTGATCCTCCTCTACCTCGGGTGGGAGGGCGTCGGCCTCGCGAGCTACCTGCTCATCGGCTACTACTACACCAAGCCCAGCGCCGTCGCCGCCGCAAAGAAGGCGTTCATCGTCAACCGCATCGGCGACCTCGGCCTCGCCCTCGGCGTGTTCCTCATCTGGTGGAACTACGACTCGGTGTCCTACGACGCGCTGTTCCAGGCGCTGGCGTCGGACGTCGCGACCTCGGCCGGCGCGAGCGACTGGTCGAAGGCGGCCATCCCCTACTGCCTCATGCTCGGCGCATTCGGCAAGAGCGCGCAGGCTCCGCTCTACGTGTGGCTGCCCGACGCCATGGAAGGTCCGACCCCCGTGTCGGCGCTCATCCACGCCGCGACCATGGTCACGGCCGGCATCTACCTCATCGCTCGCCTGTTCCCGTTCTTTGACCTGCACCCGATGGCGCTGCCGACGGTGGCGTGGATCGGCTGTGCGACGGCGCTGCTGGCGGCGACGATCGGCATGGCGCAGTACGACATCAAGCGCGTGATGGCCTACTCGACCGTCTCGCAGCTTGGATACATGTTCCTCGGCCTTGGCGTCGGTACAACGTTCGGCGCCGTCTACCACGTGTTCACCCACGCGTTCTTCAAGGCGCTGCTCTTCCTCTGCTGTGGCGCGATCATGCACGGCATGGCCGGACAGCTCGACCTCCGCAAGCTCTCCGGCCTTCGCAACGTGAAGGGCTTCGGCGTCATCAGCTGGACGTTCCTGATCGGATGCCTCTGCCTCGCGGGCTTCCCCTTCACGGCGGGCTTCTTCTCGAAGGACTCAATCATCGCCGAGGCCTTCGCAAGCAGCACGCCCGGCGCAGCCGCGCTCGGCTGGCTTGCCCTCTTCACCGCGTTCCTCACCGCCTACTACACCTTCCGCGTGTGGTTCCGGGTGTGCGGCGGTCCGACGAAGTACGAGCCCGGCGACGAGATCCACGGCCATGATTCCCACGGCCATGATTCCCACGGGCATGATTCGCACGGCGCTGGTGATGACCACGGTCATGGCAGCCACGCCGGAAGCCACAAAGGCGGTCACGGCCACGGGACGCACGAGTGGCACCCGCATGGACCGAGGATCGCGATCAACGGCGTGCTCCTCGTCATCTGTGTCGGCGCGCTTCTCGCGGCGGTCCCCGCCTACATGGCGATGCAGGGACAGGCGAACTGGGTGCAGACGATGGTCGGTCAGTCGTCGGCCGTCGCCGGCGCAGCCGGACACCACGCCGCCGACGGCGAGCATGCGCACCATGCGCTGTCCTTCACCGGCATCGAGGACGTCCACAAGGCGACCAGCGTCGTGGCGAGCGTCATCGGCATCGCGGGCATCCTCGTCGCCGTGTTCTTCCACCTCCTGAACCGTGGCGCAGCGGACCGTCTCCGCGCGGCGCTCCTCTCGAACGGCCTGACCCGCTGGTTGCCGCTTGCGATGGAGAACAAGTGGTACGTCGACGAGGTCTACAACGCGACGATCCGGCTCCCTGCCGCATTCGTCGGACACATGCTGCTCCTCGTCGACAAGCACATCATCGACGGCGGACTCGTCGATGGCTCCGCGCGTCTGCCGCGGCTCCTTGGCCGCACCTTCCAGCCGCTCTACAACGGCGCGCTGCAGGGCTATGCCGCCACGATGGCCATCGGCATCGCGCTTATCACGGCGTGCGTCTTCTGGATCTGGATCAACGGCGGATGAACGGGCGCCGGCCGCGTCGAACCGCGGTCACCGCCACAGCTTTCCGCCCTGCGAATTGAAACCTGAACTCAACCTGTCACGGAACGGCCGATGCTCCCGACTCTCACTTCGCTCCTGATCCTCGGACCGCTCGTCGCGGCGGCGCTCATCGCGCTTGGTCCCGCACGCATGTCGCGCTGGATCGCCGCATTCGGCTCGCTGGCCATCTTCGCGATCTCGGTCGCGGCGGCGCTCGTGTTCCCGGGATGGTCCGACGGCTCCTTCGCGCCGCAGGGCCTCGGCCTCGCTGTCATGCCGTCGCTCGGCATCAACCTCTCGCTCGGCACCGACAGCGTCGGCATGATGCTCGTCCTCCTGACGACCTTCCTGATGCCGCTCGCCATGATCGGGTCGTTCACGGCGGTGAAAGAACGCGAGAAGGAGTATTACGCCTGGTTCATGCTGCTCGAGGCGGCGATGCTCGGCGTGTTCCTCGCGCAGGACGCCATCGTCTTCTACACGGCCTACGAGTTCACACTCGTGCCGATGTACTTCCTCATCGCGATCTACGGCGGTGCGGAGCGCCGCGCCGCCAGCATCAAGTTCTTCCTCTACACCTTCTTCGGCTCGATGCTGACGCTCGCGGGCGTCATCTACATCGCCGCGCAGCACGCCGCCGTCAACGGCGCCTGGACGTTCGACCTTGCGACGCTCGCCAACTTCTCGAGCACGCAGTTCAGCGCCACCCAGCAGTTCTGGGTGTTCATCCTGCTGATGGCGGGCTTCGCCGTGAAGGTGCCGTTCTTCCCGGTGCACACGTGGCTTCCGCTCGCGCACGACCAAGCGCCCACCGCCGGTTCGGTGATCCTCGCCGGAACGCTGCTCAAGCTCGGCACCTACGGCGTCTACCGGATCGCGCTTCCCGCGACTCCGGTGGGAGTGGTCGAACTGAACCAGTTCTTCGCGGTGCTCTGCATCATCGGTATCGTCGGCACAGCCCTCATCTGCTGGCTCCAGCGCGACGCGAAGAAGCTGGTCGCCTACAGCTCCGTCAGCCACCTCGGCTTCTGCATGCTCGGGCTCTTCGCGCTGAACTCCCTCGGCGCGACCGGTTCGGTCATGTACATGATCAACCACGGCCTCTCGACCGGCGCGCTCTTCCTCTGCATCGGCATGATCTACGAGCGCTACCACACGAAGGACATGGACAAGCTCGGAGGCCTCTTCCGCAAGATGCCGGTGTGGAGCTTCTTCATGGTGTTCTTCACGCTCGCGAGCCTCGGCCTTCCCGGCCTGAACGGCTTCATCGGCGAGTTCCTCTGCCTGATGGGCTGCTTCACCGCGGAACCGGGTGCGACGACCGGCTATCCCGGCCTCCTCGGGCCGTGGTGGGCGGTGGTCGCGGGACTCGGCCTCGTGCTCGCCGCGATGTATCTCCTTCTCATGCTTGGCAAACTCGTGTGGGGTCCGCTCAAGGAGCCGCACGGCGACGGTCACGATCACCACGCGCACGGCGGCGAGCTCCCCCGCGACCTCTCGGCGCGCGAGATCGGAATCCTCACGCCTCTGGCGATCGTCTGCCTCGCCATCGGCTTCTATCCGAAGCCGATGCTCGAGGCGATCGCGCCCAGCGCCGACAAGGTGCTGGCGAAGTACCCCGCGCTCGTCGAGCAGTACGCCCGCGACGGCTCGCTCCTGCCGCCAAGCGCATCCTCCGCCGCAGGCCTGGCCAGGTCGGCGCAGTCCTCCGCCACCACTGACACAACGCAGACGCCCTGAACGGCTTCGACTATCGAATCCCACGAGTCCATGATGGAAAGCTCTCTCACCACAGCCCTCGCCGCAGCGCCGATGACCGCGAAGCTCACGCTCATCGCGCCGGAGATCGTGCTCTTCGTCGGCTCGGTCATCGTCGCCGTGCTTGGTCTCTCGCGTTCGGCGAGCGTCCGCAAGACGGTTCCCGGCGTCACGATCCTCTTCCTGGTGGCTTCGATCGCCGCATCGGCGTTCGTCTACCGCACCGACGCCGTGGCGGAGAGCGGGCTCCTCATTCCGATGCTGGGCGGATTCTCGAAGGCGCTCATCGCGGCGATCGCGATTCCGCTGGTGATGGTCGCGAGTTCGTCGATCGACCGGAAGCTCGAGGAGGCCTTCGAATCCGGACGCGCCGCCTTCGACCCGATCCGCGTGATGCGCGGCGAGTTCTTCGCGTTCTTCCTGCTTGCCGTCGCGGGCACGATGCTCGTGGCCAATGCGGCGGACCTGATCTGGCTGTTCCTCGCGCTCGAGCTCGCGAGCCTGCCCACCTACGTCATGGTCGCGGTCAGCCGTGGAACCCGACGCGCGCAGGAAGCCGCGGTCAAGTACTTCTTCCTCGGCGCGCTCTCGGCCGCCACGTTCCTCTACGGGTTCGCGCTGCTCTACGGCGCCACCGGCACGCTGGAACTTGGCCCGATGCGCGACGCGATCGCGGCCAGCGCCGC
>JBIKXP010000103.1:0-11074 GCA_044355685.1 Phycisphaerales bacterium
ACCTGCTACTCGCTCTTCCGCGACAACTTCTCGATGCCTCGGCCGCAGCGGGTGATTGCGATCGCCATTCCGCTTGCGGATGGCGCCGTGAGCGCCGCGACCGAGCCGCCCGCTCCGATCGAGTGCTTCGAGTGCGTGGAGCGCACGCTGCCGCAAGGCCCAAGGTGGCTCGTGGCGTCTCCCATGGTGCTGCGGATTGAGGGCGGCATCGTGACCTGCGCCGCGGATCGCCTCGGCGGCGACTGCCTACCGCGCTGAGAGGACCGACACGGTCCGTCGATCGATGACGAGTTCCGACGTCGCCCCGCAGCGGAAGCGGGCAGGATGCGCCGCCGCGCGCGTGAGGTGAAGCATGATCTTCGCCGTCGATCCTCGCGAGAGTCGGCCTCCCGCGCGCTCGGCCAGCGCACAGAGCAGCGCGCGCCGCGTGGCCACGGGGAGCGCGTCGAACGTGGGCCGGTCGATGGATGTCGCGCCTTCCGTCAGCACGCCGCCAAGCTGCGCATCGCGAAGTTCGAGTATCTCCGAGGCCTCGTCGGCAAGTCGGCTTGCTCCGACGGCGATCCGCTCGACAAGCCGCGCGAGCGCGGGGTCGACGCGCAGCGCGCCGCGCTGGTGCAGCGCGTTGGAGGGGTCGTCGTGCCACGCCACGCCGAGCTCAGCGAGAAACTCGCGCAGACAGGTCCGCGTGATCCCGAGGAGCGGGCGGACCAGCGTCAGTGCGTCGCGGTCGTCAAGCGAGCGCCGCGGCACCAACCTCGCCGCGCTCGCGAGACCGTGGCCCTGCGCGAGTCCCATCAGGAGCGATTCGGCGCGATCGTCGGCTGTGTGCGCGAGCAGTGCGCAGCCGCATGCGTGGCGCGCGGCGAACGACGCAGCCGCCGCAAGCCGAGCCTCGCGGGCGCGATCGAGGAGATTGCCATCGGGCGCGACATCGACACGCACGATCTCGCGCCGCGCGATTCCCAGCGTCTCGGCCAGCCGAAGCGCGCTTTCGCACTCGGCGCGAGCGTCCGCGCGCAATCCATGGTCGACGCTGAGAACCGCGAGCGAATCGAGCGCTGCGTCGTCGCGCTCACGGACGGCCGCCACGAGGAGCAGCATCGCCATCGAGTCGCCGCCGCCGCTCACCAGCATCTCGATGCGGCCCGCATCGGTCGGCAACGCGTCCTCGAGCGCGAGGGCGACGTCAGCGGCAAGCGGATGCCGCGACGCGCGCAGAAGCAGGTCGGCGCGCACGTCCGTCGCGTGGTTTGCGCGGCCGAGCGCTGCGCTCATCGACGTGACTCTGTCGCCGCGTCCGGGGCTGCGGGCGCTCGCGGGGCTTGCACGATGTCAACGGTGGCGCGAAGCGCGTTGGCGGACGGCGTCTCGTAGCGGAACGAGACCTTGCCGACGCCCTCGAGGGCGATGGCGACGGCCTCGAGGCCGCGCTGGAGCCTGGCGACGCCTGGCCCCTTTCCTTCGACAAGCGGTTGCCACGCGCGGATGAGCTTCGCAGCACGCCGCCCATCGCAGGACCCGAAGCCAGCCGCTGGCGGCAGCGGTTCGGCTGTGCGCGGGTGCGACTTCAACTTCGATCCGACGATCTCGAGCCATCGTTCGTCGCTGGCATAGACCTGCCAGCCGCCGCATTCGGTCGAGACGGTGGACCAGCACAGGACGGAGTTGCCAAGCTTGAAGCTCGTACCGAGGTAGCGATCGGCGAACGGACCGAGCGCCTCGCAGGTGCGCGCTCCGGTCGTGTGCGGCTCTGGGAGCGCCCGGGCGGGCGACGTCTCGGGCGACGTCTCGGACTGGGTTGTCAGTGCGCCAGCCGTCGAGTTCTGGCACTTCGGCTCGAGGGCGCGGACCATGCCGCAGCAGACGTTCTGCATGAAGAGGTCCTGCTCGGCGTCTGCCTGCACGGCGTCCTCCACGCGCCACGCCAGCGCGATGGCGGGTCGCACCAGGTTGTTCCTGTTCGAGACGCCGATGGCGAGCAGGCGCTCGCCCGCGAGATTCGAACGCATCGCGGGCGACGCGGCGAGTTCGGGAACGAGGCCGAGCCAGAAGGCATCGGAACCGCTCGGACGTCCGTCGGTCGGGTTGACCAACACAAGGACCGCCGAGTCGTCGAACGTCGATACCAGCCGTTCGTCGAGCGGCGCCGCAGCCACAGGTGCGCCGAGCGGCGAGGCGTCGTAGTTGCCGCGGAGTTCCGCGCGGATCCCCCGCTTCGTTCTCGTGAGTCCGATGGTGGTCGCGCCGCCCACCGGCGCGTCGTGGCGCAGGAAGATCCGCACCGGGGCGTCGGATCCGAGGAACGCCTGCATGAGCGGTTCGCCAAGGAGCGAGATCGCCGGATCCTCGCGCGAAATGCGCACGGCCGCGTCGTCGAGCGGGGCTTCGCCGAGGTCGATCGGGGACATCAGGAGCCAGCCGCCGACCCTCCGGAGCAGGAGGCGCTCTGCGATTGAAGTGAAACGCCCGGGAGCGTGCATGCGCGCGCCGAGCATCTTCAGCACGCGCTCGCATCGCGCGTCGTCCGCCTCGACGCCGAACATCCAGCGTGGCGCTTCGCGCCCGGACTCCGCTGCGTAGAAAACAACCCGCCCGGCGAAGACTTCCTTCGCCGCGATGTCGACGTCGGCCCGCGTCCGGCGCGCGAGCGCGTCGAAGGTCTCAAGCGCGCGGTCGCCTGCGAGCAAGCTGAGAAGCGTGCGCACCGCCTCGCCGCCGGTGCCGAGTACTTCGGTCGCGGCGCGCGCGTCGATTGCAATCGACGCATCTTTGGGGGCCAGCGCGAAGGCCGCGTTGTCAGCGTGCGTGGGACGAAGCACGAGCAGCGCCGCGAGGAGCGTCAGCGTGGCGAGCGTCGATCGAGCGAGTGCGGAGAGAGATTTCACCGAGTCCTCTCGTCAGGAACGGGAGAACGGCGCGGCTGCGTTCGCGGGAGGGGCCAAAGCCGACGGCTCCTCGATGGGTGCTGTTTCGGCCGCGAATGGCGCCACGATCTCGCGCAGCGCTCCAAGTCCATCGCTCAGGGCGGCGCCGTTCTCGCGGATGCCCCGCTCCACCACGCTCGACACCGGAACGGCGCCTGCGTCGGCGGGCGCCACGGCATCGCGCACGAGCGGCATGGTGCACACCACCGACACGATCACGGCGGCCGCGATCCCCAACGGGAGCACGCTTCGGGGAAGTTCAAGCATGATGCGATCGGCAAGGGCCTCGGCCCGCGCGCGGTCGCGCGACTTGGCGCCGCAACGGGTCGCCTCGCCGCGGAGGGCAAGCAGCACGCGCACAAGCGCGCGTTGCGCACGCCCCGATGGCCGCCGCCCGTCGCCCGCTCCGTCGAGCCCGCCCATGCCGTCGATGTGCCAGTTCACTGGAACACCTCGTTCGGATTGGAGACGCCGCTCTGCTCGATCGCGAAGAGCATCCGGCGCCGAGCCCGGAACAGATGGCTCTTGATCGTTCCCTCCGGCATCTTGAGTTCCTCGGAGATGCGCTGCACCGACCAGCCCTGCTGGTGGAAGAGCAGCACGATCTCACGCTGCGGCGAGACAAGCGAATCGACTGCGAGCGTCACCAGCTTCGCGATGCGCTGCCCACGCTCGGCCAACTCGACTTCGCAGAGCGGAGTCTTCGACTCGCCGGCGCGGAACTCGACGAGCTCGCTCTCGGCGACCGGCTTCATCTTCTGCTGCGCGTTGACGAGCAGGCGCTTGCCGATCGTGAAGAGCCACGTGGAGAATCGATACTGGTCGTCGAAGCGGTGCAGCGACTTGATGACACGGACGAACGCCTCTTGCGCGATGTCCTCCGCGAGCTCGTGCTTTCCGCAGAGACGGAAGAGAAACGCCTCAAGCGGGCGCTGATAGGCTTCGATCAATTCGGCAATGGCATCCCGGTCGCCCCTGCGGGCGCGTTCGATGGTGAGTTTCTCGGTTCGCGCGTCGAGCATCTGAGGATCTTCACCTGAACGCCGCCGGGACTCGTGATCCGACCATCCGACCGCCCACAGACATGGCCGGACGTCGCAGGGTCAGCACCGAGTGTACGGGCGAGGTTGGGTTCCGTTCCGCAGATTTCACGGCGCCAACAGGATTCGGGAGGTTCCCGATGGCGACGCAGGGGCGACACAGGGGCAACCGAGGGGCGACACAGGGGCGACACAGGGGCAACCGGGGGCGACCGGGGGGCGACCGGGGGCCTCCGTCAGACAGAGGCTAGGCGGCGCGGGCGCTTCCCTGGCGCGTCGCTGGCCCCGCCACCGTTCGGAGGGCTTCCAGCAGGTCGAAGGGCGAGTCGCCTTGCAAGTTGATCCCCAGTTCGTCCGCGAGCCCGGGTGCCCGGCTGAACACGCCCCCGCCGACCCCGACACGGAGTCCCGGAACCGGTCGATGCGTCTCGAGGGCGTGAAGCAGACGTCGCAGCCGAGCCGCATCGGTTCCCGCGGCCGCATAACTGATCACGAAGTCCGGGAGCCTCTTGCCGACCTCCTCGAAGGCGTCGTCAGACTCGACGCCGCCGCCGAGGAACACCACGTCGAAACCATCTGCCTCCGCGAGGTCGACGAACACCTCGGCGGCGAGTTCCTCGAGAGGCTTTGGACCGCTGGTGACGAGCAAGGTGCGACCGCGCGACGGGCGATGAGGAAGTGCCTCGCCGAGCGCGTGCGAAAGCTGCCGGAGAAGGAGCGTGGCGCAGTTGAGATGCACGGCTGAGATCTGGTCGCGCCGCGACCAGCCGTCGAGCGCAGAGCATGCAGGCCAGACGAGGTCCTCGAGCATTTGCTCGGCGGTCACACCTGCTTCGGCTTGCTCCCGCAGCATGCGGTGGCCCGTGGGGCGGTCGCCGCGGAGAAGCGCTTGCATGAAGTCCTCGAAGATGCGTTCGACCTGCGAAGGGCGGGTACATCGCGACTTCGATTCGCCGTGGGTTCCGGATGACGGGCGGTCATGGAGACCGCCGTCGAAGTTCTTGGCCTGAGGCATGGCCATGTCTCCAACGTTCGGAACGGAGTGGACGCTTTCCCCGTCGCCCGTTCGATCGATGATGAAGCCGGGATCCTCCCGGCGGGTGGGTGCGGCGCAACGCCCCGATCCATCGGGGCGGCGTGCCGCGGTGACAAGGAGCGAGCACGCGTTTCCGTTTCGGCATCCACGCGATCGACGCGCACGCGGCTGCTCCGACGCTCGCGCGACGTCCGAGATCGTCAGCTCGCGACCGTGACCACGCAGGTTCCGAAGGTCAGCGGGGTCTGCGCGACCGCTGTGAAGCCGACCTCCTTCAGCGCCTCGGAGAGACGGGCGCGATCGAGGAACGTCTCGACCGAGCGCGGGAGATACTTGTAGGCCCCGGAGCCGTCGCGCGCGATGAGCGTCGCCGTCCACGGCATGACGCGGTGCGTGTAGAACCGGTTCACGGCCCGAATGAGCGGATTGGTTGGCTCATCGAATTCGAGCACGACGAGACGCCCGCCGGGTCGCAGCACGCGACGGAACTCGGCGAGGGCGCGCTTCGGATCGGAGACGTTGCGCAGGCCGAACGCGATCGAGAGGACGTCGACGCTTGCGTCGCCAAGCGTCAGCGCGGTCGCATCGCCGTGCTCGTAGCGGGGCGTCACTCCGTCGGCGGTGCGGGTGCGCGCGCGCACCGACTTGCCGCGCGCGAGGTCGAGCATCTCCGGCGTGAAGTCGAGCCCGAGCACGCTGCGCGCACCGCTCCGCGTGAAGAGCTCGGTCAGGTCCCCGGTTCCGCAGGCGACGTCAACGACGTCGTCGGTCGGCTTGACCTTCGCGAGCCGCACGGCGGTCTTGCGCCACTGCTGGTCGAGTCCGAACGAGTGGAGGCGGTTGTTGAGGTCGTAGGCTCCGGCGATGGCGGCGAACATCGTTCGCACCTTCTGGGCCTTGTCGCTCCTGGCATGTGGGTCGGCGGCGAGGTCGTCGGACTGCCAGACAGGCGTGCTCATGGGGGCGAGTATAGGTCGGCCACGCCGAACGCCCGCTGACGGTACATTTCGCTCTGCATGATCGTGGACCTCGACACCCGAACCTGGGTCCGACTTGAAGACCTTGGCGACGAACTGGCAGCCGCCGTCCGTCGTCTTGGTTCGTCGCGCTGGGTCCAGCCTGATGCGAGCGCCGAATCGCATGCAAGCGCGCTGCGGGCCGTGGATGCGGCCGTCGTGCTCGGTTTCCGCAGCGAACTGATCCGAGGTGCGATTCCCGAGGACGTGCTGCGGCCGATGGTGGGTACGTCGGGCGGTCGGTTGTTCCTCGCGCGCGCCATCGATCCGACGAGACCTGGATCGGCTGCGGAGGTCGATTCCGCCCGCAAGGAGGGCGCCGCCGCGATCTGGCTCGATCCCTGCACGCAGGGGTTCAATCCGTCCGACACGCGTGCGATGCGCGTGTTCGATCGGGCGGAGGCCAACCAGTTGCCCGTGCTCCTTGGCTGGAGCGGGCCGATGCCGTCGTCGGGCCGGCTTGAATTTGGACGGCCCGTCCTCCTCGACGAGGTCGCGCGCGCGTTCCCGCGCCTCTCGCTCGTCATCGCCGGCTTCGGATCTCCGTTCATGTCGGAGACGATCGCGCTTCTCGCCAAGCACGACCGCGTCTTCACGACGACCGCCGGGATCGCGGCACGCCCCTGGGAACTGCTGCACGCGCTGCAAGCCGCGCGCGATCACGGCGTGGACCGCAAGGTACTGTTCGGTTCGGGCTTCCCGTTCGATGTTCCGGTGCGCGCCATCGAATCGATCTACGGCATCAACATTGCGCTGCAGGCGACCCAGCTGCCGCACATCGCCCGATCGGCCCTGCGCGAGATCGTCGAGCGCGACTCGATCACGCTGATCGGGCTCGGCACGCCTCCGCCGCCGGGAAACCGGCAGAGCGACCGCGCCCTCGCATCGATTTCCCCGCGTGCGCTCGAGGGCGACCAGCCTGCGGCGAATCCGTCAGACAGAACCTAGACAGAGCCTAGACAGAGCCGAGAAAGAACCTAGACCAGTAGACTCCGAAGCCCTTGAACGATTCATCCGAGGCAGCCCGACCATGAGAAACTCCCGCGCGACCGTCATCATCCTCGGGACCGCCCTGCTCGCCTCGCTTTCCGGCTGCGCGTCCGATGACCTCGTGGGTGAGATCGAGATCGTCGGGCTTGGCCCGAGTGCGCTGCGGTTTGACCGCGAACTGTCCGTGGCCGCGTACGCCGTCCGCGAAGCGGAGGACAGTTTCTTCTTCTCGGATGTCCCGCTCGAGGATCTCCTCCGTCATGGACCGGAGACCCCCCTGCGCAACGGCGTGTTCCTGCACGTCCAGCTGATCTGGACGCCGAAGCCCGGGATGACGCCAGTCGATCCCACGGCGACGAACGCGGTCACGCGGGTGCTCATCGTCTCCGAGGGCGAGGTAGGCCTCTATGGCGGCGCCGCCTTTGCGCGCGTCGACGGCGAGTCTGGTGAAGAGGAACTGTCGCTTGAGGTCGAGGGCGGCACGCTCACGCTGCTCGAGCGCACCGCAGGTTTCAACGATCTCCTGAGCCCCGCTGGATTCGCCGGAGCACTCCGGGCGCCCCTCGCCGCCGATGAAACGGCCCGCTGGCGGCGCGCGCTCTCGCAGTTCGCGACGAACGCGTTCGGAAAGTCGCTGTGGGTCGATGCGCGCGACGGCGGCGCGTGGTCGTTCATGCTGGCGGCGCGTCCGGCTTCGCACCGCTGACGGTCGTTCGAATCGCCTCGTCGAGCGCGAGCTCGAGCTGCACGGCGACGCCGGTTCGGCCGGGGTGGCACCGGAGTCGATCGACAAGCACGCCCGAAGCGCGGTCGATCCGGAGTGCAACGCTCTCGAGGTCGATCCCGCGGTCGTTCCGGAGAGTCCCCGCGCTGCGCGACGGTGCGTCGTTGCGATCGGCGCGCCCGCCGTAGAGTTGATCGCCGACGAGCGGAAAGCCGAGTTCCGCAAGCATCACCCGGATCTGGTGGAAGCGCCCGGTGTCGAGCCGGATGAGGGCGTGGCAGTCGCGCGCATCATCGGTTGCCGGCGCAATGGAGAGCACGGTCAGCCGAGAAGGATCGCCGCCCGACCGGACCACGCAGGCGCGTTCGCCTTCGCGACGGAGATAGGCGCGATGTGGCCCGACAAGTTCGCTCGCCCGCGCGATCGCGCCTGTTCCGACCGCCGGAATCCGGGCGAAGTACCACTTCGTCCACTGGTGCGCCTTGATCTCTGCACCGTGACGGGCTGCCGCGGGCGCATCGCGCGCGACGACCACGATGCCCCGGGTCGGGCGGTCGAGCCGATGCGGAAGCCTGGCCTCAGGCCACGCGAGCTGCGCAGCGGCGCGCGAGAGCAGCGATTCGAGTTCGCGCCCCCCGCTTCGCTCGCTGGAGAGGCCAGCGGGCTTGAACAGAACCGCCTCGTCCTCGCCGAGCCGGATGATCTCGACCTCGCCCGCATGCTGCGCGGGATGGGAGTCGGGCGCCTGTCGCTTGCGCGCGCGGCTGCCGGGATTCGATGCGTCGCCGCGGCTCACGCGTTGATGAGGCCCTCACGCACGGAGTAGAGCGCGAGCTCAACGCGATCGTGGATGTCGAGCTTCTCCATCACGCTCGTCACGTGCTTGTCGACGGTCTTCACCGAGATGCCGAGCATTTCGGCGATCTGCTTCTTGGCGAACCCCTTGCCGACGTAGCGAAGCACCTCGACCTCGCGGTCGGAAAGCATGGCGCCGCGCGTGCCGGTGATCTTCCGTCTGCGGACCTCGCCGACGCCGCCTTGGAGGCGTTCGGCGGCGCGTGGCGAGAAGTACTGTTCGCCGCGCGCCACAGTGCGGATCGCTCCGGGAATGCCGGCGGGGTCGTCGCTCTTCACGATGTAGCCGAGCGCGCCCACCTTGATGGCCTGCTCGATGGTGCGATCGTGATCGCTCGCGGAGAGGAAGAGGATCGCGGTGCTCGGGCGGAGCTGCCGGATGTGCGTCGCGGCGTGAAACGCATCGATGCCCGGCATGTCGACGTCGAGGATCACGACCGAGGGCGAGTGCTTGTGAGCCAGTTCGACCGCATCGGCGGCATTTGCCGCTTCGGCGACGACGCGGATGTCGTCGGTGTCGTTGAGCACGGCGACGAGCGCCGAGCGGATAAGTGGATGATCGTCGGCAACGAGGGCGGTGATGGCCTTTCCTGTGGACACGCCGAGAGGATACCCGCTTCTAGAAGCCCCGGGCAAACACCCCGTAGCGCCTCAAGGAGGCGGGGAATTCCCCCATCTTGCTGAATGCACCGGTGATCGCGAGGGTTGTCCTGATAGACCGGCAAACGACGAGACGTACTGTGGACGCGGTGACCGACGCTTTGGCAGGTGTCTGCGGAGCGGTCATCGAGGATTCTGCCGAGCGAGCCGCAAGGAGTTTCTCATGGCTGCGACGCACGACCGGGCGACACTGGTCCTCGACCTGTTCGATCAGTACTACGAGCGCGTGTACGCGTTTCTGCGAAAATCGACCACGCCCGACGTGGCGGAAGACCTCTCGCAAGAGGTGTTCGTGCGGCTTCTGCAGCACCCTGAGCTCGAACGGCTCACCATCTCGATCAGCTATCTCCTGAAGATCGCGCACAACCTGCTGCGGCGGCGCTATGCCCGCGCAGCACGCCTCCGCGAACTGCTCGAGGAGCGCGTGGTCATGGACGGCGGCGACGAGGCCGCGCGTGCGCGTGCGAGGGTTCGCAGCGACGCGAGTCAGGCAGACCTCGGCAGCGACGTGCTTGAGACGGCGCTCGGGTTGCTCGGGAAGGACGAGCAGGATGCCGTGCGTCTCATCGTGTGCGAGGGCAAGAGCTACCAGCATGCGGCCGAGGCGCTTGGAGTCTCGGTGACCACGATCAACAACTGGAAGCATCGCGGCATCATGAAGCTGCGTAAGTTGGTTGGATCTTCGATGGATGCGTCGCATCCGGGCGAGAGTCGCGAGGAGATCATCGGTCTTGGCTCAGAGGCCTCGCGCAACCGGTTCGGGCGAATCGATCTCTCCGGCGATCTCGGCGCACCTCGGCGCATGCAGCCTGGCACGGAGCGTGCGCGGAGGGCTGGACGGACGAAGTCGGCCGATGAGGTTGCCTGAAGAGCCGCGCCCGCGCGCGCTCTCGGCGCGAGCGGGCGCGCAGGATTGCCACTGGAGCATGTCGCTGGACGCTCGGCACCCGGCGAGGCAGGACCGCATCAACTTCGGGCAAGCTGCACGAACGCGAAGAACCCAACGCCGCCGAGAATCACGACAAGCAGGGCGATGACGACGGCCACGCGCAGCGACGACCGCACGCGGCTTGGCCGCCGATGCGTCGTATTGCCATCGATCCACGTGAAGCACTTGGGGCAGATGTCCGCTGCGTCGTAGATCTCCGCGCCGCATTCCGGGCAGTAGCCGGTCTCAGAGGAAAGCCGCTGGCGGTCGGCCTCGTCGTGGTCGGCCTCGTCGTGGTCGGAGTCGTCGCGATCCCGCCCGGCGTCCGCGTCGCGGTCGTCGTCCTCAGAGTCGTCCCAGTCATGTGACCGCCTTCGCGCCATGGCCGTTCCTCAAGTGGACTCGCCTAGGTTCTGTCTGACGGATCGGCCGGGCTTCAATCCGCGCGGCATCCCGGCTGGCCATGATTCGTCTTCGTCGGGTTCAACTCACTGTATCGCGTGATTGGATCATTGGGGATACAGCTTCGTTTCCCCTCCTTGCCAACCGGGCGCCGATACGAATTCCAAGCATCATCAGTCTCGGCCTTCGGCGATCCGTCAGATAGAACCGAAAGGCTACCATATCGCGCATGCCGCCACTCCAGAGCGCCATGATCGCACTCGGCACTCCCTGTCCGCACTTCGACCTCGCCGATCCGCGTGGATTCCGCATGTCGGATCGCGACGCGGCGGGCCGTCCGCTGCTTGTCCTCTTCCTGTGCAACCACTGTCCCTTCGTCAAGCACATCCGACACGAAGTCGCAGCGCTCGCGCGCACCTACATTGCCCAGGGCGTCGCCGTCGCGGCGATCAGCGCCAACGACCCGCTCACCTATCCCGATGACGCGCCGGAGCGG
>JBIKXP010000104.1:0-11020 GCA_044355685.1 Phycisphaerales bacterium
CGTGATGGCGCCAATCGGGCCAATACGTCCGCCATGGAGCACGCTGCGCGTGCAGACCTCGCCGATTCCCCAGCAGACACCCGCCGCCAACGCAAAGAGTGTGGGCTTCATGCGCGCATTGTGCCACGGACATCGCCGGCGCCGCAACGCGGCGCGTACCGAGGCACGCGCCGGTCACCGATCGACCGACCGATCCTGCGGCTCAGCCCCAGTTCGAGAGGAGCTGCCCCAAGTCGGCTGAGTCGACGATGCCGTCATCGTTGATGTCGGCGGCGGCGTTGTTGGTGCCCCATGCCGTCAGCAGGATGCCGAGGTCGGCGGAGTCCACGAACCCATCGCCGTTCAAGTCGCCCGTACGAGCCTCGCACGCATCGGCGGTGCCGTTGCTGTTGCCATCGACGCAGGTGGTGCCCGGACCGCGCCACGTCGCTCCCGCCTGCGCGGCCTGTGCCTGCGTCAGGAGGAGGCAGAAACCGTTCGGGAAGCATGACGCGCCAAGCGGCTCAGGGCAGAGCCCCGCGGTGCAGGTCGTTCCGTTCCCCTTGAACACGCCGTTCTGCGCCGCGCACTGCTCCGGACTGACGCCGCCGACGCACGAACCGTTCGGCAAGCAGCAGGCCCCAATCGGGAAGCA
Organism: Phycisphaerales bacterium; assembly: GCA_044355685.1. Taxonomy (GTDB): domain Bacteria; phylum Planctomycetota; class Phycisphaerae; order Phycisphaerales; family SM1A02; genus QWPT01. Next base: position 635 of record JBIKXP010000104.1, read on the forward strand.
GACGTAGCCCGTGCAGGTCAGGCCCGTCGGACCAGCAACGCCACCCGCAGCCGCGCAGTTCGCAGGTGCAAGCGTGAGGCAGCCGCCGGTTGAGGCGAAGCAGCATGGCGCAAGGGCCGCGCTGCACGTCGAACCGGTGCAGATGCTTCCCTCCGTCGTGAAGGTTCCGCCTTGGGCCGCGCAAGTCGCCGCTGTCAGCACCTGGCAGGTCGAGTTCGGGAGGCAGCACGCACCCGGCGGCTGGCAGTTCACCGGCGTCCACGTGACGCGCATGACCCAGTCGCCGCTCGGACGGCACAGCTGCGAGAGCTGCGAGAAGTTCTTCCAGCCCGAGCAGGCGGCGAGCCCGCAGTTCAACGCGAACAGCCAGTTCTGCGAAGGCTGCTGCAGACCGCCGAGGTCGGTGGTCGGGAACGCGTTCGAGTTCGACGGCGGAGCCACGAGGCAGGGATTGCTCGTCTGGTTGTTGTGGTCGTCGATCCGGTAGCCGATGCTGAACGTGCGCGACCCGTCGTCCTGGATGATCATCTGCTCGGGATCGCCCGGATCGATGCTGAACTGGATGTTGGTTCCGTTCGTTCCCGGCTGCATCACGAGATGCGGAAGATCGATGCCGTTCGAACTGTACAGGTACTGAATCGCACCAGTCGCCGGCGTTCCCTGCCACACGATGACCGACCACTTGGTGGTGGTGGTGACGGTGGCGTTACTCGTCGCGAAGATCATCTCGCAGAGATCGATCCGAAGCGGGAAGTCCGACGCCGGAAGCGTGAACGAAACCGCCGCGATCTCCTGCTCGGCGAAGCCACCCTGCGCGATGTACTGGCCGCCTTCGAAACTCGCGCTCGTGTGGGTCGAGATCACCGGCGGGCAGTTGCCCGCGACGCCACCCTCGCTGTCTCCACCGCTGTTGTTCGCTGGCGACGCGAGGAGCCATGGCGTGTCCTTCACCGCAATCGGTTCCTCGACCAGCCTCTGGTCGAGTGGCTGCGACGCCGCGGCCGCCTTCCCTTGCCGCGCGCTCTTCGCCTGTGCCTTCAGTTGCGACTTGACGTTGTCGAAGAGTCGATCCGCACCGGCCATGCTCGTCCCGGAGACGCGCGAATCGGACTTGGCGACAGCGCCGCCCGACGGTTCGCTCGGGGCCACAGATGCCGCGGAGGCGAACGAGCCCATCGATGGGACGACGGCGCACAGTGCGAGCAGGGTCAACGAGCGCGACGACGAAACCAGCATGTTTGATCTCCGAGGGCACACCCGCAGGGACTTCGGGGGCGTGCGGAGGAAAGAGATGGTTGGAAGCGATCCGTCGCTCCCGTCCCGAATGGCTTTCCGAAGAGTAACCCGGTTTGGTCGCATTCAAAGCCGGAAGGCTGCCTGAGAGGCCATTCGGACATTTGGATGCCGCTGTCCCTCGATCGACTGCAGCCGAATTCGGACGTTCCGATCGGCACACCCGCCTGCACCGTCCACAGCGCCTGTCCACCGGCCCGCACGGCGGGGCGGAATCGGAGCGGCTACGGCCTGCCGGAAGACCGGACGGCGTCCCGTCGACCGAGGACCTCGACCACTGCGGCCAGCAGGTCATCCGGCTCGGGGAGCCGCCCCGGGCCGCTCGAGCGGCAGGCTTGCCACCCAGAGGCGGGCTCAATCACAGCGAATCCATCGCCCTGCACGATCGTCACGTTCCGCGCGGTCGCTGGCTGCCGCCACATGGCTTCGTTCATGCTCGGTGCGAGCACGACGGGAGTCTTGGTCCGGTCGATCGACGCCACGAGAAGCGAGACGATGTCGTCGCAGCGCCCGGTCGCGAGCTTCGCAAGCATGTCCATCGAGCACGGTGCGACGAGAAAGAGATCGAGCCCGTGCACCGCACGGATGTGCTGAGGATCGGCGGGCGTCGCGGCGTCCCAAATCGATGAAAGAACCGCTCGCCCCGAGAGCGACTGAAACACGAGCGGAGCGACGAACCGCTGCGCGTCAGCCGTCATCGCCACGGTTACTTCTGCGCCGGACTGCGCCAACGCGCTCACGACGGAACAGACCTTGTACGAAGCGATGCCCGCGCAGACGCCCACACCGATCCGACGCCCGAGGACGTGCGGCTTGAGCCGCTCGATGCGAGCAGCTGAGGACTCTGCTGGGATCTCGTCGGACTGGTCGTGCTGCATGGATGTTCGTCCCGCGCTGGATGACCCGGCCCGATCCGCCAACTCGTGTGCGCCGACCGATGCGCACGAACCGATGCGCACGAACCGATGTGCACGAACTGATGTGCACGAACCGATGCGCGCCGCGAAGGCGCGCCGTCAGGTGCGGCCACAGGAACTCGCCGCGCGCGAATCTCAGCGCTTGCGGGCAGGCGCGCCGCGCATCTTCTCGATCTGCTCGGGATCGATCTCGAGCGAGATCTTGTCCTGGGCGATCTCCTCGATCACAACCTCCAGATCGGACCGGCCGTTGCGCTCCACCAATGGACGCGCTCCGTCGATGATTTCCGCCAGGCGGCGCTGGATCAGCGCGGTCAGCTTGAATCGGCCGCCGAGCTTCTCGACGATGTGGTCGCTCTTCAGTGCTTCGATCATGTTGGAACACCTCGCGTTCCACCCTGCCCCAGAGGAACGGGGCCGCAAAGTGGAAGAGGGTTAGTATAGCGAAGCCCCGCCCCCCGCGCAGCAGGCTTCCAATGTCCGATCCGAACCCCGCGCCCCCGTCCACACCCAACCCAGGCGAGACGCAGGATACCCCGCGCCGCACGGGTGGCGTGGCCACGCTGCGCCGGAAGGTCGCCCGAGGCCTCAACAAGATCGGCCTCAACCGGGACCGGCGCATCCTGCTGTGGGCCGCGCTGACCGGTATGGCGCTCGCGGTCATCGCGCTGCTGTTTATCCGACCCATCCAGTTGCTCGAGCACAGCGCCATCGAGTGGGCCGCGCTGAACCCGTCGAAGGTCCCCATCGCGGTCGCGATCGTGCCCGTCCTTGGCGCGCTTCTCTGCGGCGTGGTCCAGGCCATCTTCAAGGTGCAGGTGCGCGCGCATGGCGTCTCGAGCGTGCTCTACGCGATCCATCGCCGTCGCGCCCAGCTTCCGCCCACGCTGGCGCTGCGCACGTGGCTTGGCTCGACGGCGACGATATCAAGCGGCGGTTCCGCAGGACCAGAAGGACCGATCGTCACCATCGGAGCCACGCTCGGCTCCGCCATCGCACGCTTCCTCCGTGCCGACCCGCAGACTTCGACGACGCTCGTCGGCTGTGGCGCAGCGGCCGGAATCGCCGCCGTGTTCAACGCCCCGATCACCGGCATCTTCTTCGCGCTCGAGGTGCTGCTGCGCGACTTCTCGCTGCGCACCTTCACCCCGATCGTGATCGCGGCGGTGTTCGCCTCGGCGACGGTCCAGACACTCATCGGCACGCAGGAGCCGCTCTTCGGCGTGGGCGCAGAACTCTTCAAGGGATCGGGCGAGGGGCTCACGATCGGCACGGCGCCCGCGTTCGCGATGCTGGGCGTCGTTTGCGGAATCGCAAGCGTGTTCTTCGTGCGTACGCTACAGGCATCGGAAGCGGCGTTCGCCAAGCTGCCGGTGGCGCGCTGGCTCCGCCCCGCCACCGGCGCCGCGATCCTCGCGCTGCTTGGCGTACTCCACGTGGCGCTCGCGAAGGACATGCCGGATTTCGGCGACGGCGTCCTGCCGCCCTTCTACGGAAATGGCTATCCCGTCGCGCGGGCCGTGCTCGAGCCGGGCTTCTACGCGAAGGAGACGGCGCTGGTCGTCGCCGCGCTCCTCATCGGGCTCGCCGTCGTGAAGTGCGTCGCCACGAGCCTCACGCTCGGGTCGGGCGGCATCGGCGGCCTCTTCGCTCCGGCGCTGCTTGTCGGAGCGCTCGTTGGCGGCGCCTTCGGAAGCCTCGGCGAACTGATTCCATTCGTCGCGGAAGTCGGTCCGGCGCGGCTCGCACTCGCGGGCATGGCGGGCGTCGTCGCCGGCACGACGCACGCGCCCCTCGCGGGCGCCATGCTCGTCTACGAACTCTCCCGCGAGCCGTCGATCCTTCTGCCTGTGATCCTCGTTGCCGCGCTCGGCACCATCGTTGCGCGGCTCCTCGAGCGTCACAGCCTCTACACCGCGGAACTGGCAGCTCTCGGCGTGCGCCTCGGCACCGCCACCGATCTCTCGGCGCTCCGACGGCTCCGCGTCGCCGACGTGGCGCTTCGCCCCGCGATTCCGGTGCAGGGCTCGGCTCCGGCGAGTTCGCTGATCGATCTCTCGACGCGCGACGACGACTTCGTGGTGTTCGACGACACCGGAGCGCTCGAGGGCGTGATTGGCGCGCGCGACCTCCGAGTGGCCCTCGTCAACCGCGAGGCGCTGCCTCTGCTTCAGGTCCGCGACATCGCGCGCACGGGAATCCGTCCGCTCGACCAGGATCTTTCGCTCGACCTCGCGCTTGACCGCATCGAGCGCGGCCCGCTTCCGGTTCGCAACGACGCCGGCGCGATCATCGGCATCCTCACGCGCGCCCGGCTCATGCGCGTGTGGCGGCGACACATGGAGCGCGAGTCGTGAGCGGCCGACGCCTTCGGTTTCCGCGCGCGCGCAGGCTGCGTGGCCGCGGGGTCTTCAAGGAGATCATCGAGGCGCGCGCACGCGTCGATCTCGGCATCTTCAGCGTGCATGCGAAGCCCTCGACATCGGGCGAGCATCGAATCGGCATCTCGATCGGACGACCTGTGGGCAACGCAGCGCGCCGCAACCGGATCAAGCGGCTGATCCGCGAGGCATTCCGCCTTGGACAACACGACTTCCCGAGCGAACCACCGGCCCCGTACGACCTTGTCGTCGTGGTGCGGCCTCGGCGCGCGAACGCCGATGCCGGTGACGCCGACGCGGCCGATTCGCTCCCGGTCTACCAGCGTGCGCTGCACGACGCACTCGTGCGTGTTCACGCCATCTGGTCGAAGCGCCGCAAGACGTCCACTCTGGACGCAGGCGGCGAAGACAGCGGAGACACGCGATGACCGATGCAACGCCACGCATCTCGCTTGCGGCGCGCGCGTGCATCCTCGGGGTGCGCGCCTACCAGCGCGTGCTCGGCCCGATCCTCGGAGGCCAGTGCCGCTTCACGCCGAGTTGTTCGTTCTACTCGATCGAGGCCTTCGGACGGCATGGCGCGCGCAAAGGCCTGAGACTCACGGCCCGGCGCCTCTCGCGCTGCCACCCGTGGGGAGACCACGGCCACGACCCCGTTCCACCTCGGTGAGCGGACGCCGCCGCAAATCGAGCACGCGCAACCGACGCGCCACTCGACGTCGCCGCGCGGCTCACGCCTCGCGGACGCGGTTCTTCAGGTGCCCGACGCGTTCGATCTTCACCTCGATCAGGTCGCCGTCCTTCAGGAAGAGCGGCGGCTTTCGGCCCGCACCGACGCCGGCGGGAGTTCCGGTGAGCACGACCGTACCCGCAAGCAACGTCATGCCGCGCGAGAGTTCCGCAACGAGGAAGCGCACGCCGAACACCATCAGGCTCGTGTTGGCGCGCTGCACGGTCGTGCCGTTGAGGATCGTCTCGATCGCGAGGCTCTGGGGGTCGGGTACCTCGGACGCGGGCACAAGCGGCCCGAGCGGACAGAAGGTGTCGAAGCTCTTGCCGCGGCTGAACTGGCCACCGGAGCCCTCCTTCTGCCACCAGCGCGCGCTGACGTCGTTCGCCACGCGGTAGCCGGCGACGAAGGACATCGCCTCGGCCTCCGGGACATCCCGGCAGTCGCGCGCGATCTCAAAGGCGAGCTCGCCCTCGTAGTCGACCTGCGGACCGCCCTGCCGGCAGATCGGCGGGATCACGATCGCATCGCCGTCGCCACAGACCGACGCGGGATTCTTGAAGAACACCATCGGACGCTCGTCGGTCTTGCCGCCCATCTCGGCGGCGTGGTCGGCGTAGTTGCGGCCGATCGCAAGGATCGCTGGCGGAAATCGCATGCCGCGAGTGTACAGGCGACCCGCGTGCCGCAGGAAGCCTGCATCGACGGCTACTTGCGCTGCGCCTCTGCCTGCGCCCGCTCTTCAGCCTCACGCGCGCGCTGCTTCGCCGTCTCCGCCAGCGAACGCCGCGCGGACTCGAGGCCAGGCGGAGCCGGAATCATGTCGTCGAACGTACGGCCCGTCGCGGCGAGGCGGCTCGCCTTGTACTCCATCTCAAGCGGCTCGCGCACGCGGTCGTAGACGAGCGCGCGCAGGTCCTCCGGCGCCTTCCGGTAGATGACCATGCGGTCGAGGAGCGGCTGCGAGGTGTCGAGCAGGCACTTGGTGAGCACCGCCGGGATCGACTCGTCGAGTTCGCCGAGCAGATCCTTCATGCGGCCCTCGCCGAACTTGTTGACGAAGTCGTTGTAGCGGATGTCGCGGAAGTAGCGCGTGAGATCGCGCGCGAAATCGAGCGCTTCCTTCAGCAGCTTCTCGTTGTCGAGCAGAAGTCCCTCGCGGAACCCTCGCTCGAGCACCGAATACACGTCGCTGCGCGCGACCTCGGGCTGCATCTCGTACTCGCCGAAGGTGACCTCCTGCACGAAGAGGTCGAGCGGCTTGTCGTAGGCAGAATGCGGGATCGCGGAGCCACGGCCGTAGATCTTGTCGAGCCGCGTGAGGATCTCCTGCGCGCCCTCGATGTCGCCCGAGCGGTACAGCTCGCGGATCGCCTGCTTCATGAAGTTCTGGTGGAAGTTCATGAACGTCTCGCCGCCGGAGCCGCGGGTGTCGTAGTGCTTGGTGTAGAGCTCGGCGAAGTAGCGGTCGATCGTCTTGATCCAGCGCGCGTCGGGAAGCCGCGTGACGTTGTCTTCGCTGAATGGGTCGAACCCGACCGTGCCCGAGCGCGCAAGCGCCTGCATGGCCTGGATCTCGGTGCGGTCGTTGTTGACCACCTTCGAGATGTCGAGGTCGCTGGTGATGCGGTGCTCGCCGAGCTGGGAGCCGCGGCGCGCCCAGTAGAGCGCATGCGCCGCCGGGTGCCGCCAGTCGAGCGGACCGGTGTCGCGCGTGAACTCGTACATCAGCTGCGGATCCATGTTGTAGGAGTCGAGCAGCACGCGCTTGCGCATGAAGTTGAGGAAGGCGATCGCCGGCTTGCGCTTCGCGGGGTCGCCGAAAGTCGACTCGAACACGCTGACGAGGAGCGCAGCGTCGTCGTCCATCGCCTTCATGCCGAGCGCACGGGCGTAGGGCGAGCTCTCTCGCGCGGCCCACTCGCCAAGCAGCAGCAGGAAGCGCTTGGTCACGCCGAACTCAAAGCGCGCGCCCAGCGGCTCGAGCTTCTGCTTCAGCTCATCAACGAGCGGCCGTGTCTCCGGCTCGGCTTCGTAGAGCGCCTCGAGCGTGTCGGGTGCGTCGGCGACGGCCTTGATCCACTCCTTGCGCTTCTCGTAGTCGAGCGGCGGAACGCCAAGCAGCAAGTGCCACTCGCGGGCGAACTGGCGCTTGTAGAAAAGATGCGCGTCGTCGGCGAGACCGTCGATCTTGTGGGAGAACCAGAAAGCCAGCTCCTTGTGGAGCTCGAGGTCGTTCGGGTTGTAGCGGATACCCCGCTCGCGCACGAGCGAGATGCCGTTGTTCACCCACGCCCAGCGCTCTTCGGGCGTGTTGGTGAGAACCGAGATGTTGTAGGCGAGGTTGTGTCCGAGGAAGCCCCAGACCTCCGGGAAGCGCGGCTGCAGCTTCGAGATGAGGTCCGAGTCGGCCATCACCTCGTAGAGGAGGCCCTTCTCCTTCTGGATGGTGACCTTCAGCCACAAGTAGTCGACGATCAGACCACGCAACGCACCGATCGCGGTCCCGATCGCGACGATCGGCGGCGCGCCCTCGACCGAGACGTCGGTGTAGCGGAGCTGGTCGCGGTCGGCGATGGCAAGCATCTTCGGCTGCAGCGCGCCGGCGATGGTCACGCCACCGGCGAGAACCACGACGGCACCGAGTTGGATGAGCCGGTCTGCCATGTCAGCCTCCCTGTCCGCTGTAGATGGCGAGTTCCTTGCGCCTGAACACGATGAATCCCACGATGAGCATCACGCCGCTCCACGCGATGCCGATCAGTCCGAGCGTGCGCAGGACGAGTTCGGTCGGCACCAGACGGCCCTCGACGAGCGCTCCGCTGGCGCGCGCCTCGCCGAACGCGCGCACCGAGAACTCGGTGGCGCTGGCGATTCCACGCACGACCGCCTCGATTCCCTTCACGAAGCCGCTGTCGGTGCGGATCCGGTACTCGTCGATGCTGGTCGCGAGATACGGCGCGAGCGAACCTGCCGCGAAAATCGTGAACGTCACGAGACACGCGACGGGGAAGCTCAGGAACGACGAGAGCGTGACGGCGAGCATCGCGACGAACGACAGCTTGAGGAGGTTCACGAGCTGCGCCCGCACGAGGTTCGGACCGAAGTCGCCGACCTTGTAGAGGAGCTCCAGCCCATCGGGGTCGAACATGATCGACGCGCGGCCGGGCTCGAAGGGCGGCTGACCCGGCGGTGCATTCGGGTTGTAGCGGACGTTCGCGACGCGGATGACGAGCGATCCGTCATTCGAGATCATCGACGGCGGAATCGACAGGATGTTTGCCTGTGCCGCCACGAACTGACGGTCGACCCAAGGAGCCGAATCCGAATCGCCGAGCCTGAAAATGACGGGGTAGAGTTCATGTGGGTCGCTGTTTCCCGCATAGAAGCGGTACCGCAGCGTCAGGAACGCCCCCGCATCCTTCGCGGCCCCGAGGCCTTCAAACCGGTAGGCGCGCTCTTCCTGCGGGCCGATGGACCGCTGCGCATTGAGGTACTGCTCCGCGACCGTGCGCGCGAAGGACTTCTCGACCTCCGACTCGGTGCGCCGGCCCTCGCGAAGATCGGCCTGCACGTTCGGGTCGCTGCGCGCCGCGTCGCGCACGGCAGCCATGAGCTCCTCCGTCGGGAGCATCTCGTAGGTGGGCCGCCCGCCCGCACGGGCGACGAGCACTTCGTCGCGAACGGCGTTCGAGTCGTAGGCATCGATCGCGGTCCGGCCGCGCACCTGCGCGAGGAAGGCGATCATGGTGAGCGTCGTGACGGTCAGGATCGCCGCGTTCAGCGCGACGAGCCCGAGCCACTTGCCGGTGAGCCACGAAAGCCGCGACACCGGCTTCGACAGCGTCATCCACGCCTGGCGGTCGCGGATCTCGAACGCGACCGTTGCGCAGCCGAAGAAGACCGTGAGGAACGCGCAGACGACGTACATGACGTCGAGCGACCGCGACAGGTAGGTCTGCACCTGGTAGCGCAGCGGAGACGTCGGGTCGATCCACTGCGGGAGGAGCGGAATGAAGATGATGGCGACCGCTGCGAATCCGAGCGCGATCCGCAGCCGGACGGCCTCTCGAATCACACCGCCGGCGACGGCGAACATCGGAGTCGCGAAGCCGAGGCCGATGAAAAGAAGTCGCAGGAGCAGCGCGAAACCAAGCAGGATCGCGGGAATCGCAGCGAGGCTTGCGGCAAGATCGCCGCCGCGGATGGCGTAGCCGATCGCACCGAGCCCGGCGCTTGCAGCCGTCACGCCAAGAAGCGCGAGGGGCAAGCCGGTGAAGCAGGCGAAGTTGACGGCGACCAGCGCGAGCAGCGACGCCACGAGCAGGATGGTCGGCTGGTTGGCGAAACTGACCGGCATCCACTCCGGACGCTCGGGCGCGATCAGAGCCATCGAGAGCTCGCTCACGCGCTCGAGCCGACCGTCCTCGCGGAACGAGCGCTGCACCGTCGGGGCGAACGCTGCGTCGCCGAGCATCATGCCGTCGACGGCGATGGTGCCCTGCTCCGCGAACTGCAACGCGCGCGGATCCTTGGTCGCGAGGTTCAGCTCGCGAAGGACCTCGGGCGTCCGGACCACGAGCTGCTGAAGCCGACTGGCCTCGGGATAACCGACGGACACGATCGCCAGGATGGCGACGCTGAAGACCGACGCGACCGCGATACGGAACCACAAGGCGCGGCTCAGGTCGGATGCGCGGCTTTGAAGGGAGTCGAAGGCGCTCACCCCTGCCGCCCTCCGGAACCCGGCTTGTTGTCGTCATCGAGGAGCGAGTCGATCAGCCCTTGATCCGGCTTCGCGGCCGCCTCGGAGCGCTGCTGCGCCTGCTGCGCGGACGTGGGGCGCACCGGCGTCGCCGCACGCTGCTCCGGCTCGATCAGCGAGCCGAGGACGGCTGCATCGGCTCCCTCAGGCTTCGCAGCCGCCGCGCGGGCATCGGACGACGCCCGCGACGCTGTCTGGGCCGGCGCAGCGCTCGAGGCGCGCACCAGGTCGTCGATCATGCCGGCGCCGCTTGGCTGCGCATCCTCGCCCTGGAGGAACGCAGCGATGCGTCCGCCCGAC
>JBIKXP010000105.1:0-10970 GCA_044355685.1 Phycisphaerales bacterium
CGGCGGGGAAGGTCTTCTCGACCGGCTCTTCGAGGGCCGCGGACTCAGGTCCCTCGACGAGCGCGAGGCGTTCTGCCGACCGAATCTGAAGCAGCTGCAGGACCCCGATGCCATGCACGACATGGGCGAGGCGGCCGAGGCCATCTGCGACGCGCTGCGGGCAGGCAAGCGCATCGCGATCTACGGCGACTACGACGTCGACGGCATCATGGCGACGGCGATCCTCTGGCACATGCTGCGGGCGGTCGCGCCGAACGCGGCGGTGCGCACCTATGTGCCGCACCGGATCGCAGAGGGCTACGGATTGAACCGCGAGGCGCTCGACGCGCTGCGCGGCGAGGGGATCCAGACGGTCGTGACCGTCGACTGCGGAGTGTCGGCGATCCATGAGGCGAAGTACGCGCGCGAGATCGGGCTCGAGCTCGTCATCACCGATCACCACGAGCTGCATCCGTCGCATGAAGTGCCAGTCGCGCGCGCGGTCGTGCATCCGCGCCTTCCGGGTAACCAGCGCTTCGGCGAACTGTGCGGCGCGGGCGTCGCGTGGAAGCTCGCGTGGATGATCGCGGAGCGCTGGTGCGGCTCGAAGCGGCTGCCGAAGGTGCTGCAGGACCGGCTGCTGACCTTGCTGCCGCTCGCCGCGATCGGAACGGTGGCCGATGTCGTGCCGCTCCTCGGTGAGAACCGCGTGATCGTGGCGCGCGGGCTGACGCTCGCGCGGTCGACGGGAATCGCCGGGCTCGATGCGCTGCTCGACAGCGCGCGCGTCGCGGATGTGGTCGACGCCGAGCAGATCGCATTTCGGGTTGCGCCGCGGTTGAACGCATGCGGTCGCATGGGCCACCCCGAGGAGGCGGTCGAGCTGCTGACGACCGCGGATCGCCGTCGCGCCGCGGAAATCGTGGCGAAACTCGAGGATCTCAACGCGGATCGCAAGAAGGAGGAGAACCGCATCTTCGAGACGGCGCTCGCGCAGCTGCAGGCGGAGCTCGGGGCCGACGCGCGTCCGCGCGGCATCGTGCTCTGCGACGACTCGTGGAACCTCGGCGTCGTCGGCATCGTGTGCTCGAAGCTCGTCGATCTCTACGCGTGCCCGGTGATCCTCTTCACGAAGAACAAGGATGTCTACAAGGGTTCGGGCCGCAGCATCGACGGCGTCGAACTTCACAAAGTGCTGGCATCCTGCAGCAAGCATCTCCTGAACTTCGGCGGCCATGCGATGGCGGCGGGCGTGACGGCGTCCGACCCCGACTCGGTCGCGCGCTTCGCGGAGGCGTTCACGCGCGAGGTCGACGCGCTGCTGCCGCCGGTCGAAGAGCAGCGGCCGCCGCTTGCGATCGACTCGGTGTGCGAGCTCGGCGAACTCGACATCGCGACGGTGCAGGAGATCGACCAGCTGGCGCCGTTTGGCCGCGAGAACCGCAAGCCCGCGCTGCTCGTTGAGGGCGCCGAACTGACACAGGTGCGGCCGTTCGGCAAGGCGGGAGCGGTGAGGCACCTCGAGCTCGCGGTGCGTAAGCCGTGGCGCGGGCAGCAGCGTTTTCTGCGCATCCAGTGGTGGGACGGCGCGAAGCATGCCGCGTCGCTTGAGAAGGGGATGCGGCTTGATCTCGTGATCGAGGCGGGGCTCGATCGATTCCGCGGGGGCGTCGAGCCGAACGCGCGGCTCCTCGACCTTCGCGTTGCGGCCGTGGAGAGCAGGCGATGACTGCGCTGCGGTTCGAGGTGCTCGCAGCGCGCGCGGCCGAGCCTGTGCGCGCGTACCTCGCGTGCGCGAGGCTCGCGTGGATCGACGATATCGGCGCGTTTGCGGCGCGTTTCGCGGCCGATCGCGACGCGATGCGCGCGGCCGCGGCGTCGGGGCTCCTGTTCCGGCGCGGCGTCGTGCGCGCGCTGCTTTCCGCGGTGCGTGAGGCGCGCAAGTCGGCCGGCATGTGTAGCGGCTGCGACTGCAAGCAGCCGTGCGAGACGCCGCTTGATCCGCAGGCGTTCGAGGCGTTCGAGCGCGCGTGGGCGTGCGCCGTGATCGCCGAAGCGTCGCAGCGCGCGGCGCGCGCATCACACGACGAGAACGATGCCGACACGTGGGAGATCTACCGCCGTACCGCGCTCGAAGGCGCGGAGACCGCGGTGCTCGCGCGCGAACGCGGCATCACGACGACCGACGCACGCACGCGCGCCGCGCGCGCGGCGGCACGCTTCGACGCCGCGCTGCGCGAGACCCTCGCCGAAGAAGGCGTCGCCGCCGAGGATCTCGACGACGAGCTGGCGTGGCTGATGGATGCAGCGACGCGGTGAGGCGTGCGCGCGCGTTCAGCGCGGCGAACCGTCGATGACGCGGAGCATGCCGTCCTCGCAGGCGAGCCAGAGCTTGCCGCGTGCGTCGAAGGCGAGGTCATTGCAGGCGCCGCGCCAGGCCGTCATGATCTCGATGCCGCGCTCGACATGCCACACCCGCACGGTGTCGTCGTTCGAGGCCGATGCAATACGGGTCCCGTCGTTCGACCATGCGACCGCACGCACGGGCCGCCGGTGGTTCGGCAGGCGGAGGAGCGTTCGGAGATCCGTGGCGTCGATCAGCGCGACCTCGCCATCGGCCGCGATCGTGCCGAGCGCGATGGCGCGTCGATCGGGAGCAAGCGCGGCGATTCGCGGATACTCAAGCGAGTGCTCCACCGTCGTGGCGACGCCCGAGCGTGCGTCGATCGTGACGACGGTGCTGAAAGTCCCGCGTGGAAGAAGCAGCCGGCCAGGGACGGCGGTGTTGATGGCGACGCCTCCATCGGCCTTCGTGTCGTCCTGAGACCATCTGCGCTCGCCGCTTGCCGCGTCGAATCCCACATGCGACTCGTCGCGGAGACGTGCCGCGGCGATCTTTCCATCGTCGACCGATCCGATCGCCTCGACGCGCGTCGCGGTTGCGGTGCGACGGAGCTCCCGGTTCATCGCATCGAGCCACACGATGCCTGTCTCGACGCTCGCTCCGCTTGCCGTCTCGAAGCCGACAAGCAGCGTGCTGTCGGGCGACTCGCACACGGCCGTCGCGCGCCAATCGAGCGGAATCGGGCGCGCGCTGTGCCCCTCCAGTTCGAAGAGCGCTCCTCGCGCGGTCAGCGCAACGGTGCGGCGTCCGCACGAGATGCTCAGTACGGGCGAACCGTCGAGCGTGATCGCGGCGATGTCGGAACTTGCATCGATCGGAAAGATGCTGGCGTTCGCGTTGAACGATCCAGCCGCGAACTCGCGGCCCGTGGGCGCGACGGCAAGCGACCACACCTGACTGTGCGCACCCTGCACCTTCGCGAGGCGCTGGCCGCTTGCGGCGTCGCGGCGGTCGATCGATTCATCGTAGTTCGCGACCAGGAGTTCGCGGTCGGCGCTGGAGAAGGCGATCACGGTCGGTCCGCGCGCAGGAACAGCGACTTCCCAGATTCGACCACCGGTACGCGCGTCGAGCATGCCCACGAAGCCGGCCCCGCAGGTCGCCACGCGGTCGTCGTTTGATGAGAACGCGATCGAACGCATCTCGGCAAGATCAGCTCGCGGTGCGTGACGCCACCGCACCGCGCCATTCGAGAGGTCGAGCATTGCGACGCCGCCCTTGGAGTCGGAGACGGCGAGCAATGTGCCGTCGTGAGAGCATGCAAGCGACGAAATCAGGCCTTCGAGCGGCGGATCGAGCGCGAACGTGCGACGTGTCTCAAGCGAGTCGACGTCGATCTCCTCGATCGATTGATAGGTTGCGAGAAACGCGCGTTGCCGTGCGCCATCGGTGACGAGGTGCATCGCATCTGCGGCCACGCGCGTTCGGAGCGTGGTGCCGGATGCGTCGAGACGCAGCACCGCCTCCCGGAGATCGATCGCAAGCGATCCTCCGTCGGCGAGCGGTCGATGGCGCCACGCGGCGAAATCCCGGGGATGTTCGGCGCGCCAGCGAGGCTCGAGCGTCGCGGCGTCGATCGCGGCAAGCCAGGCCGTTGCGGCGACGAAGAGCGTCGATCCATCGACCGAGTAGACGAGGTCGTACACCTGGTTGCGGCGTCCTTGCGGATCCGACGAGCCGGCGAAGACCTGTCTCCCGAACCCGACGCGGTCGACCGCCTGGTCGGCGCGCCGCATGAGCGCGTTCCACTCCCATCCCCGATGCTCCGTGGGCGCGCGCTCAAGCATCGTCGATGCGGCGCTGCCGTCGCCTTGGTCGAGCATTCCTGATGCCGCGCTGATCGACGCGACATACGCCGACCACTGCGCGCGCTCGTTCGCGGCACGTGTCTGCGCCAAGAGGATCGAGACGACGACGAGCGCGACCGTGGCGGTGGCCGCGATCGCGGAGACGGTGGCGATCGCGCGCGCGTGACGCCGCGCGAGCCGCCGCAGTTCGTCGCCGCGCGAGGCGCCGCGCGCGAGGAGCGGCAGGCCTTCGACGAGGTTGCGGAGTTCTTCGGCGAACTCCGCGGCGCTGCGGTAGCGATCGGCGGGATCCGTCGCGAGCGCCTTTCGCAGCACGGCGTCGGTCGCGGCGGGCAGGCGCGCGGCCTCTTCGGCGCCGAGCGACTGCGCGATGAGCGCCGCAACGGGCGTGGGCGAACCGTGCATGAGCCGGTCGAGATGGCCTGCGAGCGAGGCGTCGCGGCCCTCGAACGGTGGTTGCCCGGCGAGGAGGTCGTAGAGAAGCGCGCCGAGTCCCCACACATCGCTGCGCGTGTCGGTGCCGAGCCCGCGCGCCTGTTCCGGGCTCATGTACGCAAGCGTGCCCATCGGCCCCTCGGTCGCGCTTGTGACGGTCGAATCGGTGACCGCTGCGATTCCGAAGTCGATGACCTTCGGCACGCCATCGGTGCCGACGAGCACGTTTCCGGGCTTCAGGTCGCGGTGGATCACGCCGGCGCGGTGCGCATGCTCGACGGCGTCTGCGATGGTTGCGACGAGCTTGATGCGCGTGGATATGTCGAGACCGGCGTCGTTCGCCCAGCGCGTGACGGGCTTCGCGGCGGGCACGAGCTCCATCACGAGATACGGGAAATCCTGCGGCGCTGCGCCATCTGTGGCGATCGACTTCGACCCTGCCGCGAAGACGCGCGCGATGTTCGGGTGCTCGAGCCGCGCGAGCGCCTCCGCCTCGACTCGCATCCGGCGCTGTGCCGCAGCGGTCAGCCGTTCGGGCCGGATGAACTTCAGCGCGACGCGGCGATGGGGGAACCTCTCGGTCGCCGCGTAGACAAGGCTCATTCCTCCGATTCCGATGAGTTTCTCGATCTCGAAGCCTGCGATCGACGAGCCGATGAGTCCGCTGAGGAGTCCGCTGAGGAGCGGATGCGCGAGCGAGTCGGACGCATCGTCGGGCGCGCCGTGATAGCGGAGGAGCGACTCGACTTCAGCTGCGAGCGCTGCGTCCTCGGCGTGAAGCCGTGCGAGGAATGCTCCGCGCGCGAGCGTGGGCGTGTCGATCGCTTCGGCAAACGCAGCCTGGACGCGGGCGCGGCGCACGTCGGTGTTGTCGTCGATTGACTCCATCTTGACCCTCATGCGGAATCCTGCGGTCGATCCGTCACGAGCACCGTCACGAGACTCTTCAAGCGCTGCGATCGAGTTCGCGCCTGAGCCACGCACGCGCGAACGCCCAGTCCTTCTCGATCGTGGACTCGCTCACGCCGAGGATGCGCGCGGTCTCGGCCGTCGGAAAGCCCATCATGTAGCGAAGGCGCGCGACTTCGGCCGCGCGCGGGTATTCGCGGGCAAGCGCATCGAGCGCCGCGGGCAGGCCCACATCCGCGGCCGCGCGGGCGGCGTCGCTGTGCGCGAGTTCTCCCGCGACGAAGGTCAGCGGAACGGGCGCCTTTCCGCCTCCGCGCTTCAGGGATTGCCGCGCACGCGCGAGGTCGACGAGCACCTGCTCGCACGCTTGCGAGACCGCTCCGAAGAAGTGCCGTCTGCTATCCCACGACCGTGGCGGATTGCGTCCGATACGCAGGAAAATCTCGTGGACGAGCGCCGTCGGATGGAGGTCGCCGTCGCCCGCAAGCACCCCGCGTTCGCGTGCGATGGCATTCGCGGTGATCGTGCGGACTTCGGCGTAAACCTCTGTCCACGCTCGCTCTGCGGCGGCGGCGTCGCCCGAAAGCGCCGAGTTGAGGAGCGAGGTCAGCGGCCCGGACATGCGGTGGCAGGATATCGCAGCCGACAAATTGGCATTCGATCTTCGAGCAAGTGTTTACGGAATGGCGCGACGGCAACGCATAAGGCCTCCGTCGGCTCGCATGTCGTGAAGGTCGGATGACCCGAAGGTGCGCCGAGTCCAGCTGAGGAGAACTTGATGCACGGTGCATGGCATGTCGTTGGCGGGTCCGTTCTTGCGTTGTCGATGGGGCTTGTCTCGTACAGCGCGGCGGCGCAGTGCACGACGAGCGTCGTCGGGTTCGGCGCGGGCGAGGCGGGGGAGTCCGCGTATGTGTTCGATCTTGGTCAGTCGGCGACGCCTGCGCTTGACACGGAAGTCGTCCAGATCTCTGGCGGGATCTTCCATACAGCCGCGGTGCTGGCAGACGGCACTGTCGTGTGCTGGGGGAGCAACGCGTTCGGCTCGCCGAGTGGCCTCGGGCGCGTCTTTGGCACCGATGCGAACGGAGCGCCGATTGCGAGCGGCACGATCGGACAGCGCGTTCAGTACCTCGGCGCGGAGTTGACGGGGATCGCCGAAGTGCGAGGTGGCGAACTGCATACGGTGGCGCGCCGCGTCGATGGAAGCGTGATCGCTTGGGGAGGGAACGAATTCGGTCAGTTGAATGTTCCTGCGGGTCTCATCGCGACGAAGATCGACGCGGGCTCGCTCCACACGCTTGCACTGACACCTTCCGGCGGTGTGGTCTGCTGGGGCGCTTGCGCCGGTGTGCCCAAGGCTGCGGCGTCGGGGATGGCCGATCTCGCCGCAGGCTATGAACACTCGCTTGCGTGGAACGCGGCTGGAACCTTGCTTGCGTGGGGGCGAAACGATTACGGGCAGTCCACGGTGCCAGCCGAGCTTCCTGCGACGAAGCAGGCGGCGGGTGGCGTCTACTCGACGCTTGCCCTCGGCGTCGATGGCGTCGTGCGCGCGTGGGGCGGCAACCAAGGCGGTCAATGCGGCGGGAGCAACGCGGATGGTTCCATCGACAGCTCGGACGGCACGCACCTTCGAGTGGTTCGAATCCTCGGGCAGCCGCTCGACAATGTCGTGGCCGTTTCGTCAGGTGGCGGCTACCACGGCATGGCGCTTCGTACGGACGGAACCGTTGTCGCGTGGGGTGCAGGGCCCGTCTTCAACTGGGCGCAGGGTCAGACCGTCGTGCCGCCCGCGACTGAAGGCCGTGCTGTCGCGATCGACTCGGGCTATGTGCACTCATACATCCAGACGACGACCTCGACGATCGACTGCGACGCAAACGGCACCGTCGACTGCGTCGAGCTTGCGCTCATCGAAGGCGCCGACGCCGACGGCGACGGTGCGCTCGATGCGTGCCAGGCGATCGATGTACCGGGTGACTACAAGACGATTCAGGCGGCGATCGACGCGATTCCCGCGGGCAACGCGCGCACGATCCTCGTCGCTGCGGGCACCTACAACCAGTCGTTCTCGCTGAACGGCAAGAACGTCGTCGTGCGCGGCGCGCCGAAGGGCGGGACGATTCTCGACGGCACGGGTCTCACGACCTCGATCGCGCGGTTCACCGGCGGCGAGCCGACAACGGCGGGCATCGAGAACCTCGTCTTCCGCAACGGAAACGTCGGTTCGCAGATCTATCCGAAGGCGCCATTCAGGGTCGGCGGCGCTGTGTACGGCGCGCTGTCATCGGCGTTCATCCGCAACTGTCGGTTCGAGGCGAATACGGCCGATTTCGGCGGCGCGGTGTACCTCTACCAGTCCACCGGGCTCATCGATGGCTGCGTCTTCGCCGGCAACAACGGTCGTGACGAAGCCGGCGGCGTCTTCTTCTACGAGACGAGCGGGACGGTGTCGAACTCGACATTCACTGGAAACACGGCGGCCTTCTTCGGCTCGGGAGCCGCAAGCGCCTTTAAGGCTGTGGGCGCAAGGACGCCGGGTGGAGTCGTCAACCTCGCCGGCTGCACGATCACCGGTGGAAGTGGCGGAGTCGGCGTCTCGGCGGTGGAGATGTTCGGGAATCAGGGCTTCGGCGTCTCTGGGTCGCTTGTGATCTCGAATACGCAGATCACCGGCAACAGCGCGCTGGTTGGGACGGGCGGCCTGAAGGTCACCGGAACGCCCGAGACCTGCGTGCTGACGGCCGGTACCGCGATCTGCTCGAACACGCCGCGAAATGTGCTTGGGCCGTTCCTGATCTCGGGAAGCGCGACGGTGTGCGACTGCCTCGCGGATAGCACGCTCGACGGCGTGGTGAACGGCGCAGACCTCGGTGTCGTGCTGTCGGCGTGGGGCGCGGTGTCCGACAACGGCGCCGGCGACATCAACCACGATGGATCCGTGGACTCCGCCGACCTCGGCATGCTTCTGTCGAGTTGGGGCGCGTGTCCGTAAGGACGCCCGCCGCAGACTTGCGGGTGAGAGACTCGACGGCGCCGTGCGGATGATCAGCTCTGCACGGCGCTGTTCGTTTCACTCGCTCGAGTGCGCGTGGCGGCGTCCGCAAATCCTACAGCAGCACTTCCTCGCCCTGCTTGATCTCGCGGGGCAGGGCGACGTCGGCGAGGTCGTCGGCCTCGAGCGCGGTTTCGGCGGCGATCTCGATGCGGGCGTCGACGTCGCCGTTCGGTTTCCTCGGGATCTTCACGCCGAACTTCTCGAGCCAGTCGCCGTTGCGGTTCGACTGGATCTGGTGGCTCCAGGCGGGGCTGTCTTCGCCGGTCGCGTTCTTCAGGGGCGCGAACTCCTCGGTGCGGCTCGTCTCCATCACGAGCGACTTCTTCGCGAGGCCGAGCGCGTCGAAGATGAACGCCTCGAACTTGATCGCGTTCGGCTCGGCGGGCTCGACCGTCTTCTTCGCGTCGTCGCACCAGTAGGGGACCTTCTTCTTCGCGCGGTGGAACGGAAGCGCAAAGTCGCCCGCGGTGAGGCGCTGCATGAACTCGACCGAGATCGCATGGATTGCGATCGAGCCTGCGTTGAAGCGGAGCTTGCCCTGCGCGTCGAGCGAGTTCGTGAGCTCAGGCGGCATGTCGCTGTACTCGATGACGGCGGTCTTGCCGCCGACCTCGCAGAAGACGCCGACCTTCTCGGCAGCATTGCGCTTCGCGACCATCTTGCTCGACATCTCGGCCGATGAGCCGTCGCTCAACGCGTGCAGCCCGAAGAACACGGGGTCCGCGATCCGCACCATCGGGTTGTCGACCTGGAAGTAGCTCATGTGCTCGACGCCGCGCGCCTGCATGTCCTCGAGCGCGCCGCTTGCGTGGAGCGCGCGGATCGCGCCGCCGTGGCCGTCGGGGTTCAGTGCGAGCGACTTCGGCGTCTCGAGGATGAGCTTGCCGTCGAAGGTGATCGACGGCATCGTGCCTTGCTCGAAGAGGAAGGTGTCCGCCGGATTGCGGCCGAACCAGTTGTTGTCTCGGAAGAACGCCTGCGTGTCGGCGCTGTTCAGCGGGCTCGTCATGATGTACCACGGGAGCGAGCGGCCGTAGCGCTTCTCGGCGGCTGCGATCTGCTCTGCGAACACGCGGAAGAGCGGCTTGCCCGTGACGACAGTCGCGGGGAAGGTTCCCTTCGGGCCTTTCCATCCGAGGCGCGTGCCTTGTCCGCCCGCGACGGTGAAGACCGCGACCCGGCCCGCGCGCAGGAGCGACTCGCCGTGCTCGCGCGCTGCGCCGACGGAAGTGCCGAGCGCGACGTAGGGCGCGGGCTTCACGGCCGCGAAGTCGACCTTCGCGTCGGCGCCGCCCTTCGCAAGCCGCGACACGAGCGGGAGGTCGATCGACGCGAGCTGTGCGAGGAACGCCTTCCGTTCCACGGGCGAGAGCGCGGCCGCATGGCGCAGGACGTGGCCTTGGCCGTGGGATTCGAGGGTTTCGGCGATCGAGCGTTCGGCGTCGAGGAGCATGGGGACTTTCGGGGACCGTGGGGGATGAACGGCCTGGGCGTCGCGCATCGCGCGTTCGTTCATTGGCTTGGCGGCAGCGGCTTCGACCAGCCTTCAGGTCGGTGGCGGACGATGAGCCCTGCGTGCAGGTAGATGACCTGCTCGCAGATGTTCGTGCAGTGGTCGGCGACGCGCTCGATCGACTTCGTGATCGTGAGAAGGCGGAAGGCATAGTCGACCGGCAGCGTGCCGGCGGCGACCTGCTCCTGCGCGGTCTTCATGAGCTGCTTCTTGAAGGACGCCACCGTGTCGTCGAAGAGAAGGACCTGCTGCGCGAGGCTGACGTTGCCCGAGGCAAGCGCGCGGTTCGAGTCGCGCAGCATGCCGATCACCGAGTTCGCCATCACGCGGAAGACGTCGGGGATGCGCGCGGGCAGCGCGACGTCGGAGAGGACCGCCTCGGCGATGTCGACCGCACAGTCGGCCACGCGCTCGAGCTCGTTGTTCACCTTCACGATCGTGAGGACCGAGCGGATCGACTTCTCGTCGGTCACGCCCATGGCGAGGAGCGGGATCGACGCGCGCTCGATCTCCACGTCGACTCGATCGATCTCCTCGTCGTCCGCGATGACGGCGCGCGCCTTCTCGCGGTCGCCGTCGAAGTAGCTCTCCACCGCCTTCAGGGTGATGGCCAGGACGCGGTCGCCCTGCGAGACGATGTCGGAGCGGAGGTGAAGGAGGCTTTCGTTGAAGTTCGGCACGGCTGGGCGAGTATACCCATCGCGCATATCCTGACGGTCTTGCTGGAGGTCTCAATCATGCCTGAACTTTGCGTCAACATCGACCATGTCGCCACCGTCCGCCAGGCGCGGAAGACCTACGAGCCCGACCCCGTGCTGGCCGCCATCGAGGCCGAGGCTGGAGGTGCCGATGGAATCACGG